>NZ_JAALDK010000002.1:1257756-1572196 GCF_013366925.1 Paraburkholderia youngii
CACCGTGGAGAGTATTGGCAGCCTCGCCGATGCACGGCTATCCGCTATTGGCTACGGCAGTCGCCAGGCGGATCACGCTGTTTGACGCAATTGGAGCCGTCAGGACAGCCCGCCAGCGGCTACGCACACGTGATTCCGTGATCGCCCCAAGCGCGCGATCGGGCCGCCGCAACGCTGAAAGCGGAGGTCTGCATGAGTTCAAGTGTATCGAGAATTGACGAGCTGATCCGGAGCGAATACCGGCACGGATTCGTGACCGATGTAAAGTCGGATACGTTGCCGCGCGGTGTGTCTGAAGATGTCATCCGCCTGATTTCAGCAAAGAAGAATGAACCCGACTTCATGCTCGCCTGGCGCCTCGCGGCCTACCGGCACTGGCTCACGATGAACGAACCGCATTGGGCATCGGTTGAGCACCCGCCTATCGACTATCAGGACATTGCGTATTATTCGGCGCCGATTGCTCCGAAGGATCGCCCGAAGAGTCTGCAGGATGTCGATCCGGAACTGCTGCGCACGTACGAGAAACTCGGCGTTCCGCTGGAGGAGCGCGAGATCCTCGCGGGCGTCGCGGTGGATGCGGTGTTCGACAGCGTGTCGGTCGCGACGACGTTTCGTGAAAAGCTTGGCGCGCTCGGCATCGTGTTCTGTCCGTTTTCGGAAGCGGTGCAGACTCATCCTGAACTGGTGCGGCAATACCTCGGCTCAGTGGTGCCGCATACCGACAACTTTTTCGCTGCGCTGAACTCCGCGGTCTTTAGCGACGGGTCGTTCTGCTATATCCCACCGGGCGTGCGTTGCCCGATCGAACTTTCCACGTATTTCCGCATCAACGCGCAGAACACGGGACAGTTCGAGCGAACGCTGATCATTGCGGACAAGGGAGCCTACGTCAGTTATCTGGAGGGTTGTACTGCGCCGATGCGTGACGAGAACCAGTTGCATGCTGCAGTGGTGGAACTGGTCGCGCTGGAGGGTGCGCAAATCCGCTACTCGACGGTGCAGAACTGGTATCCGGGCGATGCGCACGGGCGCGGCGGCATCTATAACTTCGTGACCAAGCGTGGCGATTGCCGTGAAGCAGACTCGAAGATTTCGTGGACACAGGTCGAAACTGGCTCCGCCATCACGTGGAAATACCCGAGCGTGATCCTGCAAGGCGACAACGCAGTCGGCGAATTCTATTCGGTGGCGCTCACCAACAACTATCAGCAGGCCGACACCGGCACGAAGATGACGCATCTGGGTCGCAATACGCGCAGCACGATCCTGTCGAAGGGCATTTCCGCCGGCCACGGCAGGAACGCCTATCGTGGGCTCGTGAAAATTGCCCGCTCGGCGGAGGACGCGCGCAACTACACACAGTGCGATTCGCTGCTGCTCGGCGATCGCTGCAGTGCACTCACGGTTCCGTATATCGAGGTGAAAAACCCGACCGCGAAGGTCGAGCATGAGGCATCGACGTCGCGCATCGGCGAGGACCAGCTCTTCTATTGCCGACAGCGAGGCCTTTCGGAGGAAGAAGCGGTGTCGATGATCGTCAACGGATTTTGCAGGGAGGTCTTCAAGGAGCTGCCCATGGAGTTCGCCGTCGAAGCACAAAAGCTGCTCGGCGTAAGTCTTGAAGGCAGCACGGGCTGACAGGGACCACGGTCATGCTAGAAATCAGCAAACTGAGCGTTGAAGTAGAAGGCAAGCCGATTCTGCGCGGGGTCGATCTGTGTGTGAACGCGGGCGAGGTGCACGCCATCATGGGCCCGAACGGTTCGGGCAAGAGCACGCTTGCCAACGTGCTGGCGGGCCACCAGCATTACCGCGTAACAGGTGGCAGCGTGCAGTATGCGGGCCGTGACCTGCTCTCGCTCGCGCCGGAAGAGCGTGCACGCGAAGGGCTTTTTCTCGCGTTTCAATACCCTGTCGAAATACCGGGTGTCAGCAACGTGTATCTGCTGAAGGCCGCGTTGAATGCACAGCGCACGCACCGCGGCGAACCCGAACTGGATGCAATGGAATTCCTGCAACTGGTGAAGGAGAAAATGGCGCTCATGCAGATGGACGAAAGTCTGCTGCATCGCGCGGTCAACGAAGGGTTTTCAGGGGGTGAGAAAAAGCGCAACGAGGTGCTGCAGATGGCGGTGCTGGAGCCGCGCCTCGCGATTCTCGACGAAACCGATTCGGGGCTCGATATCGATGCGTTGCAAGTGGTTGCGCGAGGCGTCAATCAGATGCGCCATGCGGACCGCGCAATCGTTCTGGTGACGCATTACCAGCGCTTGCTCGAATACGTCGTGCCCGATTGCGTGCATGTGCTTTCAAAGGGGCGTATCGCGAAATCCGGAACGCGCGAGCTGGCACTTGAACTGGAGCGCAAGGGTTATGGATGGCTCGATGCGGATGCGCCGAACGGGCCGGATTCTGGGCCGCCTAACCCGTACTGACACGAGGCGGTCATACGCGATATCGCGAGGAGTAGACGTCAAATGAGTGAACCGACGCTCGAGTACCTCCATCAGTCTTTCCAGACCCTGTCGAGTACGCTGCCCGGCGCGGAACTTCCGTGGTTGCGCAGCGCGAGGCGCCAGGCGTTCGAAAAATTCGAAGGGCTTGGCTTTCCCACAACTCGGCTCGAAGACTGGAAGTACACGAATGTGGCGACCATCGCGAAGCGGTCATGGCATTTCACGTCGCGGCGCAGCGACGACCTGGATGTGGAGCGCATCGTCGACGATCTCGTGCCCTACGGGACAGCGGGTCGGCTCGTGTTCGTCAACGGCCGCCATATGCCGAAGCTGTCGCGCATGCCGCCGTTGCCGGACGGCGCATTTGTCGGCAGTCTCACGCGTGCCATTCGTGAGATACCGGAGCGGCTGAAAGCCGTCATTGCGCATCAGGCAGCGCCCGATGGCTTCGCGGCCCTGAACACGGCGTTCCTGAGCGACGGTTACGTGGTCCTGCTGCCGCCGGACTGTGCGATCGATGCGCCGCTCGTCATGCTGTTCCTGACCGACGAAGCCGGCCTCGCGATACATCCGTTCAACACGGTACTGGCGGACGGGCGCTCGCGGTGCTCGATCGTCGAGCAGTTTGCCGGTTTTTCCGACGACGCGTATCTGGTCAATTCCGTCACGAGGATCGTGGCGGGCGACGAGGCCGACGTGCAGCATTGCCGCGTCCACCATGAAGCACGCAGCGCGTTCCATATTGCGCATGTCGACGTCTCGCAACGGCGGGCGAGCCGCTTCACGTCGCACTCGTTCGCATTCGGTGGGGCACTCTCGCGTACGCAGATCGACACACGGCTGCAGGCCGCCGATGCCCGCGCCGAACTGAACGGGCTGTATATCGCGAGCGCGAGGCAGCATGTCGATCATCACACGCGCATCGATCACGAGAAACCGCACGGAACGAGCCGCGAGCACTACCGCGGGGTGCTCGACGGTGCGTCACATGGCGTATTCAACGGCAACGTGGTCGTGCATCGTCACGCGCAGCAGACCGACACGCATCAGTCAAACTTCAATCTTCTGTTGTCGCGCGATGCGCAGATCGACACGAAGCCGCAACTGGAGATCCATGCCGACGACGTCAAGTGCACGCATGGCGCAACCGTTGGCCAGCTTGACGAGAACCAGCTGTTCTATCTGCGCTCACGCGGCATCGACGAACGCGTGGCGCGGGCTTTGCTCATCTGGGCGTTTGCGCGCAGCAGTCTGGAGCACGTGCGTATCGAGGCGGTGCGCGACCGACTGACGCAAATGCTGCTCGCGCGCACGCCGGAAGGTGAGCGCATTCGGGGACTGGTATGAAACCGATCGAACCTGTGATGATCCCGGACGACGAGACGGTGGCGCGTTGGCGAAGCGACTTCCCGATCTTTCGCGAGCTCATACACGGCAATCCACTGGTGTATCTCGACAACGGCGCGACTACCCAGAAACCTTCGGCCGTGATCGACGCGCAGCGCGACTACTACGAGCATGCAAATGCGAACGTGCATCGCGGCGTGCACGAGTTGTCGCAGCGCGCCACGGACGCGTACGAAGGTGCGCGCGAACGGATTGCGCGCTTCATCAATGCGGCGCGCGCGGAGGAAATCGTCTACGTGCGCGGCACGACGGAAGCGATCAACCTGGTTGCGCAGAGCTATGTGCGTCCTCTCGCGAAGCCCGGCGACGAGATCCTGATCAGCGCGATGGAACATCACTCGAACATCGTGCCGTGGCAACTCGTATGCGGGCAGACGGGCGCGGTGTTGAAGGTCGTGCCGATCGATGACAGCGGCGCGCTCGATGTCGATGCCTACCGGCAGATGATCGCCGAGCGTACGCGCATCGTGGCGATCACGCATGTATCGAACGCGCTCGGTACGATCAACCCGGTCGCGCGGATGATCGAGGCCGCGCACGCGCGCGACGTGCCTGTCCTGATCGACGGCGCGCAGGCGGTTGCGCACCTGCCTGTCGACGTGCGCGCGCTCGATTGCGATTTCTATGCGTTCTCCGGGCACAAGGTGTATGGACCGACGGGAATCGGCGTGCTGTACGCCAAGGCGGACAGACTGGAAGCGATGCCGCCGTGGCAGGGCGGTGGCGACATGATCCGCTCGGTGACGTTCGACAAGACCATTTATAACGCCATTCCCTGGAAGTTCGAGGCGGGCACACCGGACATTAGCGGGGCGATCGCGCTCGCGGTGGCGCTCGACTATGTGAATGCAATCGGCAGCGAAACGATCGGCGCACATGAGGCCGGGCTGCTCGCGTATGCGACCGATGCAATGCGTGCGATGCCACATCTGCGGCTGATCGGTACTGCAACCGAAAAGGCGGCCATTCTATCGTTCGTGCTCGACCACGTGCATGCACACGACGTCGGTACGATTCTCGATCAGTACGGCGTCGCGGTGCGCGCCGGCCATCATTGCGCGATGCCCGTCATGCAGCGCTTCGGCGTGCCGGCAACCGTGCGTGCGTCATTCGCGCTGTACAACACGCGGGCCGACGTGGAGGCACTCGTCAAGGCAATGGCGCACGTGCAGGAGGTATTTGGGCAATGAGCAGTCTGCGCGACCTGTACCAGGAAGTGATTTTCGACCACTACCGGAGACCGAGAAACCGTCACCGGCTGCCGGATGCCAATCGCAAGGCGGAGGGCTATAACCCGTTGTGCGGAGATCGCATCACGCTGTATCTGCGCATCGAGGATGGCGTCGTGGCGGACGTTGGGTTCGAGGGTGTAGGTTGTGCAATCGCCATTGCATCGGCATCGCTGATGACCGAAGCGCTCAAGGGGCGCACGGAATCGGAAATGGAGGCGCTCTTCGGGGCGTTTCACGACATGATGATGACGGCGCCGCCGGCGGACGCGTCTTCGCACCTCGGCAAGCTCGCGGTGTTCTCGGGTGTACGGGAATTTCCGGCGCGCGTGAAGTGCGCGACGCTCGCATGGCATACGCTCCATGCAGCATTGCATGACGAGTGCGGCACCATCTCGACGGAATGATTAGTGGAGGAAGTGAGGTGAACAGGAAGAGCGCATTCGACTGGCTGAAACGGGCAGATGGGCCGGAGCCCGGCGACGGCGACCTGCGCTCGCGTGTGATCGACGCGTTGCGTACGGTGTTCGACCCGGAGATTCCCGTGAACATCTACGATCTGGGGCTGGTGTACGGCTTGGACGTCGACGGCGATACGGGCAACGTGTCCATTCGCATGACGCTAACGGCGCCGGGCTGCCCGGTCTCGCAGACCTTTCCCGCGACGATCGAAGATGTCGTCTATTCGGTGGCAGGCGTCAATACGGTACGCGTCGAGCTGGTGTGGGAACCGCCGTGGACGAAAGAGCGGATGTCCGAAGCCGCCCGTCTGCAATTGGGAATGCTTTGACATGACAAACTGGGTCGAAGTCGCGGCGATGACGGATTTCCCGCCGGGTTCGGTACGCAGCGTCGACGTGGACGGCACACAGGTGGCGGTGTTCAATCTTGATGGCGTCTGCTACGCGATCGAAGATACCTGTCCGCACGACGGCGGCATCCTGACTGGCGGTGCCGTCGAGGATGATGAAGTGGTATGTCCTCGTCATGGCGCCCGTTTTTGTATCAGGACCGGCAAGGTGCTGGCTCCGCCGGCCTACGAAGACGTGGCGGTGTTTCCGGTGCGCATCGAGGCTGGTGTGCTGCAGGTGCGCGACGCGCGCGACGACGACAGCGCTTCATGAAAGAGACCTTCACCATAGGGAGACTCTATGAAAACCGATCAAGTTACCAAGTACCGCGGTTTGCTGATCCGATCAGTCGTTACTCCCGCGGACAGCGATCGCTATAGGGCGGCAGCCATTGTGACCGACCAGACAGGCGAAGCGCGGACGCTGGGCGTCGACGGCGATTTCGCGGAGCCGAACGACGCTCATGTCCAGGCGACGGAACTCGCGATCGCCTGGATCGATGGGCGCCACGTCGTATCCGATCACTACGTACGCCGGGGATAGATCACGCGACGCGGACACCCCCGTCGAATGGCTGGCTGTTGAGTTCACGGCGCGTATTGCTGCTTTAGCGCTCCGGTTCGCAAGGCGTGGAAATCGCCCCCAGCGTTGAAGAAATTTCGTCATCGGAGCGCGTGGCAAGGTCCCCGAGGGAAAGGATTCCGATCAGGTGGTCGCTTTGATCCACGACGGGAATCCGGCGGACTTGCGCGTCCGCCATCCTGTCCTTGACGGCCTGGACGTCGTCGTCTTCGTAGCAGCAGCTCGGTTCACCACTGACGATTCCTTCTATCGTTTCCTCGGTCGACGCTCCTAGCGCTACCGCGCGCGTCACGATATCCCGGTCAGTCAGCATGCCCACGACCTCCCCGTCCTCGCAAACGGGTAGCACGCCGACGTTCAGTTCAGTCATCAATTGTGCAGCTTCTCGTATGGTCAGGCGGAGTCCGATGGACGCTGGATTGCGTGTCATCACTTCCGCAACAGTTGTCATGATCTTCTCCTTCCAGTGGGCCGATGCTGGCTAGCGACAGCTTGTCGAACCGGTCTTTCATCCGTAATCAGCGGCGCAGCAATCACCGTACCGCCCGGCGCCGCAGGCGGGAACGTGACGTGCTGACCCATCATGACGTGACATTTTTGACCAGACGGGTGGAGTCATGAGCAATGAAGCCAAAAGCGCTGCATATCCCTACGCATCGGGTGGATGGGGTTCCGTCAAGGCGGTCGCGACGATCCTGCTTCGGGAAAAAGCACCGCTGAAGGATAGCCAGGTTCTGATGCATCAAAACAAGCCCGACGGTTTTATGTGTGTCAGCTGCTCGTGGGCGAAGCCGGCCGATCCGCATACGTTCGAGTTCTGCGAAAGCGGCGCGAAAGCCACTGCGTGGGATCTGACGGCCAAACGCGTAACGCCGGATTTCTTCGAGGTCCACACTGTCTGCGAGCTTGCGAAGTGGCACGATCACGATCTCGAGGAAGCGGGGCGGCTCACCGAGCCGCTGCGCTACGACCCGGCTACCGACCGCTACGTGCCGGTGTCGTGGCAGCAGGCATTCGATGCGATCGGCGCCGAGCTGCGCACGCTCGACCCGGCCAGCGTGGTGTTCTACACGTCGGGCCGCGCATCGCTGGAAACCTCGTACATGCTGCAGCTTTTCGCGCGCATGTACGGCACCAACAATCTGCCCGACAGCTCGAACATGTGCCATGAGAGCACCAGCGTCGGGCTCAAGGAAGCGATTGGCGTTGGCGTCGGCACGGTCTCGCTCGACGACTTCGAGAAGACCGACCTGATGTTCTTCTTCGGCCAGAACGTCGGTACGAATAGCCCGCGCATGCTGCATCAGTTGCAGGACGCGCGCAAACGCGGCGTGCCGATCATCACGTTCAATCCTTTGCGCGAACCGGGGCTGCTGCATTTCGCAAATCCGCAGTCACCGGTCGACATGCTCACACCCACCGATACGCAGATCAGCACGCAATACCATCAGGTGAAGACGGGTGGCGATACCGCCGCGATCCTCGGCATCTGCAAACTCGTGATCGAAGCGGACGATCGCGCGGTCAGTACGGGCGGCGCGCGGGTCGTCGATGTCGATTTCATCCGCGAGCATACGAACGGCTACGAGCAGTTCGCGCAGTACGCGCGCGCGGCGAGCTGGGACGACATCGAACGCGTGAGCGGCTTGCCGCGCACCGCGCTCGAAGCGGCCGCCGACGAATACATGAAGGCGAACGCGGTGATGATCCACTATGGCATGGGTGTCACGCAGCATCGGATGGGCGTGCAAAACGTGCGCATGCTGTGCAATCTGCTGCTGCTGCGCGGCAATGTCGGCAAGCCGGGCGCGGGGCCGTCGCCGGTGCGCGGTCATTCGAACGTGCAGGGTCAGCGCACGGTCGGCATCACCGAAAAGCCGGAACTCGCGCCGCTCGATCAATTGGCCAGGCAGTTTTCGTTCGAGCCGCCGCGCGAGAAAGGCATGAACATCGTCGAAGCCTTCGAGGCGATGCTCGATGGCAAGGTCAACGCGATGATCAACCTCGGCGGCAACCTCGTGCGCTCGGTGCCCGACCGGGTGCGCACCGAACCGGCCTGGGCCGCGCTCGGGCTGACCGTCAATGTGGCGACCAAGCTCAATCGCAGCCACCTGGTGCACGGCCAGCGCTCGTATCTGCTGCCGTGCCTGAGCCGCATCGAGATCGACCGGCAGGCGAGCGGCGCGCAAGCGGTGTCGATGGAAGACAGCACGGCGCACTTTCATGGTTCGCATGGCATGGCCGAACCGGCCGCGCCGACGATCCGCTCGGAGCCGTTCATCGTCGCGGGCATCGCGAAGGCGACCCTCGGCGAGCGCTCGAGCGTCGACTGGGATGCGTGGCGCGACGACTATTCGCGGGTACGGCTGGAAATGGCGAAGACGTGGCCCGAGATGTTCGGTGATTTCGAGTCACGCATGTGGACACCCGGCGGCGTGATACGGCCGCTGCCCGCGCGCGAGCGCAAGTGGAAGACCAAAAGCGGCAAGGCCGAGTTCATGGTGCCGACTTCGATCGGCGAAGATCCGGACATGCCCGAGCGTGAGCCCGATTCGCTGCGCTTGATGACTCTGCGCAGCGACAGCCAGTTCAACACGACCATTTATGGCCTCGACGACCGCTTCAGAGGCATCAAGGGTTCGCGCATGGTGATCCTGATGAATCCCGCCGACATGGAGAAGCGCGGGCTCGCGCACGGTGACCGCATCGGCCTCGAGACGATAGCGGACGACGGTGTCGAGCGCCGCGTCGACGGGCTGAGCGTCGTGCCGTTCGATGTGCCGCAGGGATGCATCGGTGGCTATTACCCGGAATGCAATCCGCTGCTGCCGCTGTGGCACTACGCGAAAGAGAGCAAGGTGCCGGGGGCGAAATCGATTCCAGTGCGCGTGCTGGCGGCCACGCGGTGAGCGGCGCTGACACAAAAAGGCCGGCATCGTTACCTGTGCCGGCCGCTGAATTACACCCGGGCAGCGCGTGAAGGGCATGATAAGCGCGTGCCCACCTTCATGATAGTCGCGCCAGTCCCGGACTGCAGGTGTCCGTTACTCGACACTTAAGGACACAGCACGTCGCCACATAGTGTTCGTATACTGCGACGTCCCCTACGGATTCGGGGACAGCGTTTCTCCAGAAACGCTTAATGGCGATCACGTCGCAATGTCGGGTGATCGCCTTTTTTCAGGGAGCACCGCTCGAAGGAGGCTTACGCGTCGAATGTGAAGGTAAATAACGCGCGCTCGGGACAGCGCGGCAACCAATCGCCCGATGCCGATCCCATGACGCACATGCGCCGCATCGGCGTCCCTGGCCGATTGTGGTGCGTCGCGGGTCTGCCGCATGCTCACTGACAGGCATATCGAACGAAACCTGAAGGAGCAGACCATGAGCGCAACGCAGCATTCCGTGCAACAGTCGCCCGCCAACGACGACGACACGGACCTGCCAAACATGCCGGGCGAACCGGAGCCGCCAACCACCGAAGACCTCCCCGATCTGCCCGAGCCGCAGGAAGTGGGCGAGGACGGTTGACGCGCGCAGCCGCGGAGTTGCCGCACCATCATGTGCCAAGGAACCGCAATGACCCCCCAGGACTGTATCGACGCGCTCGACCGTTGCGCGAGCGCCTGTACCCGGTGTTACTCCGCGTGCATCGCTGAGCGGCATCTCGATGAAATGGAAAAATGCATCCGGCTCGACATGGATTGCGCAGCGCTGTGCCGCTTGACTTCGGAGGCCCTCGCGCGCGACACGCAGTTCATGCGCGATTTCTGCGACCTCTGCGCGCGCCTCTGCGATGTCTGCGCCGACGAATGCGCGCGTCATCCGGCGCAGCATTGCCAGGATTGCAGCGATGCGTGTCGCCGTTGCGCGGAAGCGTGCCGCGCGCTATGACAGAACGCGGGTCCGCGTGTGACCCGCGGCACGCAACCTTTAGCGCCGCGGCTTCGAGCCCTTCCAGTTCGACTTGCGTGCGAACTCGACGAACGAACCCAGATAGTCGAGCGACGCATCCGCATCGCGCGTGCCGAGAAAAATCTGCTTGGCGATGCCGGCCTTGCCGAGCTTCACGCTGACCACCGGCATACGGTCGGCGTATTCCTCGGCGAGCCAGCGCGGCAGCGCGGCCACGCCGCGCTTGCTTGCGACCATCTGCAGCATGATGTCGGTGGTTTCGATCGTCTTGTGACGGCGCGGGGCGACGTCGGCGGGGCGCAAGAACAGGTTGTAGATATCGAGGCGGTCGGTGTCGACCGGATAGGTGATCAGCGTTTCATCGACGAGCTGTTCGGGCTCCACGTAACGCGCGTTGGCCAGCCGATGCCCGTCGGCCACCACCAGCACCTGCTCGTAGTCGAACACGGGTTCGAAGCTGAGGCCGGGCCGCTTCAGCGGATCAGGCGTGACGAGCACGTCGATGTCGTAGCCGAACAGCGCGCCGATGCCGCCGAACTGGAAGCGCTGCTTGACGTCGACATCGACATCGGGCCAGCGCGCGAGGTACGGCGACACGACCTTCAGCAGCCACTGGTAACACGGATGACATTCCATGCCGATGCGCAGTGTGCCGCGCTCGCCGTTCGCGTATTGCTTCATGCGCGCTTCGGCGTGCTCGAACTGCGGCAGCAGCCGATCGGCGAGCGACAGCAGATACTGACCCGCCTGCGTGAGGCGCAGGTTGCGGCCGTCACGTTCCCAGACCGGCGTGCCGAGTTGCTGCTCGAGCTTCCTGACGGTATGGCTCAGCGCTGATTGCGTCAGATGCAGCGCACCGGCTGCCGCCGTGAGCGAGCCCTGCCGGTCCACTTCGCGGATCAGGGTGAGATGAAAGCGTTCGAGCATGACGGAGTATGAGATTCGACAAAGTGCGACGCGTATCGTAGCGCGATTATGCGGTCGGGCTGCAAAACCTGGAGACGAAGCGACAGCCCGACGCCGGGAGCATTGAGCGAATACCTACGGCTCGGAGCCCCGGTCGGGCTGAGTAGCGCATTCAGGCGCCCCCTTACGCGGACGCCGGACGAGAGCGAGTGGCCCGCCCCGTCGGCCTATCTCGGAGGAAGATCGAGCATTTCGCGCGCTTTGGCCGCACTTGCCACCGGCCGGCCGTATTCATCACACAAAGCGGCCACCCGTGCAACGAGTTGCGCGTTGCTCTTTGCCAGCGTGTCCTTGTCCCAGCGCACATTGTCTTCGAGACCGGTGCGGCAGTGCCCGCCCATTTCAAGAGTCCAGTGATTGACCTCCAACTGGTGTCGTCCGATACCAGCGGCGGTCCATGTTGCATCCGGCAATAGCGTCTTGAGTTGCTGGACCTCGAACTCGAGAATCTCGCGGCGCGCAGGCAGCGCGTTCTTTACACCCATCACGAATTGAACGTGCACCGGAGACTTCAGCAGCCCTTGCTGAACGAGATCTGCCGTGCTGTACAACATTGCCAGATCGAAGACTTCGATTTCCGGTTTGACATCGTAGTCGAGCATCATTTGCGCAAGCGCGCGCACGAAGTCCGGCGGATTTTCATAGACGGTAGTCGGGAAATTGACGGAGCCCGTTGCCAGCGACGCCATATCCGGGCGCAGGTCGAGCATGGCGCCGCGTTGCTCGAACGAACGGCCACGACCGCCTGTCGAAAACTGAATGATGATGTCAGGGCAGTGCTTCCGGATGCCGTCCTGAAGTGCGGCGAAACTCGATCGGTCGGAACTCGAGTTCTCCTGTTCGTCGCGCACGTGCAGATGAACGAGGGATGCCCCGGCTTCGTACGCTTCCTGGGTGCTTTCGATCTGCTCGGAGATCGTGATCGGCACAGCCGGGTTGTCCTTCTTGCGCGGAACTGAGCCAGTGATCGCAACAGAGATGATGCACGGTTCACTCATGGCTAACACTCCCGTTCCCGATTTTCCATTTTCCAAGTCTAGTTCAAAAGGGTGCAACTTATATTGCCGGGGAAGGGGACAGGTTCGCGTCTGTGAATAAAAGATTCGGGGAGGCTACGCGTGCCGTCTTGCCGATAATCGCGCAGTCACGATGTAAGTTTGTTGAAATAATTCGGTAGGATGCTCTCGAAGTCAACGAGGGCGAAGCGGCGGCACATCGCCTTGTTCGCCGCGACCCGTGAATAGTGATCCCATGACACTCGGTGAAATACCTTTTGCGTAGCCAGTCACGCGAACCCTGTCTAAAGTGCGCGTATCGATGCGATGCACTGACCCCTCACCACCGCAGACGATACCTCCCGCCACCACCCGATATGGCATCGTCATGGAATCCTTCACAAAACTTCTTCTTGCCGTCACCGGCGTCGTCGTTGTCGTTTCGCTGATCGAAGCAGTCGTGCTGAGCCGCAGGAAGAGTGCGTCCTCACCATTTGCCTGGCACGAGGTGTGGATCTCACTGTTCGACCTGGCCGCGCGCAGGCTGATGTCGCTGCTGCCGATCTCGGTCGCGACGCCAATTTTCAGCTTCGTGTACGACCATCGCATCTTTACGGTCGGCATCAATAGCGCGCTCATGGTGTTCGCGCTTTTCATCGGAATGGAGTTCTGCTACTACTGGTATCACCGTGCGTCGCATCGCGTGCGCTTCTTCTGGGCCACGCATGCCGTGCACCATTCGCCGAACCAGTTGACGCTTTCAACGGCCTATCGTCTCGGCCTGACCGGCAAACTGACCGGCTCGACGCTGTTCTTCGCGCCGCTCGTATGGCTGGGGATCAAGCCCGAGGTCGTGCTGCTCACGTTGTTCCTCAATCTCATGTACCAGGGCTGGTTGCATACCACGTACATTCCCAAGCTGGGCTGGTTCGAATATCTGTTCAATACGCCGTCACACCACCGTGTGCACCATGCATCGAACGTCGATTATCTGGACGCGAACTATGGTGGCGTGCTGATCATCTATGACCGGCTGTTCGGCACCTACGTGGAAGAACGCGCTGACGAACCGTGTCGCTACGGTCTCGTGACGCCGACCACGTCGCGCAACCCGCTCGTCGTCGAGTTCGAGCACTGGGCCACGCTGATTCGCGATATGGTCAACGCGAAGAGCCCGTGGATCGCGATCAATCACGTGATCCAGCCGCCGGGTTGGCTGCCGCACGGCGGAGGCGAAACGACCGAAGAACTGCGCCGCAAGAGCAAACAATCCGGCGCGGCGGGAGCGGTCAACGGCTAAGCTTTTAGTCAGGAAGTACGAAATTGCACCGGTCCGTCGCCAAGCGATTCGCGAAATCCGTAGCTGGTCTGGGTTGTATCGAGCTGTCTCAGTCATCCACGTCATTCTCTATATTCTGGCGCGCCAGAACTGGGTGATTTTGCCTTCGTGGCGAGCCGTGTCACACCGGAGCGCCGCCAGAGGCATAGAATTATTTCATCAGCGTCTGTCCTGTTCGCCATCGCTGTTAGCCTTGGTCGCTTCAGACTTCGATACGCTGCGATGACGACCGCCTCGGAGGCGCCGTGTTCCGCCGGACCTTGAATCGCACCTTGCTCCATGCTGCGGTGGTAGCTGGACTTCTGGGCGGCTGTCCGTGCCTCTTGCCAGCTGCGCTCGCCGGCGACAACGCCTCGCCCAAGTCCGCCCAGGGGAAGTTGGTTGCACCGGCCAATGCCACGACGCCATCTGACTTCCCCACCATGGTCGAGCGATACGGGCCCGCTGTAGTCCATATCCGCGCAACGGCTGCAGAGAAGCAAACATCGGCGCCGCCCCCTGAGGACATCGGCCCCCACGATCCGATTGCCGCGTTTTTCAGCGGCGTCGCGCCGCAATCCCCGGAGCCGCAACGCAATATTGCTCGCGTGACAACGGGCACCGGCTCCGGTTTCATCATCAGCCCCGATGGCCTCATTCTGACCACCGCACATGTGGTGGATCAGGCGGACGAAGTCACGGTCAGTCTGACCGACCGGCGGGAGTTCAAAGGCAAGGTGCTCGTCGTCGACACAGATAGCGACGTTGCGGTGATTCAGATCGATGCTGCGACGCTGCCGACCGTCAAGCTTGGTGACTCGTCGCGCGTGCGCGTCGGTGAACAGGTGCTGACGATCGGATCGCCCGACCGTTACCAGAACACCGTTACGACTGGCATTGTTAGCGCCACGTCGCGCCTGTTGCCCGACGGCAGCAGTTTTCCCTTTTTCGAGACCGAGGTCGCAGCCAGTCCCGACAATTCGGGCGGTCCTTTGTTTGATCGGGCGGGCGACGTGATCGGCATCGACGTGCAGGTTTATCCGGACGCGGAGCGGTACCCGAGCCTGACCTTTGCGATTCCGATCAACTCGGCGAATAAGGTGCGAGCGCAGTTGCAAACCCAGAGCAATGGCCCGGCGGGCATTCTTGGTGTAGAGGTTCAGGACGTCGGACCTGGGTTGGCGGTGGCCATTGGCCTGCAACGGCCGGCCGGGGCGCTCGTCAACGTCGTCACGCCTGGTACGCCGGCCGCCGCGAGTGGCATTAGGCCTGGCGACGTGATCATGCAGATTGGCAACAGGACGATCGCTCGCTCGGCCGAACTGTCCCAGTATGCCGCCGGGCTGCAGCCCGGAACGAAGACGACGCTCACGCTGATCCGCAGCCGAAAGCCGATGACGATTGAAATCATCGTCGGCGCGCCCGGCGCAACCCCAAGCGCCGTGCAAACCCCTGACGCAGCGTCGAATCCCCCTCCGACCCAAAGTGCAAGCGCCGCACCGGATCGCCTTGGCTTGACGATGCATCCGCTGAACAACGACGAGAAGCGGGCGAATGATCTTCCGGAAGGGATGATGGTGGACCAGGTGACCGGACCTGCGGCGACGGCTGGCATTCGCACTGGCGATATCGTCCTGTCCTTCAATGGCGAGCTGATCGAATCCCGGGAGCAAGCGAGCGCAGTGGAAGAAAAGGCGAAGAAAGCGATATCGGTGCTGATCCAGCGTCAAAATGCTCGCCGGTTTGTCTCCGTCACGCTCAGGTGACCGTCGCTGCGTGATGCGCATGCAAAGTGCCTCATAACGCAAGCGGGACTAAGGCGACGCAAACCACAACCCCGCCCGGCACGGACCCTGTTGAGCCGTGTTTGCCCATGCTATGTCCACGATCTCATAGCTTCATTGGGATGCGACCGATCAGGCACAGCGAATGCTCCGTCTGCATGAGTCGCCGCCGACTTTGGAGGGATTGCGCAGAGGTGCGCCGGAGGGCGATTCCGGCCACTAGTCCAGATCAGCCACGAAGATGGCGGACGTTTTCATAGCTCAAAGGCTTAGGATAGAAAAGCTGGTTCACGGCTGCCCATTGCCGTGACGGAACCGTGGGCGAACAGGCCGAACCGCGGCTCATTTCGATGAGCTCTCCGTAAGGGGACGGCAGATGAACGTAGTGAATGGAAGGACCAGGCGAAACGATCCGAAGCGTGTTGGAATGTTCAGGCAGTCCGGGCATCCGGGTTCGGGTGCAGGTAGCCCGGATGCAGACATCAATACCGCACAGCCTTCGCGTGGCAGACATCTCGCGCTTTGGGCTGGGTCGGCAAGCGCGTTGGCTGTCGCGGTCATGGGTGTGGTCGCGCAAATCGATCGGTTCGACGATGATCAGGCGCTCGGGATTATCGAAACTACGTCGCCAGCGCCACACACGACGTGGTTCGGGCATGTCGCGCTGCCGCCCTCGCCTCCCACTCACCCAACCGCGATTGGCAGTGCTGAACTCGCCCCGCCCGCGTTTTCCGTTCCGTCCGATCATGGCGCTAAAGCTACTCCGGATAGTGCTGCGCCGCAGTCGGTTACGCGAGGGCCCGACCAGGCAAGCTATACCGCTACACAAGCTCGCCGCCATTCGGCGCCGGACGTGAGAGCAATCGAGCGGCATGCGAGCGGGATCACTGGACCCAGATCGCCGACGCCACGAGCGTCTTCGTCCGATCATGTCGCAGGACCATCGCCAGTTCCTGCGCTGGGATCTGCAACTAGCAGTGCTGAGCACGCCCCACGCGGGTCTTCCGCTTCGCTCGATCACCGCAGTGCACCTTCTCCGAATACTCGCGGCGCACCTTCTCGGAATTCTGCTTCACTGCAACTGGTTCAAAGGCAGCCTGCAGGCGGTCGCGCAGGAGGCGGTTTGGGCGCGGGCGGTTCAGGGGTAGGCGCAGCCGGTCCGGGTGCGGGCGGTTCGAATGCCGGCAACTCGGGTGCAGGCGCGGTCGGTTCGGGCGGACGTGGTTCTGGTGCAGGTGCCGGTGGCTCGAGTGCAGGTGCAGGCAGCTCCGGCGCAGGCGCGGCCGGTTCCGGTGCCGGTGGTTTGGGTGCCGGCAGCTCGAATGCCGGCAGTTCGGGCGTAGGCGGTCGCGGTGCGGGCAGTTCGGGTGCGGGCAGTTCTAGTGCGGGCAGCTCGGGTGCGGGCAGCTCGGGTGCAGGCAGCTCGGGTGCAGGCAGCTCGGGTGCAGGCAGCTCGGGCCCAGGCAGTTCTGGCGCAGGCAGTTCGGGTGCAGGCAGCTCGGGCCCAGGCAGTTCTGGCGCAGGCAGCTCGGGCGCAGGCAGTTCGGGTGCAGGCAGTTCGGGCGCAGGCGGTCACGGTGCAGGCAATTCGGGTGCAGGCAGCTCGGGCGCAGGCAGTTCGGGCGCAGGCAGCTCGGGCGCAGGCAGTTCGGGTGCAGGCAGTTCGGGCGCAGGCGGTCACGGTGCAGGCAGTTCGGGTGCCGGCAGCTCGGGTTCAGGCAGTTCGGGTTCAGGCAGTTCGGGTTCAGGCAGTTCGGGTTCAGGCAGTTCGGGCGCAAGCGGTTCGGGCGCAGGCGGTTCGGGTTCAGGCAGTTCGGGCGCAGGCAGTTCGGGCGCAGGCGGTTCAAGTTCAGGCGGCTCGGGCGCAGGCAGTTCGGGCGCGGGCGGTCACGGTGCAGGCAGTTCGGGTGCAGGCGGTTCGGGCGCAGGCGGTTCAGGTGCAGGCGGCTCGGGCGCAGGCGGCTCGGGCGCAGGCGGTTCAGGTTCAGGCGGCTCGGGCGCAGGCGGTTCGGGCGCAGGCGGTCACGGTGCAGGCAGTTCGGGTGCAGGCAGTTCGGGTGCAGGCGGTTCGGGCGCGGGTGGTCACGGCTCAGGCGGTCCGGGTGGAGGCGGTCACGGCTCAGGCGGTTCGGGCGGAGGCGGTTACGGCGGAGGCGGTTCGGGCTCGGGCGGGTCAAGATAATCCGCCGCCTCGTTTTCGGCCGCGCAGCCGATGTTGATTGACGCAGGCAAGCGCTTATTGATTGACGCGCTTTTTTTGATTGTCGCCGATGCGGCTCTTGTTCGATGCGCGGCACGATTGGATGGAACTTGAAGGGTTAAATAAATCCCTTGCGTATGTCCCTCCGATGGCTGTATGCAGCCGCCCGCCCTGTTCTGGCAACACTGAGAGGCAAACGTCAGTTGCCGAAGCGCATCGACCATATGAGAGCAATGACGGGAACTAGCCTGCAGTACGCGTTCGTCCGCTCTTCACCGCTCCATCATCGTGGTGTCAATGCGCGTGCCGCGCTTGATGAAGAGCGTGACGGGCGTCTTTTCGCAGATCTCCGCGAGTCGAGCCCGTTGCGTGGCGTCGAGCGGCGCATCCACTTTGACGGTGCGACGAATGTACGGGTTGCGCTCCTGGTCCGCGTGCAGCGTCGCGGTCACATCGATGGCGCCGTCGGGCCAGCCCTTGCGCTGCATGTACATGCGCAGCGTCGCGGACGTGCACGCGGCGAGACCCGCAAGCACGAATTCGAAAGGGGCGGGCCCGCGATCCTCACCGCCTTCGTGCGGGCCTTCGTCGCCAGCGAGCGCATGGCGGCCGGCTTCGAGGGCCACGAGATAGTTGGGAGCATCGGCGGCGAGCCGTGCGGAGGCGGTGGCGAGCGGCATGGTAACTCCTCGGAACTGGGCGCCACCGCAGCGGTGGTCGATTGCGGGGGCGCGTTCAATATCGCCGGCTGCGTGCGGCAAGAGGCCAGTAAGCGCTGCCGTATTTGCGTACAGCAGCAACGTACCACGTTCACCGGCACCGAAGTCGCGTAGTTCCCCCTGCAACAGACTGTGTTGTCGGAGAATCAGACGCGCATGGTGCGCGAGCGCCTCTCCTGCCTCGGTGGTCACTACGTCCCGGCGGCTTCTTTCAAGCAGAACGACACCTGCATCCGACTCGATGTTACTGATCCGCTCGCTTGCCGACGCCAATGCGAGATTTGCCTGTCGGGCCCCGGCTGCAATGCTGCCAGCATCGACCACGCAAACGAACAGACGCAGATCCGCGAGATCGAATCTCATATGCTCGCCCGTGGCGCGTTCATGATTGACCGGCTCGGCGTGTCGCTGCTGGCTGTCGTGCCCGCTCTCGCTGGAATGTGGTTGGGCTCGATGGTGCGGCAGAAGATCAGTCCAAAAACCTTCCGCCGTTGCTTTCTCTATTCCTCATCGTCCTGGGTTCTCGAACTGGCGCTGCATCCGTTCGCTTGAGTCTCGCAAAACATCTGCTGGCGGCAACCCGCAAAGCTAGTGGAAAATCACGGATGAAAATTCGCCGCCTTCGATACGCGTAACTTTGGAGTTTTCGATGCCCAATCTAAGCCATTTCCTTTCATTCGGTCTCGTTGCATTCGGCATGGTGCTTACCCCCGGACCGAATATGGTTTATCTGATTTCACGCTCCATCTGCCAAGGTCGTCAAGCTGGACTTATCTCCTTGGCTGGCGTCGCCCTTGGTTTCGTCTTCTACATGCTGTGTGCCGCATTCGGCATCACCGCTCTGGTTCTCGCTATACCCTACGCCTACGATGCGCTCCGCTTTGGCGGCGCGATGTATCTGCTCTATCTTGCGTGGCAAGCAGTCAAGCCCGGCGGACGCTCACCATTTCAGGTCCGCGATCTTCCCGTGGACAGCCGTCGCAAACTGTTCCTGATGGGGTTCACCACCAATCTGCTGAACCCCAAAATCGCCGTGCTTTACCTGTCGCTATTGCCTCAGTTCATTGATCCGTCGCACGGCAGCATATTTCATCAATCGCTTGCGCTGGGTGCAACGCAGATCGTGATCAGCGTCTGCGTGAATGCAGCCATTGCGACTATGGCTGGCTCGATTGCCGGATTTCTCGCGAGCCGCCCGACGTGGATTACGCTTCAACGCTGGTTGATGGGCACGGTGCTAGCGGGCCTTGCAGTCCGTATGGCAACGGAAGCCCGCCGGTAACCTTTCCTGTTCCGCGCCCACGAATGGACGACCTTGTCTTTGGCTTAGAAAGCGCTTCGGCATCGGCCGCAAATTCTCGTTTTGAATTGCGTATTGCGAAGGCAATTCAATACGCATATCCCGATACCAAATCCGAATAGATCAATATCGAAATAGGGATTGGACGAATCAAAGCGATCGAAATTACTATATTTTCATAATATCAAAGCAGACAAATACAAACAGAGACGGCAGTTCCGGGACATAACCCAAGGAGGCACGGTGACGGGCATTCAGCTCAACGGCGTGACAAAGCGGTATGGCGAGACGGAAGTGATCACCGGTCTCGACCTGAACATCCATGAAGGCGAATTCCTCGTCTTTCTCGGCCCGTCCGGTTGCGGCAAGTCGACGCTGCTACGCATGATCGCCGGGCTGGAGGCCGTCAGCGAAGGGCAGATCAGCATCGGTGGCCGCGAGGTCACGCACCTGCCGCCGGCGAGGCGCGACGTCGCGATGGTGTTTCAGCACTACGCGCTCTATCCGCACATGACGGTCTACGACAACATGGCGTTCGGCTTGCGCAACTCGGGCGTCGTCGCGAGCGAGATCAACCGGCGCATTACCGAGGCCGCTCGCATGCTCGAACTCGATGCGCTGCTCACGCGCCGCCCCGCGCAACTGTCGGGTGGTCAGCGTCAGCGGGTCGCGATTGGCCGCGCGGTGGTCAAGGAACCGGAAGCGTTCCTGTTCGATGAGCCGTTGTCGAACCTCGATGCGGCGTTGCGCACGCGTACCCGGGTCGAACTGGCGCGGATCCATCGGCGCCTCAGCTCGACGATGGTCTTCGTCACACACGACCAGATCGAAGCGATGACGCTCGCCACACGCATCGTCGTGATGAACCGCGGCCGCATCGAGCAGATCGGCGCGCCGCTCGATATCTACCGGCGTCCGGCCACGCGCTTCGTGGCCGGCTTCATCGGCGCACCGGCAATGAACTTCATCGATGTCGAACCGGCCGGCGAAAACGGCGGCCGTTTGCGCGTGCGCCTGCCCGTCGACAACGTCGTGATTCCGACCACGATCGCGGCCGGCAGATTGCCTCCGGGCCAACTCACGCTCGGCATCCGCGCCGAGCATGTGGTGATCGACGCGGCCGGCGCGCTCAATGGGCGCGCCGAATTCATCGAGCGCCTCGGCGACCGTTCGCTCGCGCACGTGAGTCTGGCCAGCAATCAGCTGATCGTCATCGAGATTCCGCGCGAGTACGAATTGCAGCCCGGCGACCCGCTACGTATGAATCTCGATGCTGCCCATCTGCATCTGTTCGACGCCAACGGGAGCGCGCATCATGGCGGCTGATCGCCCGCTGACGGCCGGTCTGCCGAAAGCGCGGCAGCGCCGTTTCAACTATCCCCTCGCGTCCTGGTCGAACGGGCTGTTCGTATTGCCGTTCGTGATCGTCTACGTGCTGTTGCTGGTCGTGCCGCTTATGTACGGCTGGTGGCTGAGCTTGCAGAACGTCGATCTGCTCGGTGGCACGTCCGAGTTCATCGGCCTGAAGAACTATCTAGACCTCGCGTCCGATCCGATCTTTCGCGGCGCCGTGCGCAACACGTTCTACTTCGTGTTCATGACCGTGCCGATGTTCGTCGCGCTCGGTCTTGCGCTCGCGCTCGTGCTCAATCGGCCGGGCCGATTTTGCGCCGCGCTGCGTGCGATCTTCTTCGGTTCGTCGGTGCTGTCGGTGACGATCGTCACGCTCGTCTGGAAGCTGGTATTGATGCCGGGTCATGGGCTGCTGGCCGACGTCAGCCGCGCGCTCAACATCCCCGAGTACGTGCCGCTCGTCCATGAAGCCACGGCGCTGCCGATGATCGCGATCGTCACCGTGTGGTGGATCGTGGGCCTGCCGATGATGCTGTTTCTCGCCGCGCTTCAGCAGATCCCGCAGGAGTTATACGAAGCGGCTGCGCTCGATAACGCGACCCGTTGGCGCACCTTCGTAGCGATCACGCTGCCGTCGATCCGGCGCACCGTCGCGCTAGTTGCGGTGATCGAAGCGGTGTTCCAGTTCCAGCTGTTCGGTCAGGCGCAATTGCTGACCGGCGGCGGACCGAACAATGCATCGCGACCGCTCGTCCAGTTCATTTACGAATCCGGCTTTCGCCAATGGTTGTTCGGCTATTCGGCTGCCGCGGCCCAGGTGCTGTTCGCGCTGATGCTGCTAGGTATCGCCGTGCAGTCATGGATCGTACGCAGAAAGGACCCCGCATGAGTACCGCCGCAATGCAATCCGCTTCGAATCCGGCCGGTCCCGAACGTTCGCGCGGTTCGTTAGCCGGTCGTCTCGGCGAGCGCGTGATGCTGGGCGCCGTGGTGCTGCTCGCGCTCGTGTGGATCGCGCCGCTGGTCTGGGTGTTCGCGCTGTCGTTCAAGCCGAACGCCTTCCTGCAGCAGCATACCGATGTGCTGTTCTCGCCGCCGTTCACGCTGCAGAACTACGCCAGCATCATCGGCACCTCAGCTGTCGGCGGCTGGTTGGTCAACAGCGCGATCGTCGCGCTGGGCCAGACCCTGCTGACGCTCGTCATCGCGTCGCTCGCTGGCTACGGCTTCGCGCGCACGACCTTTCCAGGCAAGCGCTGGCTTTACGTGGTCTGCCTCGCCGGGCTCGCGGTTCCCGAGCAGGCGCTCGTGATTCCGCTGCATAGCCTGTTCGCGTCGCTCGACTGGCACAACACCTATGGCGCACTGATCATGCCGCGGCTCGCGTCACCGTTCGGCGTGTACCTGATGACCCAGTACTTCAAGGCCGTGCCGGTCGAAATCGAGGAAGCCGCGCTGCTCGACAACGCGTCGCGCTTCAAGGTGTTCTGGCGCATCGTGCTGCCGCTGTCGATTCCGGCACAGGCGACGCTTGCGATCTTCACCTTCCTCAGCGCGTGGAACGACTACCTGTGGCCGCTCGTGTCGGCGTCGAAGCCGGAGATGTATACGTTGACGATCGGCCTGGCATCGACGCAAGGCAATTTCGCGCAGTCCGAGGGCATTGGCTACCTGATGGCGCAAGCCGTGTTCGCGGGCCTGCCGATCTTCGTGCTGTACCTGTTTTTCCAGAAGTACATCGTGGCCGCCGTTGCGGGCACCACGGTGCGCTGAACCGCTGGCCGATGTTTCCAGACATCGGCGCCTTGCTTGAAAAGAACCGGTCACTCCGGTAACCCATAGCGGCCGCGCGGTGTCGATCGGAAATACGCGGCTCATCGAGTATTCGACAGGAGACAACCATGAAGAGATCGCTCGTACGCGGTGCGCTTTTGCTTGCCTTGCTGAGTCTGACGGCCGGCCTCGCGGCTCCCGCTCAGGCCAAAACCGAAATTACGCTATCGCGCTTTTTCGGCGCCTGCGACGCTGAATACGGCAATGTGAACGACGTGAGCAAGGCCGCGGGTGAGTGCGGAATCATCACGACGCTGGTCAATGAGTTCAATGCGACGAACAAGGAAGACATCGTCGTCAAGCCGCAGATCATCGAATGGTCTCCTTACTATACGCAGATCGATGCGCGCATTCTGAGTCACGACGTACCGACGATCTCGGTCATGCACGAAGCAGTGCTCGGCGACTATGTGAAGCGCAAGCTCGTCGAACCGCTCGACACCGGGTTCAAATCGGTGGGGATCGATACGAAGGACTTCACGGATCACGCGCGCCGCGGCGTCACGTTCGACGACAAAACCTACGCGTTGCCGTTCGACACGCATTCGTGGCTGTGGCATATCAACATCAATCTGTTCAGGAAGGCGGGTCTCGTCGACGCGAGCGGCAAGCCGATCCTGCCGAGCACGCCCGACGAACTGCTGAAGCAGGCGAAACAGTTCAAGGACAAGACCGGTCTGCCGTACCTCACGATGCCGATCGCCAACGAGAGCGCCGCGCAGACCCGCTCGTTGTACACGATGGTCTATCAGCAGAACGGTACGCTCTTCCCGTCGGGCCCGACAAAAATCGATCCGCGCGTCAAGCCCGTGACCAATGCGCTGCAATTGCTGGATGGGCTGATGAAGGCGGGCGATATCACCCCGAACCTCGACTACGGTGCGTCGAACCAGGCGTTCATGAACGGCAAGGCAGGGGTGCTGATCTGCGGCACATGGGTGATCGAGGACTTGACCAATCTGTCGAAGAAAGCCGATTCGCCGCTCGCCAACAACGGCTACGAGGTCGTGCCGTTCCCGAACCTGTTCCAGAAGAAAGCGGTGTGGGCCGATGGCCACTCATGGGTCATGCTCAAGGGCGGCGCGAAAGACGACAAGAGCCGCCACGCCGCGTTCGTGTTCCTCAAGTTCCTCTACGACCACGACGCCGACTGGGCCCGCACCGGGCATCTGCCGGCGCGGCAGTCGGTCGTCGATAGCGCGGCGTTCAACGCGTTGCCGCATCGCGCGGAGATCAAGGAGATCTCGTCCACCGGCTATGCGCTGCCGAACACGGTGCCGCGCCAGTTCGCGATTCAGGAGATCGTCGGCAGCGAGGTCAGCAACATGTTGACCTCGGGCAAGCCGATCGCCGCCGTCGAACAGGATGCGCAAGATCGCGTCAACAAGCTGCTGTCCAGGTAGTGGCCGCGCGCCTGACCCGAACTCAACGGAACCTCACCGAACCCAACCGAGCTCAAAAGCCGGCGTGCCGCATCGCGCGGCACGCGCAGGCGATCTCACCACAGGACCTATCACAATGATTACCTCCCGCCTTGTCGTCGACCGGGATTTCGTCGTCGCGGACCTTGACCGGCGCTTGTTCGGTACGTTCGTCGAACATATGGGCCGCTGCGTCTATACCGGCATCTATGAGCCGGATCACCCCGACGCGGATGAGCGTGGCTATCGAAAAGACGTGATGGCGCTCACGCGCGAACTCGGGCCGACGATCGTCCGTTACCCCGGCGGCAATTTTCTGTCGGGCTATAACTGGGAAGACGGTGTCGGCCCGAAGGCGCAAAGGCCGAAGCGGCTCGATCTCGCGTGGTATTCGGTCGAGACCAATCAGTTCGGCACCAACGAATTCATCGACTGGTGCCGCGAGCTCGATATCGAGCCTATGTACGGAGTCAATCTCGGCACGCGTGGACCGGACGAAGCGCGCCATTTCGTCGAGTACTGCAATCACCCCGGCGGCACCGCGCTATCGGACTTGCGTCACGAACATGGTTATGCGAAGCCGCACGACATCAAGTTCTGGTGTCTCGGCAACGAGATGGACGGCCCCTGGCAAATCGGCCGCAAGACCGCCGACGAGTACGGCCGTGTCGCGCTCGAAACGGCCAAACTGATGCGTGCGGTCGATCCCACCATTCAACTCGCGGCGTGCGGCTCGTCGACCCATGACATGCCGACCTATGGAGCATGGGAAGATCGCGTGCTCGAACACTGCTTCGATCAGGTCGACTTCATCTCCTTGCACACGTACTTCGAGAACCGTCATGACTCGACCGCGGAATTCTTCGGCAACATCGACGTGATGGATCTGTTCATCAAGGAGATCGTCGCTGTTGCGGACAGCGTGGCGGCGCGCAAGCATTCGAGCAAACGCATCATGCTGTCGTTCGATGAATGGAATGTCTGGTACAAGGCGCGCTCGATCAACGATCTGCGCAAACCGGGCTGGCCAAGCGCACCGCGCCTGATCGAGGAGGTCTACAACGCCGAGGACGCGCTGGTGGTCGGCGGCGCACTGATCACGATGATGAACAACGCGGATCGCGTCAAAACGGCGTGCCTCGCGCAACTCGTCAACGTGATCGGACCGATCATGACCGAGCCGGGCGGAGCCGCCTGGCGGCAGACGATCTTTTATCCGTTCTCGCAGGCGTCGAAGTTCGGTCACGGCCGCGTGCTCAAGCCGGTGATCGAATCGCCGGCCTACGAGGCCGAGACCTTTTCCGAAATCGCCTACCTGTGCGCCGCCGTAGTCGACGACCGCGCGAGCGGCACCACGACGATCTTCGCGTTGAACCGGCACCTGACCGACGAGATGGACCTCAGCATCGAATTGCGCGGCCTCGGCGTGGAGCGCACGCTCGATCACGCGCTCGAACTTCACCACCCGAACATGAAGGCGGTGAATACGCGCGAAGCGCCGCTGACGGTCGTGCCCGCAACCAACGAGAAGATCTCGGTCGATGGCGAGAAACTGACGGCGCGCCTGAAGCCGGGTTCGTGGAACGTGATCGTCACGACTGCGGCAAAGCGCGGCTAGGTGGTTCGCACGGGAAGTCTACGAAGGAGGGGTGATGTTCGAGCGTGAGCCCGTCGTAGGGACGATGACCGCGCAGGTCGCGCGGATCGTCGGCATGAGGATCGTCTCGGGCGAATTCGGCCCTGGTGATCTGCTCCCTGTCGAAAGCGAGTTGTGCACCGAGTACCGTGTGAGTCGCACGACCGTGCGCGAGGCGATCAAACAGCTCACCGGCAAGCGCCTGATCGAAGTGACGCCGAAGATCGGCACGCGCGTGTTGCCGTTCTCGGACTGGAATCTGCTCGACCGTGACGTGCTCGCGTGGCGGCTCAATGCGCAATTCGATTCGAAGATCGTCGAGGACATCTTCGAGATGCGCATTTGTTTCGAGCCGCGCGCGAGCTTTCTGGCGGCGCGGCACGGCAGCGACGACGACCTTCAGCTGATCGAGCGCCGCTATCGCGAGCTGGCGAGCGCTTATGCTTCGCCGTCGGCGCATTCGGATGTGCGCGCGGTGAGCGAAGCGGTGCTGGAATTTCATATGGCGATCATCGCGATGTCGCAGAACGGCATGTTCATTACGATCGGCAGTGCGATCAAGGCGGCGTTGCGGGTGTCGTCGGAGATGCTGCTGCGGCAGGCGGCGCGGCCGAGCGAAGATATCGAGCTGCATGACGCGGTGCGTCGCCGGATCGTTGCGCGCGAGCCGGAGGCCGCGTCCGCCGCGATGACGCGTCTGCTCGAAGCATCGCGCGAAAGGATGCTGCGCTACACGATCAGCCCGAAAGACGTGGTGTGGCGCGAGCGTTAGAAGACGTGGGCGGATCGGGCGCATACCGCTCGCGCAACTCGACGTGTCGCTGCGCCTGGAGATTCGGAAAAATCCGGGCTACGGCATTGTTTCCAATGCTTTCTTCAGTCGCGCGACTGCCTCGTCGGATTCCTGCTGGATTCTCGTTCGAACGAACAAGACATTTAACACCGCAAACCACAGTGTCGGTGCGCGGTACACGAACTCGCGCTCGAATCGTGTCCCGGACGCTACGGGCGTCAGAGCGTAGCTCACTGTGCCTGCTGGCTTCCCGTCTATCGTGCCGACAATCGCCCATTTGCGCGGACGGTCCCGTACGGCGACGGTCCACAGGACGCTTCCCCGGCGACCCGCCACGCGAAATTCTTCCGCAACCTGTTCACCAACGTTTAACGAGTGGTCGATCGCCCCTCTTACCGATAGCGAAGACGGATGCCAGCGGGGCCAGTGAGCGGGTGTCGTTACGTAGTCGAAAACCACCGTATCCGGTCGCTCGATCGAGATCACGGTGGCAATCCTCGTCGTAAGATTGACCAGCCGAGGCAACGGGACGGCAAGCAGTGCAGCGACCGCGACGACTGCCAGGACCGCGCTCATCCATTTCGATGGCCATTTCATCCGGGACTCGAGAAGTACGGCTTCGTCGTCGCCGTGGTCACCGGCTTTCAATGCTTCAGGCAAGTGTCGGCGTTCTTCCACGTGCAGACGTCGAGTCCCGTGTGAATGACCGGAGGCACGGACTTCCCTTCCGCGAGGTCACGCATGACCATCGCGGCGCGGTAGCCCATTTCCTCGGGCCGCTGGCCGACGAGCACATTCACCTTGCGGTCCTTGAGCGCCTGCAGTTCGGGCCCGAGCGTGTCAGCCGAGACGATCACGAATTTGCCGTTTTTGATCTTGTCCATGATCGGGGCGACGACCTGCGAAAAGGCCTGCGGAGCGAAGAGCGGCCAGCCGCCCGCCAGCAGAAAGGCGTCGAGGCCCGTGGGGTTGGCGGTCAGCGTGTCCTGCATCATCTGGTTCGCCTTCGCGGCGTCGTCGTTCACGTAGAGCGGACAGCCACTGATCTCATGCCAGCCGTTCTCGCCAGCGAGCTTGGTGACGCCTTTCTTGCCGGATAGCACGTCGCGTGCGCCCTGGGCCCGCTGATTGATGTTCTCCGCTGCCGGATTGCCCATCACGAGGCAGACGTTGCCGCCTTTCGGCATCAGCATCTTCAACTGCTCGCCAAGCTTGGCGCCCAGCTCGTAGTTGTCGGTGCCGACATAGCTCTTGCGCAGCGACGCATCCTTCGGCAGCAGATCGGCATCCGCAGTGATGACCGGGACCGATCCGCCGCGGCGGCGCAGCACCTCCGCCACAGCCGGCGCGTTCGCGGGCGAGATCGCCATGCTCGCGACGCCCTTGGTCAGCAGGTCGTCGATGATCTGCACCTGCGCGCTCTCGTCGGCCGCGGTCGCGGGACCGGTGTAATAACAGTTGTAGCCTTGCTTGTTGAGTTCCTTGTTCGCCCGTTCGCATCCCTGATGCATAAGGTCGAAGTACGGGTTGTCGAGACCCTTGACGACCAGCGCAAGGGTCTTATCGGCCGCAAAGCCCGGGGACGCCAGCATCGCGAGTCCTCCAGCCGCAGCAAGACACATCCACAGTTTTTTCATAGCTTCCTCCTGTTCGGCGCCGGCTCTACGGTGCCCATGTCGGCTTACACAGTCTTCGTAACGCGTCCCGCGTCCTGCGCACGGGCTCGAAAGCGGCCAATGCGTCCAGAGACATTTCAATCCGCTTGCCGCTCGCCACCGAGCCGGTTGAAGAGCACTGCGACGACAATGAAGCTGCCGACGACCGTGCCCTGCCAAAACGCGTCGACGCCGAGCAGGATCAGACTGTTGCGGATGACCTCGATGAGCGCCGCGCCGACGATCGTGCCGAAGGCGCTGCCAACCCCGCCGATCAGATTGGTCCCACCGACCACGGTGGCCGCGATCACGCGCAGCTCGTCGCCCGTGCCGAGGCCTGTCGTGACTGCGCCCAGCCAGCCGACTTCGAGAATCGCCGCGACGCCCGCCATCAGGCCGCAGAGCACGTAGACGCTGCAAACGATGCGGCGTACCGGTACGCCGGTGAGAGTCGCCGCATGACGGTTGCCGCCGATCGCGAACACGTAGCGGCCCCAGCGCGTCCAGCCGAACGCGAACCAGAACAACAGCCCAAGCAGGATCAGGAACCACACCGGATTGGCGACGCCGAGCGTGGCGCCGCCGCCGAGCGCGAGGAGTTTGCTGCCGTCGGGGCCGAAATCGAAAATGGTCCGGCTGCGGGAAATCACGAGTGCGAGGCTGCGGCCGACGCTCAGCATGGCGAGCGTCACGACGAAAGGCTGCATGCCGAGATACGCGATCAGCAAGCCGTTGACGAGGCCGACCAGCCCGGCGGTCAATAGTCCCATGCCGATGCCGGCCCAGATCGGGTAGCCCGCGTTCATGACGACCGAGAGCACGATACCGCTGATGCCGATGGTCGAGCCAACCGAAATGTCGATGCCGCCCGTGACGATCACCGCCATCATTCCCAGCGCCACGATGGCGACGAAGGCGAAGTTTCGCGTAACGTTGAAAAGATTCTCGGAGGTCGCGAAGGTCGAGGTCGCAATCGATAGGGCGATACAGGCAACGATCGTTGCCAGAACGACCCAGAACACCTGGCTTGCGAGTAGTCCCGACCAGCGAGTATGCGTCCTCGCGGACTGTGGATCATCGAGCAATGGCGGCATTGTGGGGGGCCTTCGCGACGCGTCGTTCAATGTGGGGCTCCGATGCAAGGCAGTTTCAGGCAGCGGCGATGGCGCCGGTGATGAGACCAGTCACCTCTTCCGGGGAGGACGTTTCGGTCTTCTTGTCCGCGACCTTGCGCCCGCGCCGCATGACAACCACCCGGTGGGCGACGGCGAATACGTCAGGCATGCGGTGGCTGATGAGGATGACGGCGATACCGTGTTCGGACAGGCGTTTGATGAGATCAAGCACCTCGGCGACCTGGCGGACGCTGATCGCGGCGGTCGGCTCGTCCATGAGGACGAGCCTCGCTTCGGAGAGGCGCGTGCGGGCGATGGCCACCGCTTGCCGCTGCCCTCCCGACATTTGCCTGACGAGGTCGCGCGGGCGCGTCTCGGACTTCAGTTGCTTGAACAGATCACCCGCACGCCGATACATGGTCGCGTGATCGAGCACGCGGATAGGTCCGAACCCGATCCGCAGTTCGCGGCCAAGGAAGACGTTGGCGGCTGCCGTTAGATTGTCGCAAAGCGCGAGGTCCTGATAGACGACCTCGATGCCGCGCGTGCGGGCGTCGATCGGCTTGTTGAAATGCACGGGATTTCCATCGATGAGAATGTCACCGTGCGAAGGCGGAAAGTTGCCGGCGACCACCTTCACCAATGTCGATTTCCCGGCCCCGTTATCGCCCATGAGCCCGACCACCTCGCCTGGCTCCAGGCTGAGCGTCACGTCGATCAGGGCCTGAATGGCGCCGAAATGTCTGGAAACGCCTCTGAGCTCGAGAAGACTCATAGACTGTCGCGTTCGCTGGGTGGAGGCGCCCACTGCATTGGCTGGGCGGCCAGTAGACGTACGAGGTAGGTAGATGTTTTTTAGTGCACGATGCGGCTTTTAGCAAGGCACTTTAGCCACCTGCCGAACTCGCTCATCTGCCGTGCCCCCTTCACTTCATCACTATGCAGATAGATCGACGTCGTCGACTCTGAAGCAACCGGTCGTGGCAAGTCGTGGCTTCGGAATTCTTCTTGTAGAGCGGGAATATTCGAAGTCCTGCGGTCGTTTAGCTTGCGGCGATGTCTCGCCAGTGCCGAGGAGGGTAGCTATGTCTCTGATCTCGCGTGGTCTCAAGGCGGCTGTGATTGTGCTCGCCGCCGGTTTCACAATCGGGCATGCCGCTGCTGATGATGCCTATGTCGTCAAACCGCTCGTGTCCAACGTGGCAGGCGCTGCCCCGAAGGTCGACGGTGTTTTGCAGAACGCCTGGGGTATTGCCTTTAGTCCGGCAGGAAGTCCATTCTGGATCAACGACAATGCCACCGGCTGCTCCACGCTGTATGACGGCGAGGGGACCAAGGTGACGACGCTGCAGGTCGCCATTCCGCTGCCAGGCAACGTGATACCGGCTGGCGCTTGTCATCCCGTCCTTCCGAAGTCTCCACCGAATCCCACGCCCGCGGCGCCAACCGGGATTGTATGGAATCCTTCGTCTGCGTTTCTCGTGCCAGGTACCAAGATCCCGGCCATATTCATCTTCGCAACTGAAGATGGCACGATTTCCGCTTGGGCCGGTGGGTTGAATCCGGCGAACAACGCCGTGATCGCGGTCGATAACTCGTCCAATCCCTCCGCCGCCAGTGGGGCTGTCTACAAGGCGCTCGTCTTCGGAGTGAATGCGCAAGGCGGATTCCTGTTTGCGACGAACTTCCGTTCGGGTCGGATCGATGTATTTGGGCCGAACGGTTCAGACGGCCTGTTCACGCCTGCGACGACCGACGGCGGCTTCGTCGACCCGAACATCCCAGCCGGCTATGCGCCGTTTGGCATCGCGAACATCGATGGGGATCTTTTCGTCACCTACGCAAAGCAGAACAAAGAGAAGCACGACGACGATGCAGGACGCGGTCGTGGATTCGTCGATGTATTCGATACCGACGGCCACCTGCTGCGTCGCTTTGCAAGCCGAGGGACGCTCGACTCGCCGTGGGGTATCACGCGCGCATCGTTTGCGTTCGGCCGCTTCAGCGGCAAGATTCTCATTGGCAACTTCGGCGATGGTCGAATCAATGTCTTCGACAATGACGGCGGGTTCGTCGATCAGTTGGAGAATGAGTTCGGCAATCCACTGGCAATCGACGGGCTGTGGACTCTGACACTCGGTGGCGGCCGCAATTCGAGCCCGGACACGCTGTACTTCTCGGCCGGTCCTAACAAGGAGACAAATGGACTTTTCGGGATCATCGCTCCGGCAAGCGGCTCCAGGGAGCGAGTCGCGGACCATTGACGAAGTTCGGGACGAAGGACCTTGCCTCAGCCGGTCGCGGAACTCGCCAGACGTGACCGGCTGCCTCCGGACTGAGCTTTACTCACGGGTCTGGTTATCCACTGGATCGAATGGACTAAACTTCAGTCGTTGCGTCGATGCAGAGGCAGCGGATAGCCGATCAAAGACCAGGACAGCGGCACCGGATACGCAAAACGCGCCACCTGTTAGGCAAAACATGCCATCGGCTGACGGCGCCATCATGCCGACGGCTGTGAATAGTGGCGGTGAGTACTGAAAGAACGGGGTATGGCAGGTTTGCATCATGAAGGGGAAGGTTCTGTTTGCCGTGCTGCTGCTTGGCGCGATTGATTGCGCTGCGGAGCCAGGTTATTACAACACGTGCGCTGCGTATCCGGCTTATCCGTGTGAGTTCTATGCCGGGTGCCCGTCTCGCGGCCAGCCATGTGTATTCCTTGGCGGCGATTTCCGCCGCTTCCACGACTTTGACCATGGCGACGGCTTTCACCATGGGTTCCACGGTCGCAGTACTCAGTTCGAGCAGGGCGGGGGCCACAGCGGCGGTCACGGCGCACGCAACTAGGCACCGGCACAGCAGTCTATCGACGAAAATTCACACGAGCAGAGTGATGCACGCGCTGTCGCAACTGGGCATAGCCCTTGCCATCGTGTGCATGTCGGTGTTGTTTGTCCCGTATCAGGTCGCCGTGCCTCGCAAATCTCTAATGTGCTGATAGACGGTGGCACGTCCCATCCCCAACACATTCGCGACGTAGTTGGCAGCGCTTTTCCCCTTGAACGCCCCTTCGGCCCACAGCGCTTCGACGATCTCGCGACGATGGTCGCGAGTCAGCGAATTCAGGGCCAACTGACGTTCCTGGAGCCATGTGTGAAGGAACGTGTTGATGCGTTCCTGCCAGTCGTCCTTGAACAGCTCTTCGGGCTGCTTCACGACGCCGGCGCCGGAGATCACACGATCGATCACATGTTTGATGTCTTCGAACACGGCGATGTTGTAGTTCACGCACATCACGCCGACAGCGCTACCGGCATCGTCGAACAACACCGTGCTGACGCACCGCATCCGCCTCCCATCCCAATTGATTTTTTCATACGGCCCGACCGTACCGGACTCCGCGGAATGGTCGATCTCTTCCAACGCGGAGTCGTCGCCGAGTTCGCGTTTCGACAGATTATTGGCGATGTAGGCGATCGTTTGACTTTGCAGGTCATGAATGACGATTTCGACGTACGGGAAAAACAACAGCGCAATGCCATCGGCGACACGGCTGTAGCGATCCAGAAGTAGCCGACGTGCGGCCGTTGTCTTGGGCTTTCGCATAGGGGATAGATGCTTGCAGCTTTCTGAAAGTCCACTTGGGTGGGCGACGGTATGGAAGGTCCGAAAACGTTCGGCATTTTGCCACGAGCGATGCGGTACTTCTGCTCGATGGCACGACGACCAGCATGTTGGCGAACGGCCTTTGCCATTGCTCCGGCGGCATGGTGCGATCTGGCGCGTCGGCAAGATCGTGGCGATTACTTACATGCCCGCTCGAGCAGTCAGATATTTGAACAGTTCATAGGCAATCGCGACGTCTTCAAGACCCAGCCCGATCGAGCGGAAAAACGCATGCTTTCGATAGGACGGTTTGGTCGCTTCGCCGCACATGAGTTCGGCGAGATCGCCCAGCACGGCTTCTGGACGCCAGCCATGATGTTGCGAAGCCAGCTTCATCTCGCCCGCGCTGGCCGGGGTGGTGCGACGGTAGTCGCAATAGACGTCCATGTCGGCGAGCCATGCGGGCGGAATCTCATGAGCGTTCGCCACGTTGGTGCTGATAGACGTGATGAGCGCTGGCTTGCCAAGCATATTTTCGTGCAGCACCGGGGTGCCGGACGAGGTACACAGCGCAACGACGTCGGCGTCGGCGACACAGTCTTCGATCCTTGCACAGATGGACACTCTTTCATCGAGCGCCGGAAGCTGCGCACGTTTTTCGGTGTCGTTCGCAAGCCCGGGCGAAAACAACCAGATCGATTGCCACGGCCGCGTCGACGCCAGATGGCGCACATGAGCCCGTCCGACCGCCCCTGCGCCGACAATCGCGAGCTGGCGCGCATGATCGGCGGCGAGTTGCTGTACCGCGAGTGCGGTCGCTCCGGCGGTGCGCTCGATCGTCAGCAAGCCTGAATCGCACCACATCAGCGGTTGCCCCGTTTCCATCGACATCAATGCCGTCCACGCGGTAATGATGGGCTTCGCCTGCGTGACGATGTACGGCGACAGCTTCGCGCCGAACACCTTCGCGTCCGCCATCACGCCCAGATATGTGATGAAGTCGCCAGCGTTCTGCGGGAAAAGAGTCAGCGTCTGCGGAGGTTGCACTGCCATGTGGCTTCCCAGCGCGCGAAACATCTGTGCCAGCACGCTGCGCACGTCGAGGTGAGGTAGCGCCTCGCGAACGGTTTGCTGGTCGACGATGAGGGGCATTGTGTTTTCTGACTGGATCATTGAACTGCGCTCCACAACGGTGCCGGTGCTCCGGCGGTGAGGTGATTCTAAGTCAAACTGTCCAGTCTGGACATTTATTTTGAAAATTGCTTGCTTTTATATTTGTCCAGAATAGACTGTCAATCCAGAACAGGTGTGAGGCCGGCGCGTCAGCTGCCTCATGCGATGTCTCGGAGCGGGTCGGTCAACCGTCGCGCATGCCCTCAATCGTCGTCGCCCAAACACCAGGGGACCTTTTATGTTTCGGAAGCTTCAACTTTCACTTATCGTCGCCGCTGCGTTGGTGGGCTCGCTTGGGACCGTCGGCGTGCAGGCTCAGGACACCTTGCGCTTCGGCATCGAGGCAGCCTACCCGCCGTTCGAAAGCAAGTCGCCGAGCGGGCAATTGCAGGGCTTCGACGTCGACGTCGGCAATGCGGTCTGCACGAAGCTGGGCGTGAAGTGCGTGTGGGTCGAAAACGCGTTCGATGGACTGATTCCCGCGTTGGAAGCCCGCAAATTCGACGTAATCAATTCCGCGATGAACATCACGGACAAGCGCAAGCAATCGATTGAATTCACGAAGCCGATCTATATCGTGCCGATCGTGATGGTGGCCAGACGTGGCTCCGGCCTGTTGCCCGACGTGAAAAGTCTGCAGGGCAAACGGGTAGGCGTGTTGCAGGGGTCCTCGCAGGAGGATTTCCTCAAAGCTCATTGGGCGAATGCCGGCGTAACGGTCGTCTCGTACCAGGACCAGGATCAGGTGTACGCCGACTTGCTCGGCGGGCGCCTCGACGCTGCCGTTCAGGAAGCGCAAACTGCGCAGGACGGTTTCCTCGGTAAGCCCGCGGGCCACGAGTATGCGATCGTCGGCAAGCCGCTCAGCGATCCGGCAACGCTCGGCGAGGGCACCGGCTGGGGCTTGCGCAAGGCCGACAAGGCGCTGGTCGCGAAAGTCAATGCCGCACTCGACGCGCTGAAGAAAGACGGCACGCTGAGCAGTCTTTCGCAGAAGTATTTCAACAACGACATCATCGCGAAGTAACGGGTCCACGAGCCGGCGCCAGAGGTTTCGCGCCGGCTTGCTGCGCAAAATGCGGCAGCCCGGCGTCCAGTCCTGACAGAAAAAGCGAAGCGAGTTTATGGATTTCGATGTGATAGTGCTGGGCGCCGGGATTGTCGGCGTATCGTCCGCGCTGCAGTTGCAGGATCGCGGCCGCGGGGTGGCACTGGTGGACCGGCGCGCTCCAGGCGAAGAGACCAGCTTCGGCAACGCGGGTCTGATTGAAAGCTCGTCGGTCGTTCCGTACGGCTTTCCGCGCGATTTCGGCACGTTGCTGCGCTATGCGAAGAATCGTTCGACCGACCTGTACTGGGACTATCGGGCGTTGCCGCACTTTGCGAGTTGGCTGGCGCGCTTCTGGTGGGAATCGTCGCCCGAGCGATTGATGGCGGCCGCGCGCGACATGTTGCCATTGATCCAGCAAAGCGTTGCGGAACATGATCGGTTCATCGAGCGCGCGCAACTCGGCCATCTCATTCGCGACGGCGGCTGGATCGACGCCTATCGCACCCCAGCGGAATTTTCGCGGCAGTCGGCGGCCGCCGCAATGACTGCCAGGACCTATGGCTTGCGGGTCGCGGTGCTGGATTCGGCGGCGCTGGCCGCGCGAGAGCCGGGCCTCGCCGACGGCTTTTGTGGCGCGTTGCATTGGCAGGACCCGAAGAGCATCGTCAATCCCGGGGCACTGACTAAAGGTTATGCGGGTCTTTTCGAAGCCGGCGGCGGAACGGTGTTGACCGGCGACGCCACCACGCTGACGGCGCAAGCGGGCGCGTGGACGGTTCAGACATCGTCGGGCCGGATCAGCGCAAAAGAAGTCGTGGTGGCGCTCGGTTCATGGTCTGACCGCGTTTTCGCGCCGCTTGGTTACCGCATTCCTTTGCGCGCGAAGCGCGGTTATCACATGCACTACCGTCCGACCCGCCAGATGCTGTCGATGCCGTTCGTCGACGCGGAGCAGGGTTATGTGGTGGCGCCGATGGAAGGGCGCTTGCGGCTTACCACGGGGGTCGAGATCGCGCGTCGTGACGCCAGGCCGACAGGCATCCAGCTCGAACGCGCGGAGCGAATCGCCAGGCCAAGCTTCGGTCTGGGTGAGCGACTCGACGCGAGTCCGTGGCTCGGCCTGCGTCCTTGCACACCCGACATGCGGCCAGTCATCGGTCGCGCGCCGCGCCATCCCGGATTGTGGTTTGCATTCGGTCACAACCACCATGGCTTGACGCTGGGGCCCGTCACCGGTCGACTGTTGGCGGAGATGATGACCGGGACACCGACTTTTGCTGATGCGCGTCCGTTTCGCGCTGAACGGTTTCGTAGTTAGCGGCGGGAATGGGCCGGCCCTGAAGATTGGGTTAGGTGGCTGCACCAGGCCCGCCCTTCGGTCGACACAGGACAGTTCGATCTTGAGTTCCGGATATTCCGTCATGAAGCCAGGCAGCGCCGGCACAACGATACTGCGCGCCAGCTCGGTCGGAAGATCCACCCGCAGCGAGCTACGGAGCGCTCTTTGCTTGCTGGCGTCGAACATTGCCCGCAGCTCGTCGAGTTCGGCGAGCAGCGCCATAGCGCGCTCGTGAAACGCCCGACCGTCCTCGGTCAGTCGTACACTGCGCGTGCTCCGATGCAGGAGTCGCGCCCCGACTTCGCATTGCAATTGGGTCACGACAGCGGATGCACGGCTTTTGGAGACCCCGAGGCTCTCGGCCGCATGGGTAAAGCTCGCCATGTCGGCGAACTCGGTCCGCGCAATGCGCAGAGCCTCTTTTCTGTAAGGAGGACTATCGCATCGAGGCCGAGCCGGCCCGCCCGTAGTGCTTGGGGCACGGCCGGCTGCGTGCCTCCGGGCGGCGACGCTTCGCGCCGGGCCACGCGCGCTCAACCGCGTTGCAGGCCTCAGGTTCCCACCCGGTTGGAGCGGCCCGCGACACCATAGGCAAAGGCTGCTCCCGCGAATGCAACGCCCACGCCACAGACACCGCGCCACCCCGCGACAGCCCATCCGGCTCCCGAAAGCGCCGCCCCCAGCGCGCCGCCGACCATGAACGCACCGACGAACAGCCCGTTCAGCCGCCCGCGCGCGGCGGGATTCATGAGATTGACGGCGCGGCGGCCGAGCGTCTGATCGATGACGACGCCTGTGTCGATCGCCGCACCGCCGATGACTAGCGCCGCGATCGCGAGCCGGGGGTGGGCCTGCGGGGCGAACCCCAGTCCGCCCGATCCCGCCACGGCGATCAGCACAAGGGCCGCGATGATCAACAGGTGCGCGAACAGAAGCGCGCTGCGACCGTGCCCGCGGTCGCCCGCCTGGCCGGCGAGCGGCGTGACGACCGCGCCGCTCGCACCCGCGAGCGCGAAAAGCGCGATCCCGTGCATGCTGAATCCGAACGGTGCCTGCGCGAGCCGTAGTCCGACCGACGCCCAGAACGCGCTAAATGCCCCCATCGCCAAAGCGGCGGAGGTTGCGCGCCGCTGCAGGATGCGTTCACGCGCGAGAAGCGTCCAGAGCGATCGCAGCAAGGCAGCGTAGCGTGTGATTACCGGCGGCGCGCGGTAGGGCAGGCGCCGCATGAGCACACCCGCGAGCAACGCATTGATCAGCGCGGTCGTGCCGTAGAACGCGCGCCAGCCGGCCCAAGCCGTGATGACACTGGCGAGCGGCCGCGACAGCAGGATACCGATCATCAAGCCGCTCATCACGTTGCCCACGGCGCGGCCGCGCTGGGCCTCGGGCGCCATCGACGCGGCCATCGGCACGAGCATCTGGATCACGGTCGATGTCGCGCCCGCGAGGAATAGCGCGGCAAGGCACACCCACGCCGAACGCGCGAACATTGGCACAGCGAGGAGCAATGCGCAGCAGAACAGCGTCCGCACGATCAGGCGGCGGTTCTCGATCAGATCGACCAACGGAACGAGCAGCACGAGCCCAGTGGCGTAGCCGAGCTGCGGCAGCATCGAGACGAGGCCGCCGAGCGCATGGGGCAGACTCAGCGTGGTGGCAATCGGGCTGGTGAGCGGCTGCGCGGCGAACAGGATGATGATGAGACCGACTGCGGTGGCGAAAAAAACCGTCATCGACGTGGTGAGCTGGCCGGCCTGGCGCTCGTCGGCGCGTTCGGCGTGCGGCTGGCCGACGGTACAGGGTGAAAGATCTGCGGGGCGGGCCATGACGACGCTCCGGTTGAAGGACTTATGGTCTATGCTAGAAGTCGCATCGTTATGCGACAATTGAAATGTATTGATAATGATTATGCGAGATTGTTTTGAACACGCGTGATCTACAGGCGTTCGTGGCCGTCGTCGAGTGTGGCTCGATCGTCGGTGCCGCCGAACGGCTCCATCTAACCCAGCCCGGCCTGACGCGCCGCATCCAGAGCCTCGAAAGCACACTGGCTCTCGCGCTGCTCGACCGTCAGGAGAAGCCGCTCAAGCCGACCGCCGCCGGGCGGGAGGTCTACCTGCTTGCGCGTAATGTGCTCGGCGCCGTCGATGAACTGCTGGCCGTCGCGTCCCCAGACAGCGAGCCGGAAGGCGAACTGCGCATCGGCGTGCCGCCGTTCCTCTCCGACCTCGCGCTCGAACAGCCGCTTGACCGCTTGCGCGGCACCTACGCCAAGCTGACGCTGCGTGTTACGGCGGGCTGGTCACCGCGTCTGCTGCAATCGGTCGAACTGGCGCAGGTAGACGCCGCTGTCGTGTTGATGCCCGGTGATATCGCGCTGCCCGAGGCGTTGGTCAGTACGCGGCTCGCTTTCATGCCGACTGCCGTCGTCGCGGCGCGTTCGCTTGGGCTGCCGAAAACGCCCGTCACCCTGGAATACCTCGCGCAGCATCCATGGGTGCTCAACCAGGACGGCTGCGGCATGCGCTCGGCGCTGTCGCGCGCGCTCGCGCGGGCGGGGTTGCCGTTCAACATCGCCGTCGAGGCGTTCGGCTCCGACTTGCAGCTATCGCTTGTCGCGCGCCAACTCGGAATCGGGATCGTCTCGCCGGAAGTGCTTGCGCGCAGCCCGTTTCGCGACGTGTTGCAGGTGATTGATGTCACGGATTTCGAATCAGGCGTCGAGGTCTGGCTCGTTCACCACCCGCTACCGGGACGGCTCGTGCGGCCGATCGCACTCTTGCGCGATTCGCTGGCCGAGGTGCTGCGTGCCCATGGGATGGCGGCGGCGGATTCCTTTGAGCGCGTCGATGGCGTGGCTATCAGCAGGCAACCCGGGAAGAACGGACGCGGTAGCTGGAGCCATTCTCGATAGGGGACCTCGACGCGATTGGTTTTTTCGTGAGTGACCGAGCACCATGAACCGCTTCCTCGTTCTTTTGGGCGTGCTGTGCCTGCTTGCCGGCCTCGGATGGCGCTGGTTCGTGCGTATCCCGTTCGGCCGGCTGCCTGGCGACATCCATATCGTTCGCGGCGGTATCAATTTCCATTTCCCGATCGTCACGTGCATCGTGATTTCGGTCGTGGTGTCAGTGCTCTTGTGGTTGTTGCGACGGTAAGTGTGTGCTGCTCACTTCCCGGTGGGCTGCGGCGCGGGCACTCGCTGAAAGTCGGCATGATTCGGCGGTTGTGCGGCCACATCGACCTGTCCATGAATGCGTGCCTGATGACCATCCGCGAACATGTAGTACGGGAACGGGTGGGGCGGCTCCGAAGCCGCGTCGAGCCTGGCAATCAACTCGGGCGCCAGCACGAAGTCGAGTGCACCGAGCGATTGTTCGAGCTGCGCGGCCTTCGTCGCGCCGACGACGATGCTCGCAACCCCCCGTTTCTGATACAGCCAGTTCAGGGCGACCTGGGCCATCGGCCGATTCGCAGCGTGCGCGACTGCCTCCAGCTCGGCGACGATCGAAAAGTTGCGCGCAGATAGCTTGTCGAATCCGGGCGGCGGCGCGGTACCTAGCGTCTGCAGGCGACCACTGCCCGTTACAGCGGCCTGGTTTTGGGCGTCTTGCGACGGACGGTATTTGCCCGACAGCACGCCCATGCCAAGCGGGCTCCACGCCACGAGCCCCATGCCGAGGTGTGTAGCAAGGTCCGCGAACTCGTGTTCCGCGTTGCGTTCTATCATCGAGTATTCCAACTGCATTGCAGCGACCGGTTCGAAACCGCGCCAGTCCGCGAGCGTCTGCGCCCGACCCGCATACCACGCTGGCACGTCAGAGAGGCCGACGTAACGGATCTTGCCAGCGCTGACGGCGTCGTCCATCGCGCGCATCACTTCGTCGGCGGGCGTCATGCGGTCCCACGTGTGCAGGTAATAGAGATCGATGTAGTCTGTGCCGAGCCGCCTGAGCGAGCCTTCGAGCGCCCGAAGCAGGTTCTTCCGGTGGTTGCCGCCTGCGTTCGGGTTGCCGGGCTGCGCGTTGTACGAGTACTTCGTCGCGATCACGAGCCGCTCGCGCATCGCGCGCGCCGCTGTGAAGCGGCCGACCCATTGCTCGCTCGTGCCTTCCGTGTAAAGGTCAGCCGTGTCAATGAAGTTGCCGCCTGCGTCGACGTATAGATCGAAGAGCCGCTGCGCCGTTGCTTCGTCGGCGCCCCAGCCCCATTCGGTGCCAAACGTCATCGTGCCGAGCGACATCGGGCTCACGCGCAGGCCGGAACGACCGAGCAGGGTATAGCGATCGAGCGACATGATTGTTTCCTCCGGGGCCAGGTAAGCGACGCATTATTGTGCGCGCGTTTCTTGTGTCGCTGTCGACAGCGGCCGCGCGTTACGCTGGCCGCGGTCTTCCCACCGTTTGCGAAGGATCACGATTGCCGAGAAGTTCGACCAGCCGTGCCTCGCATTCGGAAAACGAGTAGCCGCGCCGCTGCGAGATCATGAACGTGAGGGGGCGCATGTGCCATGCGCGCCGTTGGAGTTCGACAAGTGTCCCCTTCAAGAGGTCTTCCTCGACCAGATGGCGCGGCATGTGCCCCCAGCACAAGCTTCCTCTGAGCAGATCGTGCTTCGCGCCGAGGTCATTCACCCGCCACTGTCGTTCACTGGCGACCCCCTGTTGTGTCTTTTCCGCATCGGGCTGATTGTCGGTTACGACGAGCTGGATGTGCCGGCCAAATTCCTCCCGCGGGATTGGCCCCGCGATTGAGGCCAGCGGATGGGATGGCCCGCAGACGGTCACCATTTGCGCGTCACATAGATGCTGCCTTTCTATGGTGCCGGGGCTCAGCTCCGGCACGTCCGTGATCGTCACCGCCAACGCGCACATGCCTTCGCGAACCAAACGCTCGCCGTCCTGCATGGTCGTCATGCGCAGATTGATTGCAACCGTTGGAAAGTCCGCCTGCAAGGTGCGCAGGCATTCGATCAGGTGCGCACGTGGAAAGTAGCTATCCACGGCAACCGAGACCTGTGGGACCCCAGCTTCAGCAATGGCAACCGCACGCATCTTCATTTCCTCGGTGCGCGAGATCACACCGCGAGCATCAGGCAGGAGGCTGCGGCCAGCAGCCGTCAGCGTCGCTTTGCGAGTGTTGCGCTCGAACAGCACCACATCGAAGGCGCTTTCGAGAGCGCTGATCGCGTGACTGATCGCCGACTGTGCACGCCTCAGCTCCCGTGCAGCCCCGGAAAAGCTTCCGTGATCACACACGGCGACGAAGGCCCGAAGTTGATTGATCGTGACGTTGTCGAGCATATGTATCTAAAGAATAGATGAGAAACATCCATATTTAGTCAATTGGCTTCATGAATCAAGAGCAGCAGAATCGTGTTTGTCGCTTTCGTTTCGAAGGATGCATGACATGAACAGACTGAATGGAAAGACCGCCGTGATCACCGGCGGCGCTACCGGTATCGGCCGCGCCGCGGCTCAGCGCTTCATCGAGGAGGGCGCGTTCGTTTTCGTCTTCGGCCGCCGGCAGGAAGCGCTCGACGCCGCTGTGGCCGCCCTCGGGCCCAATGCACGCGCGGTGAAGGGCTCGGTCACCGATCTGGCCGACCTCGACCGGCTCTACGCGGCGGTGAAGGCCGAGCGCGGAACCCTGGACATCGTCTTCGCCAATGCGGGGACGGGAAGCCCGCTTCCGCTCGGACAGATCACCGGCCAGCACATTGACGACACCTTCGACACCAATGTGAAGGGGACAATCTTCGCGGTCCAGAAGGCGCTGCCGCTGATGGGCTCTGGCGGTTCGATCATCCTGACCGGATCGAGCGCTGGCACCACAGGAGCCCCGGGGTTCACGGCCTACAGCGCGAGCAAGGCAGCGGTGCGCAATCTTGCCCGGACTTGGGCGGAAGACCTGAAGGGCACTGGCATCCGGATAAACGTTCTGTCGCCCGGGGCGACGGCGACCGAACTAGCGAAGGAGGCGCTAGGCGAAGAGGGCCAGAAGGCCTACGGAGCGATGACGCCGCTCCAGCGTATGGCCGATCCGGTGGAGATCGGGGCGGTCGCCGCCTTTCTTGCGTCGTCGGACAGCAGCTTCATGACCGCCAGCGAGGTCGCCGTTGACGGCGGCTTGGCACAACTCTGAGGAGAAGAATCAGATGACACAACCTCTAAAGGGCAAAACAGCTCTCGTTACCGGGGCATCACGAGGCATTGGCCGCGCCATCGCCGAACGTCTTGCAAAGGATGGTGCGACAGTCGCGCTAACCTACAACGCCAGCAAATCCAGCGCGGACGAGGCGATCGCGGCCATCGAGAAAGCGGAAGGCACCGCGTTCGCGATCCATGCGGATCTCGTTGATCCGGCGAGCGTCCCGGCCTTGTTCGAGAGACTCGACGACGAGTTCATCAAGCGCAACGGAAGCAAGGCCCTCGACATTCTGGTCAACAACGCTGGCAATTCCGGCTGGGTTGGCTTCAAGGACGCGACGCCGGAGAGTTGGGACACCCTGATGGCGGTCTACGCCCGCGCGCCGTTCTTCATCATTCAGGCCGCTCTCGATCGACTCGCCGATGGTGGACGCATCATCAACATTTCTTCCGCAGCCGCCACGAAGCCCGTGACGGCTGCGCCCGTGTACTCGATGGCGAAAGCGGCCATCAACACCCTGACCCATACGCTCGCAATCGAGCTCGGGCCGCGTGGCATCACAGCGAACGCCGTAGCGCCGGGCTTCACGCGAACGGATGCGAACGCCGATTTTCGGGCGAATCCCGAACTCGTCAAGGCGGTCGAGGCCCAAATCGCGCTGGGCCGCTTTGGCGAGCCTTCAGAAATCGCGGCCGTCGTGGCGTTCCTGGCCTCCGATGAAGGCCATTGGGTGACCGGCCAAACGATTGAAGCGAGCGGCGGCTACAAGCTCTGAGCCCGCCGGGAAACGATGGAGAAACATATGAGTTACGCAATCATTGGCTTCGGCAAGATCGGCCACGCACTTGCCAGGGCGTTCGCTCGCAATGGCATCGAAGTATCCGTTGCAACCACGCGCGACCCGGCAAGCTTTGCTTCCGATGCAGCAGCGATCGGACCTACGATCATTCCCAAAACCCTGGCGGAAGCCGTCAAGGCGGACATCATCTTTTTGGCTGTTCGTTTCGAGTCATACCCGCAGGTCGCGAAGGCGCTGCCCAACTGGAAGGGAAAGATCATCGTCGACGTGATGAACACGTTCTCCCCGCCCGAGGAACTCGACGGTCTCCCGTCGTCAGCTTTCGTCGCGAACGCGTTCACCGGAGCCAGGCTGGTGAAAGGCTTCAATCATCTGGCTGCGGCCGGCCTCGGCCAGGATCCGGCCGTGCAGGGCGGCAGGAGAGTCGTGTTCCTCGCGAGCGATGATGACGGCGCCGCAGCGGAAATTGGTGCGCTTGCGGAAAAACTCGGTTTCGCGCCAATCCAACTTGGCGGGCTTTCGGAGGGTGGACTGCTTGTGCACGCGCGCGGAAATAACTGGGGACGACTGATCTTCAAGGACTTGATCACGTTCGACTGATGACACTGGTCTGGCAGCGCTCCTGCGCGAGCGCTGTCGCGTTCTCAGCGATCAAATATGCGGGCGTCGCCTACCTGCTTCTCATTGCATGGAAAACACTCGAGGAAAAAGGACCGTTGAAGATCACGTTCGACAGCCCCGCCCGTACCGACCGGGATGTGATCTTGCACGCGATCCTCGTGAATATTCTCAACCCTAAACTCTCGATCTTCTTCTTCGCGTTCCTGCCGCAATTCATCGATCGCGGCGAAAACCAGCCTGCGCTTCGCATGCTGGAACTATCGCTCGTCTTCATGGCGATGACGTTCGTCGTTTTCATGGCATACGGCGTCTTCGCCGCGAGGGTCCGTGACCGCATTCTTTCGCGCCCCGATGTTCTCAAGTGGATGCGCCGGAGCTTTGCAGCCGCGTTCGTCGGGGTCGGGGTCAAGCTAGCCTTGGTGCAGCGGTAGGCCTCCTATCCCGGCAGGGCGTGGACGTTCGGATGCCCGGTATTGGCATGTATTCCGTTCGACGATGAGGAAGACGCGATTCCTTAGGGGCGGATTAGTAAATCCGCCCATATAATCCCCGCAGGATCACGGCTACAAGGCCATAGCTGTGGTCAAGGTGTTGGCCTTTGGCAGGGTCTCCAGTTGTTGAATGTCGGCCATCAACGCTTGGGCTTGCGCACTACTCATTCCCGCCTTTTTCGTGCAATCGAGAAATTTTTGACGGAACTCGATGGGCGACATTGGATTCTTGGGTTCGCCTTTGGCAAATGCCACCGTTTTGGTAAACGTCCGGCCATCTTTCAGAGAAACGTCAAGGCGTGTAGCACCGGGTCCGCCGCCCGGACGTGCCAGGCTTTTGTCTTCCATCGTGTTGATGCGTTTGACCATTGCCAGCAGATCAGGGCGCCGGATCGCTGCCGTAGTGAAATGTTCGAATCCGACCTTATGGTCCACCAACGCGCACGCCACAACCCAAGGATTGCTGAATTGCGCGTCCACGACAGATGTTAGGTTCTGCTTTTTGCCAAGCGGAAAGTCGAGAAGCAGATATTCGCCCGGGCCATTGTAGATGGTGATGCTTTCCACATCGGGAGCTTCAATTTTGTTCTCTGCAAACATAGTCAGCGCTGCATCGACCGCCGTATGACTACCACGGCACGACGGCCATGGCTTGAACGAGACCTCGGTCGCGGCAAAAGTACTTCCTAGTCCCTCAAAGAGGAAATCGCGCGAATACTTGTTACCGTGAAACTGATAATAAAAGCCACGGCGACCTTCCAGAATATTTTTGGCTCCTTGGACGCCCCGCTGAGATAGACGCGCAGCCATTACGCCGGCATAGGAAGCGAAGCCAGCGCCCATACGCTTCGTCAATGCACCGTCCAGATGTGCTTGGGAATTACCTGAGGCTTGATGAAATGCAATACCCAATGCGGATATCAACTGATCGCGCGTCAACCCCATCAGCTTACCTGCGACAAAAGTTGAAGCGAAATATCCATAAAGACTAGTGTTGTGCCAGCCCACAATGAACGCATCGACGCCAGGCTGTGCCGAATTGGCCAATCGACAGGCAAGGTCCACGCCCAAAGCCGTAGCCGTAATTAGATCCCTGCCGCTGACATTGCCGAGCATATCGGTTACGGTTAAGGCGGCCGGAATCGTGATGACCGAGGGGTGCATGAAAGACCGCTCATAGGTATCGTCATAGTCGAGAGCGTCAGCCATGATTGCATTGACGCGAGCAGCATCCTGGGCGGGAACCTGAATGCTGGTACCCCAGATTGCGGCTTCGCGCTTACCGGCCATATCGATGGTGAACTCGCGTATCTCTTTGGCTCCTGGCTCATTGGTGCCCCCTAGCGCCGCGCCCACTGTATCCAGAATCTGATTCTTGGTTATGGCAATCACCGCGCTCGGCAGGTTGTCATAGGTGGTCTGCAAACAATAGTCTGCAAGCGCAACGATGTCATCCGGACCAGCGGCGCTCTGCGCTGGAGGCTTCTGTGCCACCGTCGCATCCGCATGGGCGGACGCGGGAGTCAGCATCAATCCGCCGACCGATGCAATTGAGGTATGGATAAATGATCTGCGATTTAGTTTGGTCATTTTGCTTTCTGAAACGGGGCCGGTGAAAAGTGCATCCGCCTCTCGATCATTACGGACGATGAACGCAAATCCACTACCGTGTATTCAGGCCCAACATAGCAGCGACGCGGGTGCGACCAGCAGGGTCACGTCTTCATTTTAGTATGTGCATTTAGACGGCTGTTTCGTATACATGGATATTATGCAATGCAATTGCGATGTTGCACCTGCGGGCCAATGACGCAAATAGGTAAATCCCCGACCTTGGGCAAGAATGGCGAGCGTGGCAGGCGGATCGTGTGCTGGAGTCGGCCGGTTATCCTGTGAGTTCGTTGATCGCGAATCGTCTTCCGCGCTGTGGGCAGTCGCCGCCGCCGACACGTGGCAATGGTTCCCGTTCACGATGCTAATGGTGCTGGCCACATTGCAGACCATTCCCGACGATCCGCTCGAAGCGGCGAGCCTCGATGGCGCAGGGCGCTGGCAATTGTTTCGCTATATCGTGCTGCCATCTCCCGCCGCCCGGCGGCGCAGGCGCGCCGCAGTCGTTTCTGACGACCAAGCTGTCGGGCTGCATGGACTTTCAACGCAGGGTCCGAAAGCTCTAACTGCATGAAGCAGGCTTACATCATCGGAATGTGCAGATGATGCGGATCGTTCAATGTCTGCGCCACGCACTGCAGCGCGTACCGACAATCGTCTCTGTCTTGCGGGCCCCCGAGACAGAGCCTGATTGCATTCGGCGGATTGCCGTCCGTGGAGAAAGCAGGGCCCCCCACCGCGCCAACGCCCTGGTTGCGCAATTGCAGCGCGAGCTCGGGCGCGTTCCAGTCGCAATGCGGAGGAATCCGCAACCATAAATGGAAGCCATCGTCGTGCGCGTCGTAGTGCCAGTCGGCTAGTTCCTGTGCCACGATCGCCTGGCGCGCATTGGCTTCTTTGCGGATCGCGTCGAGCATTTCATGTGCGGTCCCGTCATTGACCCATTGCGTTGCCAGCATCACAGTGAAAGGACTCGGCATCACAGTCGTGGCGCGCAACGCGCCCGCCACACGTTGTGTCTGCCGCACAGTGGGCGCGCGCAGATAGGCGACCCGCAAGCCCGCACCCAGCGTTTTAGAAAAGCCGGTGACATACCACGTCAATTCGGGGGCGAGCGTGGCAAGTGCCACAGGCTTGTTTGATGGCAGCCATCCGTAGGCATCGTCTTCGATGATGGGGACGCTGTAGCGCAGCGCGACATCCGCGAGCGCCTCGCGCCGCTGTAACGACAGCGTGAGCGTGCTCGGATTCTGCAGCGTAGGGTTGCAGTAGAACGCGCCCGGTTTTTCGCTCCTGCAGAGCGCTTCGAATGCATGCGGCAGCGGACCTTCGTCGTCGCGCGGCAGTGGCTGCAGGCGCACACCCATTTGCGATGCGATCGCCTTGATGCCCGGATAGGCGAGCGTATCGAGGCAGATCGTGTCGCCCGGTCGCGCAAGCTGCGATACGAGCGCGACGAGGGCACTGTGAATGCCGGGACACACCAGTACCGTACCTTCTTCGCAATCCGGTAAGCGTTGCTTGAGCCACGCTCGGCCGGCCGCGCGATCGTCGGGCGTTCCGCCGAAGTCCTGGTAACGCAGCAGGCGATAGGGATCGGTATGCGCGAGCAGGCTCGCCGCCGATTCCCGCAACCGTGGCGCAAGCTCGGGGGGCTCGGGCGGCATGTTCATCGACATCTCGACACTGCTTCCGCCGGCAAGCGGCAAGGTCTGCGTACGTCCACGCACGAAGGTGCCGCTGCCCGCGCGGGCATCGAGCAGGCCGCGCTTGCGCGCCTCCGCATAGGCGCGCGCGATGGTCGTGTAGTTCAGATGCAAGGCACCCGCAAGATCGCGCAATCCGGGCAACCGGTCGCGCGGACGCAGACGTCCGCTCGCCAGATCCTCTTCGATCAGATCCGGTATCACGAGATACGCCGGCTTGCGGCTTTCGGTCAGCCGTTTGAGCCAGTGATGCGTGAGACTGTCCATGCCAATAATTCCCAATGCGGATTCCTGATTGCCTTTATTCAAAAGTAGCACAGCGTTCTCCCGAAAAATAATCGGTATTGGTTCAATTCAAGACTTGATCGCATTGATCGGACCGTGCCCGCTTAAGGGGTAGTGCGCACCAAGCAGACGCGAACGATGCGCTTTCGCTGCCCAAAGACGGTGCGCGAGCAAATTTGCAAATAGTCTGAAAAGCCCGTCGAACAAGGCTCCTAAAGAAATTTTTCGGATCGCTCGAACCATCCTGTTCTGATTGATTGGAAGTTGATTGCATGAACCGGGCCGGAAATTGGCACATGCGTTGCAATAAACGATTCGCCATCCGGTTCTTTCCGGTTGAGCAATCCGATCAATGACACGACTTGTTGGAGAGCGAAATGCCCGCCGTCAATCAACCTCTGCATCAGAAAGGCGACTACCTGGTCGACTACGAAGAGAAGGTCTTTCCCGACGTCAAGGCCGAGCCCGGTGAAAAAGCACTGGTGACGTTTCATACGGTCGCATTCGAAGGATCGATCGGCTTCGTCAATCTTCTGCAGGCGACGCGCCTTCAGCGCAAGGGCTTCGATACGTCGGTGCTGCTCTATGGCCCGGGCGTGACGCTGGGCCTGCAACGCGGCTTCCCGACACTCGGCGACGAAGCGTTTCCCGGTCATCTGAATTTCAATAACCAACTGGTCAAGTTCATGGCGGAGGGCGGCAAGGTCTATGCGTGCCGCTTTGCATTGCAGGCACTGTACGGTCACGGCGAGGCGTCGCTGATCGAAGGCATCCGGCCGATCAACCCGCTCGATGTGCTCGATCTCCAGTTGCTTCATCGCAAGGAAGACGCGCTGATCATCCACACGTGGACCGTTTGAGCGCGCCGGGTGCCGATCATGTCCGAGCAACGAATCATCCGTGCGGCGGCGGTGCAGATTGCGCCGGAGTTCGAGCGTCCCGGCGGCACGCTCGAGAAGGTGTGCGCCGCCATCGACGAAGCCGCGCAACAGGGCGTACGGCTGATCGTTTTTCCCGAGACATTCGTGCCGTACTACCCGTATTTCTCTTTCGTGCGTCCGCCGGTGGCGTCGGGCGCCGATCACATGCGTCTCTATGAGCAGGCCGTCGTCGTGCCGGGGCCAGTCACTCAGGCTGTGTCGGAACGTGCGCGGCGTCATGCGATGGTCGTCGTGCTCGGCGTCAACGAGCGCGATCACGGCAGCCTGTACAACACGCAACTCGTGTTCGACGTCGACGGTCGCCTCGTGCTCAAGCGCCGCAAGATCACGCCGACGTTTCATGAACGGATGATCTGGGGACAAGGCGACGCCGCGGGTCTCAAGGTTGCGCACACGGGCATCGCACGGGTCGGCGCGCTCGCGTGCTGGGAGCATTACAACCCGCTCGCGCGCTATGCGCTGATGACGCAGCACGAAGAGATCCATTGCAGCCAGTTTCCCGGCTCGCTCGTTGGTCCGATTTTCGCCGAGCAGATCGAGGTCACGATCCGTCATCACGCGCTCGAATCGGGCTGCTTCGTCGTCAATTCGACGGGCTGGCTCAGCGAAGCGCAAATCGAGTCGGTGACGACCGACCCTAAGCTGCAACAGGCGCTGCGCGGCGGTTGCATGACGGCCATCGTTTCGCCCGAAGGGCAGCACCTTGCCGAGCCGCTGCGCGAAGGCGAAGGGATGGTCGTCGCCGATCTCGACATGGCACTGATCACCAAGCGCAAACGCATGATGAATTCGGTCGGCCACTATGCGCGTCCTGAATTGCTCAGTCTTGCCATCAACGATCGCCCCGCGACGCCCGTCGCGCCGATGTCTGCGGCGTTTTCGACCGCGAGCGCGGACCTTGGGTCCGAAACCACGAGTGGAGGTCAGGATGAATGCCAGCACGAATCTGTCGTCTGAGGGCGCAAGTGCGCGCGAGATGATGGAATTGCGTACCGAGTTGCAGTCGGCAGGCCTGCGTCTCGTCGATCCGAGCGCGGGCGCCGCGAGCCGGCGTGGTGGCGCGGGACCTTCCGACCACAAGGCCGTGACGGTCGATGGCGTGACGATCATGGTGCCGGTGCACACGAGCTCGGCGTGGAATTCGCCGTTCGTCGCGGGCGTGCCCGACGAAGCGGGCGAAAGCGCGCTGATGCGCGGCACGATTCCGATTGCGAACATCACTTTCCCGAAAGCGCCACGCTTCACGCGGCTGCAAACGCTCGACGGCGTGCCCTATTCGCACATCGCGACGCTGCACGGAACAGATGTGCTCGCTACGACGGTGCTGCAAACCTGCATCCGCTACGAAAGCCGCAAGAAGACATGCAAGTTTTGCGCGATCGGCCAGTCGCTCGCGGCGGGTCGCACGATCGCGCGCAAGACCCCGGAGCAGTTGGCCGAGGTCGCGCGCGCCGCAGTCCTGCTCGATGGCGTCAGGCACATGGTGCTCACGACGGGCACGCCACCCACGCCCGATCGCGGCGCGCGGATTCTATGCGAGAGCGCGTTCGCGATCAGGGCGGCCGTCGATCTGCCCATCCAGGCGCAATGCGAGCCGCCCGACGACGACCTCTGGTTCGAGCGAATGAAGGCGAGCGGCATTGATACGCTGGGTATGCATCTCGAAGTGGTGAGCCCCGAAGTGCGCGCCCGCGTGATGCCGGGCAAGGCGAGCGTGCCCATTTCGCGTTACATGGAAGCGTTCAGGGCGGCTGTCGCGGTGTTCGGCAGGGGGCAGGTCAGCACGTACATACTCGCGGGTCTCGGCGATACGGCCGAGGCGATCCTGTCGATCTCGCGCGAGTTGATCGACATCGGCGTCTATCCGTTCGTCGTGCCGTTCGTGCCGATCAGCGGCACGCCGCTCGAAGATCACCCCGCGCCCACGCCCGAGTTCATGAAGTCGATACTCGCGCCGCTCGGCGCGATGCTGCGCGATGCGAAGATGCGCTCCGCCGACATCAAGGCCGGTTGCGGAAAATGCGGCGCGTGCTCGTCGCTGGCATCGTACGAGGTCTAGCCATGTACTGCGAAACCTTCGACGAATCCGACGCGTTGCCACTTGCGTTCACGCCGGCCGAATACCGCGTGAAATGGGCCACGCTGCCATGGGAAAGCAACGAAGCGTATGCACTGCGGCGCGCGGTGTTCTGCGTCGAACAGGGCATCTTCGTCGGCGACGACCGCGACGACATCGACCATCACGCGAAGCTGCTCGTCGCGCTCAGCTGCGTTGCTGGCGTGCCCGAACAGGTGGTGGGGACGGTGCGGATTCACGCAACGCAGCCGCGCACGTGGCTCGGCTCGCGCCTCGCGGTGCACGCCGCGTTCCGTTCGCACGGCAAGCTCGGCTCGACGCTGATCAGGCTGGCTGTCAGCAGCGCGCAAGCGCTTGGATGCGAGACCTTTCTCGCGCATGTGCAGAGCCAGAACGTACCGTTGTTCCGGCGGCTGAACTGGCAGACGGTCGCGGAAGAAACGCTGTTCGGCCGGCCGCATCACCTGATGGAGGCGGATCTCGCGCATTACCCGCCGTGCCATACGCCGGAGAGCGGTTTCGTCACGTCGTGGCGGGGGCGATCATGAGCCTGCGCGATCTGGTCGAACGCATGCGCGAAAGCCGCGGCTTTCGCCACAAGACCGACATAGCGGGCGTGGTTGCATCGCTGGCGGCGCATTTGCCCCATGGTGCGCGCGATCTCGCCCAGGCCGTCGCAGTGGGAGACGACTGTGCGGCGATTGCCGATGGCGACGGTTATCTGCTCTTTGCGATCGAAGGGCTGGTGTCCGATTTCGTCGCGTCGATGCCCTGGTTCGCGGGCTATAGCAGCGTGATGGTCAACATTAGCGACGTCTACGCGATGGGCGGCCGGCCGCTTGCGGTGGTCGATGCGCTGTGGAGCGACGGGCTCGGCGCGGCCGAAGAGATTCTCGCGGGTATCGCGGCGGCATCGCGCGCGTATGGCGTCGCCGTCGTCGGCGGCCATAGCAATGCGCGCAGCGCTCAGCCACAACTGGCGGTGTCGATTGTCGGCCGCGCGCAGAGGCTGCTGTCCAGTTTCAACGCGCAGCCTGGCGATTGTCTGATCATGGCCGTCGATCTGCGGGGCCGTTTCGAAGATCCCTATCCATTCTGGAACGCATCGGTCGGCGCACCGGCGCAACGCTTGCGCGGCGATCTCGAACTGTTGCCGCTGCTCGCGGAAAGCGGTCTTTGCGATGCGGCGAAAGACATCAGTATGGCGGGGGTGCTCGGCACGTCGTTGATGCTGCTCGAATGCTCGGGCGTCGGTGCGCGCATCGATCTCGACGCGATTCCGCGGCCAGCGGAGGTCGATTTCGAACGTTGGCTCAACGCGTTTCCGAGCTTCGGCTTCCTGCTGTCGGTTCGCGAAGAACATTGCGAAGCAGTCATTGCGCGCTTCCGGCAGCGCGATCTGGCTTGCGCAACGATAGGGCGCGTGCACGCATCGCGCGAAGTCGTCGTGATGCAAGAAACGGATGCCGCGCTGCTATGGAGTTTCGGCGATGGCCCTTTTATCGGTGCCCCAGCGCCGTTGTCAGCATGAGCGCCACGCCATTGCGCATTGCGCTCTTCACGCACTCGGTGAATCCGCGTGGCGGCGTCGTACACACGCTCGAACTCGGGCGCGCGCTGCAAGACGCAGGGCACGATGTGACGATCTTCGCGCCTTCGGTCAACGGCGCGCGGATGTTTCGTGCTTCGCCTTGCCGGATCGTGCCCGCTCCGGTCGATGTGCACGGCAACGATACGGTAGCGATGGTGCAGATGCGCATCGACGCGCTCAAGGCCGCATTGCGCGCCGACGGACCTTCGGGCTTCGACATCCTTCACGCGCAAGACGGGATCGGCGGCAATGCGCTCGCCGAGCTTCGTCAGGAAGGGGTGATACGCGGCTTCGTGCGTACCGTCCATCATCTCGATGCGTTCAGCGATCCTCGTTTGATCGAATGGCAGCGGCGCGCGTATGCGGATGCCGACGCGGTCTTCTGCGTCAGCGAGACATGGACGCGCAGGATGCTGAAGGATTACGGCACCGCGGCATCGACCGTGAGCAACGGCGTCGATGTCGAGCGTTTCCGGGCCGCCGACGCGGGGAACGATACGACCGCGCTCGCGAAATTCGGAATCGGTGGTGCGCCGGTCGTACTGGCGGTGGGCGGTATCGAAGCGCGCAAGAACACGCTGCAACTTCTCGACGCGTTTGCTTTGTTCCGACGCACGCACACCGATGGGCAACTGGTCATCGCAGGCGGCGCAAGTCTGCTCGACCACGACGTTTATACACGGCGATTCGTCGAGCGGGCCACGCAATTGAACCTCGCGATTGGACGAGGCGAGGCAATCGTCGTCACGGGCGCGCTGCGCGACGAAGAGATTCCCGCATTGATGCGACGTGCCGATGTCGTATCGATGGTGTCGCGGTGCGAGGGTTTCGGGCTTGTCGTGCTGGAAGCGTTAGCCGTGGGGACGCCCGTCGTCGTCTCGCGGATCGAGCCGTTTACGGAGCATCTGAATGAGCGCGTCTGCTGCTGGGCGCAACCTGACGACGCGGGCAGCATCGCGCAAGCGCTGCAACACGCGCTCGACCGGCGCGGGGGCATCGACTTCGAGTACGCGGTGCCCGACCTGCTGAATCGCTTCAGTTGGCGCGAGAGCGCCCGCCGCCATATCGGTTTGTACCGGCGCTATGCACAGCCCGCCGCCGCCTGAATCTCTCTTTCAAAGGAAACGCGATGCCTGTCATGCATTTCAGGGTCCGGTGGCCGGACGGCACCGAGGCCAACTGCTATTCGCCCTCGACCGTAGTCGGCGAATACTTCGTTGCCGGGCAGCGCTATGCGCTCGACGACTTCGTCGAACTGGCGCGCGAAGCGCTTCATATCGGCTCGGAACGCGTACGCGAGAAGTACGGCTTCGCGTGCTCGGCTGCGATGGACCAGCTTGCGCAGATCGAGGCGCAGGCGGAGCGCTTCGCCTCGGATGCGCAGGCCAAGGTGCATATCGTCGAACTTTTGTGAAACCCGAGTGCCGCTCGCGTCACGAGCAGGACGGCGCGCCGGCCCATCCAATGAACAGCAGGAACGAATCATGTCGAACTCGAATGCGATGACGCAAACCGGATCGAACCAGCCTCCGCACTATACGGTTATCGTCGTAGGCGGCGGTCAGGCTGGTCTGTCGATCAGTTTTTATCTGAAAGAAGCGGGCATCGATCATCTCGTCATCGAGAAACACACGCTCACCCATACGTGGCGCTCGCAGCGCTGGGACGCTTTCTGTCTCGTCACGCCGAACTGGCAATGCGCGCTGCCCGGCTATCCGTATCGCGGCGACGATCCGCACGGCTTCATGAAGAAGGACGAGATCATCGCGTATCTGGATGGATTCATCGAAATGGTCGATGCGCCCGTGGTCGATCATACGGAGGTCAGGCGCGTCAGGTGTCAGCATGACGGCAGCTATGTGGTGTCGACGTCGAATGGCGAATTCACGGCCGATCATGTGGTCGTCGCATCGGGTGGCTATCACACGCCTATCGTGCCGCGGATGGCGGAACGCTTGCCGCACGGCATCGTGCAGTTGCAGTCGTCGCAGTACCGCAGTCCGCAGACCTTGCCCGAAGGCGCGGTGCTCGTCGTGGGATCGGGGCAATCCGGCGCGCAGATCGCGGAGGACCTGCAGATCGCGGGTCGCAAGGTGTATCTGGCGGTCGGCGAGGCGCCGCGTTGCGCGCGCTTCTATCGCGGCCGGGATGTGGTGGATTGGCTCGCCGACATGGGCTACTACGAGATGCCCGTCGATCAGCATCCGTTGCGCGAAGGCGTGCGGGACAACACGAATCACTACGTCACGGGCCGCGACGGCGGCCGCGATATCGACTTGCGACGCTTTGCGCTCGAAGGAATGGAACTGTACGGCCGGCTTGACGATGTGCGCGACGGCCACCTTCATTTCGCGCCGAACCTGACCGGCAATCTGGAAAGCGCCGACGACACGTACAACCGCATCAATGCGAGCATCGATGCCTTCATCGACAGAAAGGGCATCGACGCGCCGCCGGGGGTGCCGTATGAACCCGTGTGGAAGCCCGAAGGCGAACGCACGTCGCTCGATCTGGCGGCGAGCGGCATCGGGTCGATTATCTGGTGCATCGGGTTCACGCCGGACTTCAGTTGGATCGACGCCCCCGTATTCAATGGACGAGGCTATCCTGCCCACGTACGCGGCGTGACGCCGCAAGCCGGGTTGTATTTCATCGGCTTGCCGTGGCTGCATACCTGGGGGTCGGGCCGCTTCTCCGGCATTGCGCGCGATGCGGCGCATGTCGTCGATGCGATCCGCTCGGCAATCGGTGTATCGCATACCGCATCGGCGAGTCTCGCTGCATGAAGCTCATTCATCGCGTTCGAAAGAATACGATCGTCCCGGCCTAAAAACGATAAACGGGATCGCTTATACAGAAGGGACCATGCCCTGAAAGCGCCGCTTAGGATCGAAGCAGGCTATCGGTGCAAGGGAACCGACTATTGTCGATTTCTTGACTCCCCGCTCGTCGTACGTATGGGCGGTCGTGTTGCGATGCGCTGCCGACCGTCACCAATGGTCCGTATGGGAAAAGGAGTTTCCGAATGACTTACGTCGATGGATTTGTTGTCCCCGTGCCTACAGCCAACCGCGAAGTTTACAGACAGTTCGCCGAAAGAGCGGCGGCCGTCTTCAAGGAGCACGGCGCGTTGAAGGTGGTCGAATGCTGGGGAGATGACGTGCCGGAAGGCAAGGTGACGTCGTTTCCAATGGCGATCAAGCGCAAGGATGATGAGACAGTGGTGTTCTCCTGGGTTGTCTGGCCGTCGCGTCAGTCGCGAGACGAAGGAATGAAAGCGGTAATGGCCGACCCGCGGCTGCAACCAGATAAAGATCCAATGCCTTTTGACGGCCAGCGGCTAATTTATGGCGGTTTCGAAACGATTGTCGACGCGTGATGGCAGAAGAACATGGCGTCGGTTCGCGTTGAGACGCGAACCGACGCCGCGACCCGATCCAGGCGCCCGACAACTCGAATGAACAAAACTAATGAATAAATGAAATAATGCCATTTTTCTTCATGGAACGAAGCCCCTATCATGGCTGCCGATCCTTACATCGTTCCTTGCATTTTTTCATCGGAAGGCAGCCTCCATGGTCACGACACATAATCTCGGCTTCCCGCGCATCGGCGCAAAACGCGAACTGAAGTTCGGCCTCGAACGCTACTGGAAGGGCGAATCGTCGCGCGAGGAACTGAAGGCGCTAGGCGCGCAACTACGCGCGCGTCACTGGCATGACCAGAGCGAGCTCGATCTCGCACCGGTCGGCGATTTCGCGTTCTACGACCAGGTGCTGGACATGAGCTTCACCCTCGGCTGTCTGCCGGCACGCGTGCAGGGCTTTCATGGCGACAGGCTCGACAACTACTTCCGCGTCGCGCGCGGCCGTTCGGCGCAGGGTGCCGAGGAGCACGCCGCCTGCTGCGGCGGCGTCGCGGCCGGCGAAATGACGAAGTGGTTCGATACCAACTACCACTACATCGTCCCTGAATTCACCGCCGATACGACGTTCAACCTCGACACGTCCGGCTTCCTCGAACAGCTGCGTGAAGCGCGCGAGCAGGGCGTCAAGGCGAAGCCGGTGATCATTGGCCCGATCACGTATCTATGGCTGGGCAAGGCGAAGGACGACTCCGACAAACTCGCGCTGTTGGCTCGCATCATGCCCGTCTATCGCGCGCTGCTCGACTATTTCAAGGTGATGGATGTCGAGTGGGTGCAGATCGACGAGCCGGTGCTCGTCACCGAACTCGATCCGGCATGGCGCGACGCGTTCGTGACCGCTTATCAAGGCTTCGAGGAACGCGGCGTCAAGCTGCTGCTCGCTACCTACTTCGGCCAGCTGAAAGAGAACCTCGAACTCGCGTGCGGCTTACCCGTCGACGGTCTGCACATCGACGCAATCAACGCACGCGACGAAGTCGCGCTGGCCGCGCGCAAGCTGCCCGCGCACAGCGTGCTGTCGGTCGGCGCGATCAATGGCCGCAACGTCTGGAAGACCGACCTGAACGCCGCGCTCGAATGGCTCGCGCCGCTCGCGCGCCAACTCGGCGAGCGCTTGTGGCTCGCGCCGTCGTGCTCGCTGCTGCACGTGCCGGTCGATCTCGCGAGCGAAGAGAAGCTCGATGCGGAAATCCGCTCCTGGCTCGCGTTCGCGCTGCAAAAACTCGACGAACTGAAGGTGCTCGCCACCGCACTGAACGGTGGCCGCGATAAGGTCGCCAATGAACTCGCCGCCAATGCCGCCGCGGTTGCCGCGCGCCGTGAGTCGCCGCGCGTGAACAACCCGGCGGTGAAGGCCGCGCTCGCGCGCATCGACGCCAATCTCGGCAATCGCCAGCACGCCTATGCCGAGCGCGCGGCGAAGCAGGCCGCGCTGCTCGAACTACCCGCATACCCGACCACGACGATCGGCTCGTTCCCGCAAACGGTGGAAATCCGCCACGCTCGCAGCCAGTTCAAGAGCGGCGCGCTCGATCAGGCAGGCTATCGGGACGCGATGCGGCGGGAAATCGAGCGCAGCGTGCGCGAACAGGAAGCGCTCGGTCTCGACGTGCTCGTGCATGGCGAAGCCGAACGCAACGACATGGTCGAATACTTCGGCGAGCAACTCGACGGCTACGCGTTCAGCCAGTTCGGCTGGGTGCAGTCGTACGGTTCGCGCTGCGTGAAGCCACCTATCCTGTTCGGCGACATCAGCCGTCCGCGGGCGATGACGGTCGAATGGATCAGCTACGCGCAGTCGCTGACGAACAAGCCGATGAAGGGGATGCTGACCGGCCCCGTGACGATCCTGAACTGGTCGTTCGTGCGCGACGACCAGCCGCGTTCGGTGTCGTGCTACCAGCTTGCGCTGGCGATTCGCGAAGAAGTGCTCGACCTGGAAAAGGCCGGTGTACGCGTCGTGCAGATCGACGAAGCCGCGTTGCGCGAGGGCTTGCCGCTGCGCCGCGCGCAATGGGGTGAGTATCTGCGCTGGGCGGTCGAGTCGTTCCGGATTACCGCGAACGGCGTGCGCGACGAAACGCAGATCCACACGCATATGTGCTATTCCGAGTTCAACGACATCATCGAGTCGATCGCCGGCATGGATGCGGACGTCATCACGATCGAGACCTCGCGCTCGGACATGGAGCTGCTCGCCGCGTTCGACGACTTCAACTACCCGAACGAAATCGGCCCGGGCGTCTACGACATTCACTCGCCGAACATCCCCACGCAGCAGCACATCGTGCAATTGATGCAAAAGGCGGCGGAGCGCATTCCGGCGCAGCGACTATGGGTGAACCCGGACTGTGGCCTGAAGACCCGCCAGTGGGCTGAAGTGATTCCGGCGCTGACGAACATGGTTGCGGCCGCGAAGACGCTGCGCAGCCAGGTTCAGTAAAGGGCGAGCGGGCCGTCGCTTTCCTTGCGGCGGCTCGTCTCCGGATCGCCGGTTTGCGCCGGGCATTGAGCAAGGCGCTACATTCCTTTCCGCCAGCCAGATTCCGCGGCCACTACATGCCGCGCGTCCACTGCCCACACACAATCACAGTTCAATCGCGCCAATACCCACGCCAACCGTATTGGACGCTTAACGCGATTGATACACTTCCAAGATTCCTTCTCCGGGTCGCTTGCGTCGACAGCAGAAGCCTCATTGCGCGGCACCTGCATGCCCGCCGAACGGTCTCACGCGGCTGCGCAGCGACCGGGAACGCCGATTGCGAGTCAGTCACGATGGCCGTGGTTAGCCACGGTCACCCGCAATCTCATACAGGAGAACCTCATGACCTCGGACAAGAATTCGAATCGACAGCCGTCGAACCCGGCGCAACCCGGCCGAGACAGCGGACAGCAGCAACAGAACCAGACTCCTCCGACGCATCAGGGCGGCCAGCGGCAGCCCTGAGCGCGATGAGCGACGACGTGTGCAACGTCGTCGCTCGAACTAGCGGGATTCCGAGTGCAATAGCGCCGCGAATGGCGGATCGCGACTACGAAGGCGACGTGGAAAAACTACACATCTATCTGTTCGGCGCGCACGATGCGGTTCGCCACGAGCAGGCGCTGATACGGCTCGACAAGGCGGGCTACATGGTCACGCTCGCGCGGCTCGTGGTCGAGGATCTGCCGACCTACACGCAGGGACGCGAGCGCCCTGAACTGCAGAGTCTGATCCGGCGCATCGCGCCGCGCGATACGCTCGTCGTGCTCGAGCTGGCCGCGCTCGGCTGCAATGCGCGCGACATTCTCACCACCGTGATGCAGTGCCGGAAGGCCGGTGTGGCGCTGCGTTGCGTCGAAGTCGGCCATACCGATCTGGCCGGACGTCCCGAGCCTTCGGCGGTGAAGGCGCTGCGCGCGCTGGTGCGGCTCGATGCCGCGTGCCGCAGCCTGCGTAGCCGCGATAGTCTCGCGGCCGTTCGCGCGAGCGGCAAACCCACGGGCAGGCCGCCGTCGCTGTCCGAGCAACAGCGCCAACGCGTGCTGCAATCCCTCGGCAGAGGACAGTCGGTCAGCGAAGTCGCGCGACGCTTCGGCACTTCGCGCCAGACCGTGATGCGCATTCGCGCGGACACGCCAGCCATGTAGAAAATACCTGCCGAGTTCTTTCGTATCGTTCTTACCGCATCGCCGTTCGGGCATCCCGCCTGGCGCGTTTCACATAACCGATCGCTGAAAAGCGCCACATTGCCTTGGCACGCGCGCACAAGCTGCTGTCCGTAACACATCAGTTACGGACAGAGGCATATGCTTTGCTTTGAAAGTTCAGACGTCTAACCTCAACCTACACACCACATTATCAAACCTTGCGATCCGAACCCGAGGCGCGGCGCGATGCCGTATGGAAGCCATGAACGTGAAACGTCTGACTGTTTCTGCAACCCCGGGATCACTCCGAGTCGTCGCAGTCTGGAAGAGCCTGATCGAACATCATGCGCACGTGTGCGGCTGGTCCGCGCACGTGAACACCGCGGGCGGACGCGAGTCGCTGAGCGTCGATCTGGTCGATTGCCCGGCCGAACGCCTCGCGATCATCTCGGCCGCGTTGAGCGCGGGACCGATGAGGGTGCTGACGAGCGACGCGGAGTCCACCCTCCGTTCCTCATGAACCCAATGCCATAGCCCGCACGCCCTTCGCGGCATGGCTTTTGAGCGGCCTCCGTGGCACTGCTCCCCGAGCGACCTTCGCGGTCGCTTCTTTTTTAATGCGCGTCACGAGACTCGTTCCCCCACCGGCTGCGGCGGCATCGGCCGACTCGCCTCGATGCGCGCGCGGAAATAATGCGCGGTGCGCAGCAGCCCTTCATCGAGCGACATGGCTGGCTGCCAGCCGAGCAGTTTGATGGCCAGCGAGATGTCCGGCTGCCGGTGCCACGGGTCGTCGGCCGGCAGCGGCTGCGTTTCGAGCGGCGAAGCGGAGCCGGTCACCGCGACGATGCGCTGCGCGATCTCGCGCATCGACACTTCGTGCGGATTGCCGAGGTTGACCGGGCCGCCCGGATCGTCGGCGCTGTTCATCAGCAGGATGAAGGCATCGATCATGTCGTCGACATAGCAGAACGAACGCGTCTGCGTACCGTCGCCATAGACGGTCAGCGGTTCGCCGCGCAGCGCCTGCATCATGAAGTTCGACACCACGCGGCCGTCGGACGGATGCATGCGCGGGCCGTAGGTGTTGAAGATACGCGCGATGCGGATCGACAGACCATGCTGGCGGCGATAGTCCATGAATAGCGTTTCCGCGCAGCGCTTGCCTTCGTCGTAGCACGAGCGCGGACCGATCGGATTCACGTGACCCCAGTAGTTTTCCTTCTGCGGATGCACGAGCGCGTCGCCATACACTTCGCTCGTCGACGCCTGGAAAATCCGCGCTTTCACCCGCTTGGCCAGCCCGAGCATATTGATCGCGCCATGCACGCTGGTCTTCGTGGTCTGCACCGGATCGTACTGGTAGTGAATCGGCGATGCGGGGCACGCGAGGTTATAGATTTCATCGACTTCCACATACAGCGGGAACGTCACGTCGTGACGCATCAGCTCGAAGTTCGCACAATCGAGCAGATGCGCGATGTTGTCCTTCGTGCCGGTGTAGAAGTTATCGACGCACAGCACGTCGTGCCCCTGCGCAACGAGCCGTTCGCACAGATGCGAGCCGAGAAAGCCGGCGCCGCCGGTGACCAGAATGCGCTTGCGGGTGAGTTCTTTCATGGTGCGTGATCCTGTGGTTGGAGCGCATGGGCGTTGAAAAGCGGCGTGGCGTCACGCGGTGACGTGCAGCAGCGCGTCGTGCCAGTCCTGCGCGAAACGGTCGATATGAAAACGCTCCAGCGCCGTGCGCCGCGCGCCTTCGCCGAGCCGCCGCGCTTCGTCTGGATCGCGCAGCAGCCCGAGCATCGCGTCGACGAGCGCATCGACGTCGGTATGCACGAAGCCGTTTTCGCCGTTACGGATCACTGTCGCGAGCTCGGTGGTCGCGAGACCGACGATCGGCATGCCGATGGTCATCGCCTCGACGATCGCGAGGCCGAGGCTGGTCCAGCGGATCGGATTGAAAAAGAAGCGGTAGCGCGCGCTGAACGAGGCCAGATCGAGATTGCCGATTTCGCCGATGCCGTCGAGCCGCTGCGCGTCCATGCCCACGAGATCGAGCGGCACGCGCGTGCGCGTTTCGCTGAAGATGTCCGCGCCGAGCCGCCGGCCGCGCTGCGCGAGATGATTGACTACCACGATGCCGCGCTGCAGTTCGCCGCTGTAACGCACGCCGTCGGGTACCACGACGCCGTGTTCGATCACGCGCGTCGGCGTGACGCCGCAGTCCCACATCAGCCGGTTGAAGTGCGTGACGTGCACCAGCAGCGTGCCGGGATCGTCGACCCAATGCCATTGCTCGAACGCGTTTTCCTGCGGCGGATCGTGCTCGACGTAGACGCGCGGCAGAAGTCGCTGCGCGGCGCTCAGCACGTGCTCGCGGTCGTATTCCCAGTGCGTGCGATGCTGGTACAGCACCACGTCGAACTCGTGATTGGCGACGTCGTCGATCGCGATCTCGTGCACGTTCTCGCCCCACGGCAACACGCCGACCTTGCCGGCGTAACCGGGCGGATGGCCCGGTTTCGTCACCAGATAGAAATCGTGCGGCGTCTGGCTCAAGTAGTACATGTAGTTGCCGTGCACGTGCCAGGTCAGCACACGCAGTCGGCGGCAATTACGCAGCATGGTGCAGATCCTCGAAAAACAGTGAAACGGTTCCCTCATGCAGGCTACTGGGCGCGCCAGCTTGCGCGCCCGGTGCGCGCGCAAGCTGCTCGCGGGCGGTCTCGACCACCTCATCGACGCCGATGTTCAGCGCGCATGGATGGCCATACGGGCAGTCGCGGAACATGCACGGCCGGCATGCCGGATAGTCGGCCAGCACGCGGTGCCGCGCATGATCGAGCGGCGCCCAGCGCCGCGTGTCGCTGCCGCACGCGATCACGACCGACGCGGTCGCCATCGCCGCGGCGATGTGCGAGATGCCGGTGTCGTTGCAAACCACGAGCCGCGCATGCGCCGTCAGTGCCGCGAGCCCGCCGAGCGACGTTGCACCGGCCAGATGCAGCGCGGGCGCGCTCATCGCGCCGAGCACCGCGCCGGTCAGCGGCGTCTCGGCGGCCGTGCCGGTGATCGCGATCTGCCAGCCGTCGGCGGCGAGGTGGTCGGCGACGGCCGCGAAGCGCTCGGCGGGCCAGCGGCGCGACGGCAATTGCGAGCCGGGGTGGATCAGCACGAGCCGCTCGTCTTCGATGCCGTGATCCGCGCGCAGCGCGGCAAACTCATCGAGGTCGGGCGCGGTGAGCGGAAACGTCAGGCGCCGGTCGTGTACCGGCGCACCGAGTGCGCTCATCAGCGCCAGATAGCGCTCTGGCTCCGGCCGTGCATCCGGCCAATCGATGAAGCAGCCTTCGCGCGTGGCCTCATCGGGCTGCACGAAGCCGGCATCGGCACGCGCGCCGAGTCGATGCAGCAGATCGTTGGCGACGCCGCCGCTGCCGTGCAGCTGGATCGCCAGATCGAATCGCCGCTCGCGCATCCGCGCGAAGAACGCAGGCAAGCCATCGTCCGTTTCGGGCTGCTCCGGAAAACCGACGGCGCCGGGAAACACGATCAGCTCGTCGACGAGCGCCGCATAGCGCTCGACGAACGCGCGCGCCCACGGCAGTCCGATCAGCGCGATATGCGCAGCGGGGGCGGCGGCGCGCAGCGCGCGCAGCGCGGGTACCGCGCACAGCATGTCGCCGAGCTGCAGCGCGCGAAACACGACGATACGGCGCGGCGCGAGCGCCGCCAGCAGCGAGGGTACGGTCATGGAAAGAACACCTTGAAACGGATGGCGCCATAGAGCCGCCAGTAGATCGACAGGAACGGAATCAGAATGGACGTCCAGATCATTTCGGCGACGTGGCGCCAGCCGTGATTGCGCCCGCGCAGCCGACGCGCGCAGAAATAGCCGGTCAACCAGCACCACGCGATCACACCCGCGCCCGCAAGAATCGGCAGATCCGCGAACCCACCGCCAATCGCAAGCAACGCGGCAGCGAGAATGGCGTAATACAGCAGCGGCGGCCGCGAGCCGATGCGCGTTCGAAACAGTTCCGGATGCTTGCGATAAAGCAGCGCATCGAATTGGCTCTTTTTCTGCTGCGCGATGCTGACGCCCCAACGCGCGGGCCGCACCGGATGCACGACCACCGCGTCGCGGGCGTGCACGATCTGGCCGCCGGCGGTAAGCAGCGTGAACTGCAGGTCCGAATCCTCGCGCCACGCCGACGTGAAACGTTCGTCGAAGCCGCCGGTCGCGACGAGCGCCGCGCGCGTCACGAACACGTTCGCGGTCGCGAACTCGGCGCGGGCGAGGCCGCTCGCGTCCGCTTCGTAATCGGTCGGCAGATCGGGTAGCTCGGGCAGCGGCACGACGATCCTGCCGGCGGCCGCCGTGGCGCCGGAAGCGAGCGCCGCGACGCCGGCCGTCAGCCAGTGCGGATCGGGCAGCGTGTCGTCGTCGGTGAAGGCGATCAGCGACGCGCGCGCATACTGCCAGCCCGCGTTGCGCGCGCCGGCCGGACCCTGGGTGCGTGTGACCGGCAGGTAGTGCACCTCCAATCCACGCGGCGCCTGCTCGCGCGCGAGCCGTTCGACGCAGGCGCGCGTGGCGTCGTCTGGACCGTCGTCGCAGACCACGATCTCGTAGCGATGCGGCGCGAACTGCTGCGCGCACAGCGCGTCGAGGCAGTTCGCGAGCATCTGGGGACGGCGATAGGTGGGCACGACCACCGACACGTCGGGCCACGACGGCGTGCGCAGCGTGCGGCCGGCTTCCTCGGCATCCTCACTGCTGTAGCGCGCGGCCACGCCGCCATGCAGTGGCGCCGGACACATGACCGCCGCGTTCATACGCGGCCCCCCGCCTTATCGACGAGGAACGGGCCGATCACGAGCGCGTCGAGCGGCGAGGTCCAGAACGACTCGACCGCGTCGCGCGGCGAATTCACCATCGGCTCGCCGCGCGTGTTGAACGACGTATTGACGAGAATCGGCACGCCGGTGCGCTGCTTGAACGCGGCCAGCAGGTCGTAGTACAGCGGGTGCTGCGCGCGGTTGATGGTCTGCACGCGCGCGGTGCCGTCCACATGCCGCACGGCCGGAATCCGCGCGGCCTTGTCGGCGCGCACGTCGAAAATGAACAGCATGAACGGCGCGGTTTGGCCGTTCACGAACCAGTCGTTTGCTTCCTCTTCGATCACGACCGGCGCGACCGGGCGGAAGTCTTCGCGATCCTTGATCTCGTTGAGCTTCGCCTGCATGTGCGGATCGATCGGCGACGCGAGGATCGAGCGCGCTCCGAGCGCGCGCGGCCCGAATTCGGTGCGGCCCTGATACCAGCCGATCACTTTGCCTTGCGCGAGCAGATCGGCGCTCTCACCGGCGATATCGGCGAGGCGCCGGTACGGCACTTTCGACCAGTGCAGGAACTGCTCGATTTCCGCTTCGCTGTATTCCGGGCCGAGGTACGCGTGATCCATTTTCCAGCGACGCTCGCGGTCGCCGCGCGCGGCGCGCTCGCGATAGTCGGTCCACAGCGCCGCGCCGAGCGCGGTGCCGGCGTCGCCGGCCGCCGGCTGCACCCACACTTCGCTGAACGGCCCCGCGTCGCGCACCTTCGAGTTCATCACGCAGTTCAGCGCGACGCCGCCCGCCATGCACAGCCGGCTCAAACCGGTCTGCCGATGCAGCCAGTGCGCGAGTTCCAGCACGGTCTCCTCGAGCACGCGCTGCAACGAATTGGCGATATCGAAGTGGCGTTGCCCGAGTGGACCGCCGCGTTCGCGTGCGGGACCGAAGCGCTCGGTCAGACGCGGCGCATCGACGGTATAACTGCCGTCCTGGCGGTACTTGACGATCTCGCGAAACACATCCACATGGGCCGGCTTGCCGTACGACGCGAGCGCCATCACCTTGTACTCGTCCGACGAGTGCAGGAAGCCGAGCCAGTCGGTCACCGCTTCGTACAGCAAGCCGAGCGAGTGCGGCAGCTCGACCTGTTTCAGGCGCGTGTATTCGCCGCCGACGAATTGCCCCATGCTGGTCGTCACGCCTTCGCCGCGGCCGTCCATCGTCAGCACGGCGGTGTCGTCGAACGGTGCGGCGAGAAACGCGCTCGCCTCGTGCGCGAGATGGTGCTCGACGAAGTGCCATGCGAAGCCGTGCTCGCGATCCACGCCCTGGAACCGCTTGCGCAGATGATGCGGCGCGCCGTCGAGCAACTGGCCCTTCGCGTTCGCGATATAGCTGAGAAACAGCGGGTCCCACGGCGACGCGGACGGGTTGTCCGGACGCGTGCCGGCCGGATCGAACGGCAGCTCGATCGTCGCGCCCGGCTTCTTCGGCATGCCGCCGAACAGCGCGGGGTCGTACGAGTATGCGACGTGATCGATGTCGGCGAGCGTGATGCCGGCGGCTTTCAGGCAGTAGTCGATCGCGTCGAACGGCAGCTGCCAGGTCGAGAACGGCACCGGACGTTTCGCGTGCTTGACGTGCGTGAAGCGTTCGTCTTCGGCGGCGGCGAGCACTACGCCGTCACGCAGCAGCGCGGCCGCGCTGTCGTGATAGACCGCATTGATTCCAAGTGTGTACATGGCGTTAGCAGTGGCAGTGGGTTCAGGGGATGGTTGGCTGATCCGTCAGCGACGGCGTGCTCGTGTCATCGCTGCGGCCCGCGCGCTCGGCTGCGCCACGCCGCGGGGCATGCGCATGCGCGTGCCGCAATTCGAGTGCCGCGTGCACGACTTCTTCGATCGGAACACCGAGCAGGCAAGCGTGATGCCCGTGCGGACACACGCTGCGATAGCACCAGCGGCATTCGACGTCGCGATACAGCACGCGTTGCGGCGTTTGCCACGGCGTGTGCTGCGGGTTGGTCAGCGCGTAAAGATCGACGACCGGCGTGCCGAGCGCGGACGCGACATGCACGGGGCCGCTGTTGTTGGAGACGAGCACGCTTGCGCGTTCGAGCAGCGCGGCGAGCTCGGCGAGCGTCAGTGCACCGCTCAGGTCATATAGCTGCGCGCACACGTCTGGAGCAGCGGCGCGCATCACGGCCTCGACGAGCGCTCGCTCGCTCGCGCCGCCGGTCAACAGCACGGCGGCGCCGGTTTCGCGCGCGAGCCGTGTCGCCACTTCGCCGAAGCGCTCGGGCGGATAGCGGCGCGATGCGGCGGTCGCGCCTGGATGCAGCACGATGCACTCGTCGTGGCGGGAGATGCCGAGGGTCCTCAGTTTCGCGTCGAGCGACCGGCGCGCGGCGGGCGGCACGCGAAAACGCATGGCGGTGTCGCTCGACTGGGCGCCGACGTGACGCACCAGATCGAGCTGGCGTTGCACCTCGTGCCGCGTGCGCTGCTGCGGCTCCGGTTCGCGCAGCCAGTCGGTCAACAGCGCATACGGATTCTCGCGGCAATGCGCGAGGCGGCGCGGAATCCCCGCGAGATAGCACAGCATCGCGGCCGGCAACGGGCTCTGGCTGTACACGGTGAAAATCACCGCCGCGTCGAAGCAGCCGCGCTTCAGCCGCTGCTGCATCCGATGATCGTCGAGCAGATCGCGCGTCACGTTCGACGCGGGCGCGACCCACGGCGCGTCGTATTCGATCACGTCGTCGACGTCGTCGAGAAACGGCGCGAGCGCGACGCCGCTGCGCGACGCGAGCAGCGTGAGATGGCGATCTCCGGCGGACTCGCGCAGCGCGTGCAGCGCGGGCGTCGTCATCAGCACGTCACCGAGATTGTCGAGGCGCACGCACAGAATCCGTTTGACGTCGTCGCCCCAGCACACCGGCTGCGACGTATCGGGCACGCGCGCATGAGCGAGCGTGGGCGGCGCCAGTGGCAGAGGTGCGTTCACCGCGGCGCCTCCTTGCGGCGCGCCGCGCTGCCCGGCGGCACGCCGTTCAACACGACGCGTTGCGCGGCCTCGTGCAGATCGGCCGCGCGCGCATTCGGCGTGCGCTGCGGGCCGGTCCGCCATTCGGTCTCGTGGCCGTTGTCGAGCAGGATCGTGCGACAGCCGGCGCGATTGCCTGCTTCGACGTCGTCGAGAATGTCGCCGACGAACCAGCTATGCGCGAGATCGAGTTCATGTTCTTTGGCGGCGCGCAGCAGCATGCCGGGCGCGGGCTTGCGGCAGTCGCAGACGATCGCGTAGCGCTCGACGCTGCCCTCCGGATGATGCGGACACCAGTAGGCGCCGGCGAGCGTGGCGCCGCACTCGGCGAACATCTGCCGCAGCCGGCGTTCGACGGCGAACAGCGCTTTGTCTTCGAACTTGCCGAGCGCGATGCCGGACTGATTGCTGATCATGAACAGCGCATAAGGGTAGGCGGCGAGCAGCGCGAGCGCTTCGCGCGCGCCAGGCGCGAAACGCATCAGCGCGGGATCGGCGTTATAGGGCACGTCTTCGAGCAGCGTGCCGTCCTTGTCGATGAATACAGCGGGTACCGTCATGATGGTTGGTGGTATTTGCGAGCGTGGGCCGGAAGTCGGAAAAAGGCGCGCCGTAGCCGCTGGACCGGCTGCGGCGCGTTCCAGGTGCGCACGCCGTGCGCGTTCGCGCGGCGTGCGCCGTCGTCAACCGAACGACGCTCCGCCTGCTGCTCGAAGCGGTAGCTGCGCCGGCTCGAAGCCGGTGTCGAGCGATGTTTTGCTCGGCGCGAGCTTTGCCGCGCGTGCATAGATTTGCGCGAGCGCTTCGCTGACGCCGCGCCAGGTAAAGCCGGTCCGCGCCCGGTCGAGGCCCGCTTCGCCCATCCGGCGCGCGAGCGCGGGGTCGCGCCGCAAGCGGTCGAGACGCGCCGCGAGTGCGTGCGGATCGCGCGGCGGCACCAGAAAGCCGGTCACGCCATCGAGGACCGAATAGCGAATGCCGCCGACATCGGCGCCGATCACCGGCGTCGCGCAGGCCATTGCCTCCACCGGCGTGATGCCGAACGGCTCGTACCAGGGCGTCGTCACGAACACGTCGGCGGCGCTGTAGAAGTAGCGCAGCCGCGCGCGACCATGCCGGCCGACGAAGCTCGTCTGCTCCGCGACGCCACATTCGCGTGCGATCTGGCGCAGGCGCGCGATCTCCGGTGTCGCGATTTCGTTGGGCGCGTCCGAATTGCCACCGACCACGTACAGCCGCGCTGCCGCGTTGAAGGTGTGCTTCAGCACGCCGACGCCGCGTACCACGTTGTCGATGCCTTTGCGCTGCACGAGCCGGCCTAGCTGCAGCACGATGAAGTCGTGCGGGCTCCAGCCGAGCGCATTGCGGGCGGCTTCGCGCTCGACGGGCCGGAACTCCTCGTCATCGAAACCGCACGGCACGATCCGGATGCGCGCGGGATCGGCGCGATAGTGTTCGAGCAGATCGGCCTGGTCCTGCGGACATTCGGCGACGACGACGTCCGAGCGTGCGACCAGTTCGTCTTCGATCGCGAAGCGCTCGTCGGGGAAGCCGTCGTCCGCGCCCTGATGGATGCGCCGCACGCGGCCGAGCGCATGAAAGGTCGTGACCAGCGGCACACCGAGCGCAGCCTTGACTTGCAACGCGGCGAGGCCGGACATGAAGAAGTTCGCGTGCATCACGTCGTACGGCTGAGGTTCACGCCGAAAAAACCCGATCAGAAACGCGGCGAACTCGTCCATGAACGGCAGTAATTGTTCCTTCGGCAATTGTCGAGGCGGTCCGGCAGGCACATGAATCACGCGCACGCCGTCCATGTCGACGCGCTCAGGCACCAGTGCGCGATCGCGGCGCGTGAACACGTCGACCTGATGGCCCATTTCCACCAGCTGACGCGCGACGTTCGCGACGTAGATGTTCTGGCCGCCGCTATCGACGCCACCGGCGACAGCAAGTGGCGACGCATGTTCACTGATCAGGGCGATCTTCATTTGCACTCCTTCCTGAGATGCGCGTTTTTCGATATTGGGGAATCGTTTCACCGGCCCGGAGCATTCGCTGTGCCATTCGACCCTGAGATGCCGATGAACGACGGTAGACGTTGGTCTGGACGGACGAAGCGCTGTGGCGTGCCCTTTTTCGTGCAGATAGAGAAGCGCTGTGGCGTTCCCTGTTTCTACATACGATCCATGTAACTTCGCACCGCTGATGGCGCGCCGGTACTAGGATGGGCGGAGGATAGCGCGCAATGAACAGGTAAGAGGTGCGCGGCAGGCGCTGCCGTACACCGGTCATTTTTCGCGCGCCGCCGGGCGCGCCACTTGCTCCACGGCCCATTTGTGCGACGTTTTATCCGGGCGCGCCCCGACTAGGATCCCATGCCGAATTCCGTCCCGCCGCCTCGCTCCGAACTGACGCGCCGAATCGTCGGCGATCTCGCGCATGCGGTATGGCGTTATCGCTGGCAGACCAGCGGGGCGCTCGCGCTGATGATCACGGCCCGGCTCGCGACCGTGCTGATGCCGCTCACGTTGAAGCACATCGTCGATGAGCTCGGCCATCCGCTCGCGCATGTGGCGTTTCCGGTGTTTCTCGTGCTCGCCTATGCGCTGCTGCGCTTTTTCGGCGACGCGCTGAACGAGGCGCGCGACGTCGTGTTCAGCATCGTCGTGCAGCGCACGGTCGCGGCGCTGACCGAGCGGACCTTCGCGCATCTGCACCGGTTGAGCGCGCGTTTTCATGCGCGGCGCGAGACTGGCGCGATCGTGCGCGACGTGCAGAAAGGCGCCGACGGTATCGGTTTTTTGCTCGGCACCGCACTGTTTACGATCGTGCCAACCTTCTTCGAGATCGCGGTGATCGTCGCGATCATGGTGCACGCGTACGCGCGCGAGTTCATGTTCGTGATCGTCGCGACCTTCGTGTTGTATGCGGGTTATACGTTCGTGTTCACGCGGCGGCGCGTCGCGTTCCAGCGCGCGGTCAATCTGCTCGAAGCGCAATCGGACGGACGGCTCGTCGATAGCCTGCTGAACTACGACACGGTCAAGTACTTCGCGACCGAAGACAGCGAAACGCAACGGCTCGGCGACGTGCTGGAAAAGTGGGTCCACGCGCGCATCGCGAATCAGAACGCGTTGACCGCGTTGCACGTGGGACAGAGCGCGGTGATCGCGCTCGGGGTGGCGGGGGTCATGCTGCTCGCTGCGCAGCACGTGGTGGCCGGCAGCATGAGCGTCGGCGATCTGATTCTGGTCAACGCCTACCTGATCCAGGTCTGCATGCCGTTGAACACGCTCGGCTTCGTGTTTCGCGAGACCAACGACGCACTCGTCAACGTCGAGCGCATGTTCGTGATTCTGGCGGCGCGCGGCCGCGTCGGCGAGGATATCGATGCACGCGACGCGCAGCCGCTGAAGGTCGGCGCGGGGCTGATCGAGTTCGAGCACGTCGATTTTGGCTACGACACCGCGCGTCAGGTGCTGCGCGATGTCGACTTCCATGCGTATCCGGGCAAGACGCTCGCGGTGGTCGGCGGCAGCGGCTCAGGCAAATCGACGCTCGTCAAGCTGCTGTTCCGGCTGTACCGGCCCGAGCGCGGCATGATCCGCATCGACGGGCAAGACATCAGCCAGGTCACGCAGCGCAGTCTGCGCGAGGCGATTGGGATCGTGCCGCAGGACACCGTGCTGTTCAATGAAACGATCGCCTACAACATTGCGTATGGACGTCCGTCGGCGACACGCGCGGATGTCGTGCGCGCCGCACGCGCCGCGCAGCTCGACGAATTCATCGAGCGCTTGCCCGATCACTACGACACGCGCGTTGGCGAGCGCGGCGTGCGGCTGTCGGGCGGCGAGCGCCAGCGCATCGCAATCGCGCGCGCGATCCTGAAGGACCCGCGCATCATCGTGTTCGACGAAGCAACCTCGGCGCTCGACACGCGCTCCGAGCGCGCGATCCAGACCGAGCTGACGCGTCTCGCGCAAGGCCGCACGTCGATCGTGATCGCGCATCGGCTTTCCACAGTCGTCGACGCGGACTGGATTCTGGTGATGGAACACGGCCAGGTGGTCGAGCAGGGCACGCATCGTGAACTGCTCGCGCGCGACGCTGTGTACGCGAAGATGTGGTCGCTGCAATGGCAGCAGGGCGAACTCGAACACGCGCAGCGCCGGCTGACTGCTCGGTCGGTCAGCGTCAGCGCGTTGACGGCGGGTGTGATCGATGCGTTGCACGACGAGATCGCCGGGCAGCGCGTGGTCGTCTACGCGGAACCGACCGACAACGAACTGCGCGTGACCGGCGACCCGAGCGTGCTGCAGCCGCTGATCGCCGAGTTGTGCCGCAACGAGATCGCGCAGGCTACGCCGGGGCAGCGCATCGCACTGCGCGCGGAGCGCCACGGCAATCACGTATGGTTCAGCGTGCTCGGCATGGGCGACCAGCCGGCCGAGCTATCGCAGGCGACGGCGCGGCAGATGGAAAGCGCGCTGGCGGCCGCGGGCGGCAGCTTCACGCTGACCCCGCTGAACGGGCGGCTCGCGTATGTCGCGATGCTGCCGTTGCGGCCGGTCGCAGATGCGCAACCGCCAGAGTCCACCGCACCGGATTCGGCCGAGCCCGCTTCGCTCGACGGCCTCTGCGTGCTCGCGATCGACGATCAGGAAGAAGCACGTGACGCGCTCGAAGCGGTGCTGAGTACGAGCGGCGCACGCGTGCGGCTGTTCGCATCCGGCCGCGAAGCGCTGGATTGGCTGCGCGCGACGGACCCGGCGCAATGGCCGCACGTGGTGCTCTGCGATCTGATGCTGGCCGGCGAAGATGGCTACGACGTGCTGCGCCGCTTGCGCGAACTGGAAGGCGAGCGGCCGTCCTTTCCGGGCAGGCCACTGCCCGCGATCGCGTTGACCGGCTATGCGGACGCGCTCGACGTTCAGCGCACGAGCAATGCTGGCTTCGACGCGCATTTGAACAAGCCGGTACCCCCCGAAGAACTGATCGCCGCGATCCGTCGGCTCGCGCCTGTACCGTCGAGCGCGGACTCGACGTTGCCAGGATAAGGAAAGCGCGTGATTCGGGTCTCAGGTCGGCGCGTCGAACTTGCCGCCCACGGACGTCGTGGCGGACGCGTCGAGATTGCGCTCGGCCGCGCGCACGCGGTCGCGCATCGCGAGGATCGACTGCGGAACCACACGGCGTTCTCGCACGGTCCACGCAAGCCCAGCCAGCAATTGGATGCCGTCACGAACCAGTGTGCCTTCCCGCGCGAACACGTCGAGGGCGCGCAGCGTCGCGCTCATCGCTTCGCCCAACGGCAGACGCAGCCATGCCACCCACGCGGCATTGCGCGCGAGCATGCGTCGCCGCAACGCGCTGTCGCGCACCGGCGACGGACGATGCTGGAGCGTCAACTGCTCGCAGTAGGCGATCGCCTGTCCCGAGGCGAGCACGTCGAGGGAAACGAGTGTTTCCTCGCCGCCGATGAAAAGGCGCGGCTCATAGCCGCCGACCTCGCGAAACAGCGCTGTACGAAACACGCACGCGCCCGCCATATAGCCGATCAAAGCAGGCCCGGGCAGGCCGACACGTCCCAGCGGGCTTGCGCTCATCAACGCACAAGTTGGGTCCGTCGCGTCGTCCGCGCCCACGGCCACGCGCGCATTCAGCACGCCGACGCGTGGCCATGCGTCGAGCAATTGCACCGCGCGTTCGAGCGAGCCGGGCTCCCACCACGTGTCGTCATCGCAAAACGCTACATAGTCGGTCTCGACGCACGCGACCGCGTGGTTGCGGCCCGCCGCGCCGAGATTGCCGTTGCATTCGACGACGCGAACGCTCGGATAGCGCGCTTTGACGAGTGCGACCGTGTTGTCGGTAGAGCCGTTGTCGGCGACGATGATTGGCGGGTTTTCAGGTAACGCGAGCAGACGTTCCAGGGTGGCGAGCAATTCGCCCGCACGGTTATGCGTAAGAACGACGACCGAAATGCGCGGGTGGGCGGCTATTGTTCGCATGCTAAGCAATCGCTTCGACGGTTGGACAGCGATGGCGAAGCAAACCCCGTGCCCTGCGTCACTCGTTTTGCGGATGCCGACTCGATTCATCGCGGCTGAGCTGCCAATAGCGTTCGGCCGAAAAGAGGCTTGCCTGTCCGTCGGGACCGAACGCGCGCAATTGGCTGCGATAGGCGCCGAGTGCCGCGCGCTTCAGGCGCTCGTGTTGCGTCGTGCCGGGCACGTCCAACGTGTGCGGCGCATCAGCGGCATAGCCGCGTGTCGCGAGGTCGCATAGGCGCGCTTGCACGACGCCGGACATGCGCCGGTAGGGCACGTCCTCATAGGCGATGAAGCGCGCGGCTGGCTGACGCCGCATCAGTGCGAGACAGGCATTGGCCACCATAACGTGATCCGAATGGAAGAGGCCCAACGGCATCAGGACACGCGTGGGTTTCGCTTGAGCAACTGTCTGGCTCAACGCCGTCGTCAGCTCGTCCGCAGCGGGCGACGCATGGTATTGCGCGTCGCGAAACAGCAAATGCACGGGCATCGCCGACAGCAGCCCAAGCGCCTCCCGGTCTTCCGCCTGACGTGTGCGCATCGCTTCGAACGCGTCGGCGAAACCGGCCGCGCGGTCCCAATCGGTCGTGATGTTCTCGGCGGGCGGCGCGGTGAAAACCGTGCAAACGACCGTGCCGGGATGCGCGGCGAGCAGAAGTCCGCAACTGAGGACCGCATCGTCGAGATGCGGCGAGATGACGAGCAGGCGCTGGTTCGATTCCATACCGGCGGTGAGCAAGCTGCGTTCCGCGGTCGCGGCGCGCGACGGGGCGGCGCTGGAACAGCCCTTGCTGACCTGCGGTTCTACTACCGCCTACAACTTCAGCCATGAGCCCGCCTGCCAAACCGCCCGATCACGTCCGTACCGTCGAAGTCCGCAAAGGTCAGGTAACCGAAGCAATGTCCCGCGACGCATTTCGCGAGCGTTTCATGGCCCGCTTCTACGACCCGGCATTTCGGGCGGAAGACGAATCGCTCGCGCGGCTCGAAGCGATCGCGTGGGATGCTTACTCGCAAGGCCGCAAGGCGCCGGTCACCGAAAAGGCCGGCCCGGGATTCGCCGACCCGGACTACGACCTGTCGGTCGAATGGCGTGCCGCGAGCGAGCACGTGAAGGCGGCGCAGGCGCGACAGCGCGATCCGGCGACGCGCTCGCGCGTGCTCGTGATCAACGCGTCCTCGCGCAACGACTACACGTGCCCCGGCGAGATGTCGAAGAGCTTCCGGCTCGCGAAGATCGCGCAACAGGCGCTCGAACGCCGGACCTTCGACGTCGATTTCCTCGACCTGTCGCGCCTGAACTCCGACCGCGACCTGCACATTCATCCGTGCAAAGGCTGTGTGTCGACCGCGATGCCGCTGTGTCACTGGCCTTGCAGCTGTTATCCGAACCATTCGCTCGGGCTCGTCAACGACTGGATGAACGACATCTACGAGCGCTTTGCCGCCTGCCACGGCGTGCTGATCGTGACGCCGGTCTACTGGTATCAGGTGTCCGCGCCGCTGAAGCTGATGATGGATCGCCTCGTTTGCGCCGACGGCGGCAATCCCGATCCCACTTCGACGCACGGCAAGAAAGCGGACGAAGCGAAGCGTCTCGAACTGGCCGGCTGGGACTATCCGAAACATCTGGCTGGCCGGGCCTATGGCGTCGTCGTGCATGGCGACGTCGCCGGCATCGAGGACTCGCGCAGGGCGCTCGCCGACTGGCTCGGCTGGATGGGCTTCGTCGAAGCGGGCGCGAAGTCGCGGCTCGATCGCTTTATCGGCTATTACGAGCCTTATGCGACCAGCCATGAGGCGCTCGATCGCGACGAGGACATGCAGCAGGAAGTGGCCAACGTGGCCCAGGCCGTCGCGACCTGCGTCGAGCAGATTCGTGGCGGGCGCAAGGAACCGGACGACGGCCTTGGCACGCCGCGCGCCAAATGATCCCCAACTCAGATAAGAAAGGCGAAGCATGACGAACGACGAAGTGGCGAGCCCGCGCACGCAACGGCGCCGGCTCGGAGGATGGCTGCCGCGCGACGAAGCGCATCTCGTGCGCTACCGGACCGCGCTGGCCGCGAAAGCGCGCGAACGCGCGCGCACGGCGCCACGCACGCGTGCCGTCGCGGAACTCGCGGCGCTGATCGAAGGCGATCCGGTGCTGCGCATGGATATGACGCGGGCCATCATGCAGGCACAGCAAGCGGGCTACGTGCTCGGCTATGCAACGATCGACGAGCTGATGACGCTCGTCGATTACCTGATGACCTACGCGCCGCCGTTCAGCGAATCCGATCTGATTCATTGTCCGCTGAACGCGGTGCTCGACTGGCCGATGTGCATGCCGTCCGGCTATGCACTGTTTCGCGACCCGGCGCTCAACGCGCAGCTCAAGCACGTGCTGAATTGCTGGTGCGGCTTTCTGAGCGGTCCGCATTCACGCGAACATTTAAATACGTCGTCGCCCGACGGCTGGTTCAGCTCCGAGGCCGACAAACGGATCGGCCTCGCGCAATTCGCTTGCGATCCCGAGCAACCGTATTGGGGCTTTACGTCGTGGAACGATTTCTTCACGCGGCGCTTCCGTCCCGGCATGCGGCCCGTCGAGGAGCCGGACAACGACAAGCTGATCGTCAGCGCGTGCGAGGCGACGCCGTACAACGTGCAGCACGGCGTGAAGCTGCGCGACACGTTCTGGATCAAGTCACAGCCGTATTCGCTCGAAGACATGCTGAGCTCGCGCGAGCGCGAACTGGCGCGGCGCTTCGAGGGCGGCTCGGTGTATCAGGCCTTTCTGAGCGCGTTCAACTATCACCGCTGGCATGCGCCGGTCAGTGGCGTGATCTCGCGCGCGTACGCGGCGGACGGCAGTTACTATTCGACCGCCGATAGCGAAGGCGAAGACCCGAGCGGGCTCAACGATTCGCAGGGCTACATCACGGCGCTCGCGGCGCGCGCGGTGATCGTGATCGAATGCGACGATGCGGCGGTGGGGCAGGTGGCGTGCGTGTTCGTCGGCATGGCGGACGTGTCGTCGTGCATCATCGAGGCGTTGCCGGGTCAGCGCGTCCGAAAGGGCGATGAGTTGGGGTTTTTCCAGTACGGCGGATCGACTTGCTGCCTGGTGTTCGAGCCGGGCGTGATAGAGCGCTTCGTCGTCGAGCCGCCGTTCGGCGACAAGCAGTCGCCGATCAAGGTCAACGCGGCCGTTGCAAGGGCCGGGTCGCGCAACGCATCGCCGTCGCAAAGCAACGGCTAGACGCGCTGCGCGCCGCCGGGCGGCGGATTCAACTGCGCAGCCGCGCGAAAATGCTCAGCAAGTCTTCGAGAACCACCGGTTTTTTCAGGTGCGCGTCGAAGCCCGCATCTTCGGCTGCGCTGACGTCCGCCTGCTGCCCGAAGCCGGTGACCGCGATACAGATCACGGACTTCATCGCCGGTATGCTGCGCAACTTGCCGATGAACTCCATACCGTCCATGCCCGGCATGCCGATGTCGGACAGGATGATATCGGGCGCGTTGCCGTTGATGATCGTCAGCGCTTCCTCACCGCTCGTCGCGGTCCGCACTTCGGCGCCCTCGCTTTCCAGCAGCAGCTTGAAGGTTTCGACGGTCGCGGCGTCGTCGTCGACCATCAGGATGCGCGTGCCTTTCAGCGGCTCGCCGGTGACTTCGATCCCCGCGCTGGTGCGGGTGGCGAGCCGGTGGGTAGGCAGCGTCACCGTGAACGTTGCACCGCGGCCGACGCCGTCCGACTCCGCACGCACTGCGCCGCCGTGCAGGTTGACCAGATCGCGCACCAGCGCGAGGCCGATGCCGAGGCCCCCGCGGCGCGAGCCCGGATCGCGGCTCTGCTGGAACATCTCGAAGATATGCGGCAGCAGCGAGGCCTCGATGCCGATGCCGGTATCGCTGACGCGCAGCACGGCTTCGGCGTGGTCATTGACCTGCAACGACACCTGGATCGAGCCGCGCTGCGTGAACTTCAGCGCATTACTGATCAGATTCCACACGATCTGCTCGATACGCGTCAGATCAGCATGAATGATCACGGGCGCATCGGTCACCTCGACGCTCAGTGTGATGCCGCGCTGCGCGGCATCGTCCTGCACCGCGCTGCACACGCGCTGCACGATCTCACGCATGTCGACGACGGTGCGCACGACCGACAGCTTGCCGGTGCGCACGCGCGAAATGTCGAGCAGGTCGTCGATGATTTGCGCCTGGCCGATTACGGTGCGCCGGATCGTATCGGTCGCGCGCGAGACGTTCAGGTTCTGGCGCGTTTCCGGCGCGCGCGCGATCAGTTCGGCGCTCGCTGAAATCAGGTTGAGCGGATGCTTGAGTTCGTGCGACACGACTGCGAGAAATTCATCGCGGCGCCGCTGCGCTTCGCGCTCGCTCGCGGCGCGCAGCGTTTCGACGTGGGTGCCGCGTCCCGAGGTCGGGTCGCTGGCGAACTCGCCGAGATCGCGCGTGATCTTCGCAAAACCGCTGATGCCCGGCTCATCGAGACGGGACAGCACACCGCTCGCGAAAAAGCGCGTGCCGTCCTTGCGCAGATGCCAGCTCTCCTCTTCTGCGCGGCCGTTCAGACGCGCTTCGGCGAACTCGCGTTGCGCAACGTTCGCGGCGCGGTCTTCGTCGGTGTACAGGATGTCGGCGGACTGGCCGATCATTTCGGCTTCGGAATAGCCGAAAATCCGTTCCGCGCCCGCGTTCCAGCTATTGATCACGCCGCTTTCGTCGAACGTGATGATCGCGTAGTCCTTGGTGCCCTCGGCGACGAGGCGCATGCGCCGCTCGCCTTCGCGCAGCCGGTCTTCCGCCTGACGCCGGCCGGTGATGTCGATGAACGACAGCACCGCGCCGTCGATGCGGTCTTCGGTCGTGCGGTAGGGCACGAAGCGCGCGAGATACCAGCGCCCGTCGTTGCTCTTCAGCTCGCGTTCGATCAGGCGCAGCGATTCGAATGCTTCGGCCGCGTCGTCGGCGAGCTTGTCGTATTCGAGGCGGTGGGTGATGTCGAGCAGCGAGCGCCCGATGTCCGACGGAATGATGCTGAAGACGTCGGTGGCGCGCGGCGTATAGCGCTTGATGCAAATGTTGCGGTCGACGAAGATCGTGCCGATGTCGTTCGCGGCGATCAGGTTGTGCAGGTCGTCGTTGATCTTGCCGGTTTCCTCGACCTTCGACTTCAGCTCCGCGTTGACCGTGGTCAGCTCTTCGTTGATCGATTGCAGCTCTTCCTTGCTGGTTTCGAGCTCCTCGGTCGCCGAGCGCAGTTCCTCGTTGATCGCCTGCAATTCCTCGTTCGACGCCTTCAACTCCTCCGTCGAGGTCTCCGACTGCTCGATGGTGGACTGCAGTTGCTCCTTCGTGCGTTGCAGCTCGCGTTCGAGCTGGCTGATGATCGGGTCTTTCTGCACGTCGGCCGACGCCGTTTCGGCGTTGGCCATGCTGTCTTCGACCTCGTCGAACAGCACCAGCACGAAGTCCGCGTTCGCTTCCGGGTCGTGCACCGGCCGCGCGGTCATGTTGACGAAGTACGAACGGCCATCGCGCTCGATGTGCACGCGGCGCGCTTCGACGCTGCGGTTCGTGTGCAAGGCCTGATAGATCGCGGTGCGCAGTTCGAGCCGCAGTTCCGGACGCACGGCGGCCACGATGTTATGCGACGGCTCGCCGCCCGAATATTGCAGAAAACGCCCGGCGCGATCGGACAGATGAACGATTTCGGATTCGCGGCTCACCAGCACGCTGGGCGGCGCATATTGCTCGACGAGCCGCTGATGCAGATCGCCGAACGAAAAGCGCCGGCGCCCCGGCGGCTGCACCGTAGTGACGAGGGGGCGCGAACTCATCGTGCCCGAAATCGCGATCGGCATCGGCGTGTCACCGCGCACGGCCATGTTCGCGCGATAGATGCGGTTGCGTTTGTCGACCACGGTGAACATCGAGCTCACGCTGTCGGCCGACTCCGAGCTGCCGAGGAACAGCACGCCGCCGGGCCGCAGCGCGAAGTGGAACATCTTCAGAATTTCGATCTGCGCTTCGCGGTCCAGATAGATCAGCAGATTGCGGCAGCAGATCATGTCGAGCCGCGAGAAGGGCGGGTCGCTGAGCACGTTATGGTGCGCGAACAGCATGTGTTCGCGCAGCTCCTTCTTGATCCGGAAGTGCGCGGCGTCTTTCGTGAAGAACTGGCGGATGCGCGCCGGTGTCAGGTCGGCCGAGACCGAATCCGGGTACAGGCCCACGCGCGCGAACGCAATGGCGCGCTCGTCGATGTCGGTCGCGAATACCTGGAACGACACGCCCTCGGGTGACTTCAGCGAGCGCTCCTGCAGCAGCATCGCCAGCGAATACGCCTCCTCGCCGGTCGCGCAGCCCACCGACCAGACGCGGATGCGGTCCTGTTCGCCGCGGTTTTCGAAGAGGGGGGGCAATACCTCGCGCTCGAGCACGTCGAACGCTTCCTTGTCGCGGAAGAAGTTGGTGACGCTGATCAGCATGTCCTGCAGCAGCGCCTGAGTTTCTTCAGGGTGCAGATGCAGATAATCGCGATATGCCTGCAGATCCGTAATGCCGTTGACCTGCAGCCGGCGTTCGATGCGGCGCAGAACCGTAGCCCGTTTGTAATGCCGGAAGTCGTGCGCGGTGCGGGTGCGCAGGATCACCATGATCTCGCGCAGGGCGCGCTCGGCCGACTCGTTGACCGTGTCTTCCTCGGGCTCGTCCGGCTGCACGGCCGGCAGATGGATTTCCCGCGCGGTGGACCACAGATCGAGCAGCCGCTGCGGCATCTCGGCCGCGGTCATCACGAAGTCGGCCATGCCGGTCGCGATCGCGCTGCGCGGCATGCTGTCGTATTCCGCTTCGGAAGGGTCCTGCGCGAGCGTGATGCCGCCCATTTCCTTGATGCGCGACAGGCCGACCGAGCCGTCCGAGCCCGCACCGGACATCACGATGCCGATCGCGCGTTCGCGATGCGCCTCGGCGAGCGTGCGGAAGAACAGATCGATGCTCGCGCGGCGTCCCTCTTCGGACTGCTTCTGCGTGACGCGCAGGTAGCCGTCGACCATGATCATCTCGAAGGAGGGCGCGACCAGATAAACGTGGTCCGATTCGATTTGCGTGGGGCCCGTGACCTGCTGCACCGGCATGCTGGTGACCTTTTGCAGCAGCGAGGCCAGATTGCTTTCGTGGTCCGGCGACAGGTGAACGACCACGACGAAGGCCATCGACGTGTGCGCGGGCAGCGCCTCGAAGAATTCCGTCAGCGCGTTAAGCCCTCCTGCCGATGCGCCGATACCGACGATCGGATAGAGTGCCTGGCTAGGCAGAGTTTGCCCTCGCTTCTTTGACATGGCTGCGTGTCCCTTCTTGGAAAAGGATAGTGTTCAGCGGTGGATTTTTATAGGGCCGCGAGCCCATTTCTTGCTCGGCCCGGATCGTTATTATCCCGCATTGCACTCATTTTTCCAGCAGCATGGACTGCAACAGTTCGGCCGCGTGGCCCGCGCGCCGGGCATTGTCCTCCTCGCGTCGTTGCGCGGCGGTGTCCCCTATCGCCGCGAAGTGTTCGCCGAGCTCGCGGCTGAACATTTCGCGCTCGCGCAGCGCCCGCAGCGCATTGCGCAGAGACATCTCCGCATCGATCATGCGGCCGTCGTCGAGCGACGCGGCCGAATACGCATGGCCGGTATGGCAGCGGTAACGCATCACGCGCGAACCGATGATGCGCCACAGTGTGCCGTTGCATTCGGGGCATGTGAAAGTCGACGGCGTGGCCAGTCCCCGGATGGCGTCGAACGGCGCGGCGCCGGACAGCCACGCGCGCTGTTCGAGGACGACGCGGTCGGAGGCCTCGCGCTGCGCCGGCCCGATATTTACCGGCGGGTTGGCAATGCCGCCGGTCAGTTTTACCAGACATGGGCCCAGTTGCTGGAGCGGCAGCACGTGATCGGCGAAGGGTGTTGCATGCCGTGGCATCTCGCTCGCGAACGCGTCGTCGGGGTCCTGCACGACCGTCGTGCCGCCGCACGCCTGGATCGCTTCGAGGCCCGCGGCGCCATCGTCGAGCAGGCCGGTCAGGATCACGCCGATCGCGCGCGGTCCCATCTGCGCGGCCGCGCTGCGAAACAGCGGGTCGATCGCGGGGCGCGCGAAATTTTCCTTCGCGCCATGCAGGAGCCGCAACTGCCCATCGTCTACCACGAGGTGCCGATCGGGCGGCGCCACGTAAATTCTGCCGGGCGCGTAATGTTCGCCATCCTGCGCGTGCTTGGCGGGCAGCGGGCCGGCCTGGTTCAGAAGCGTGGGGAGCATGCTGCCGTGCGCGCCGATGTGCAGCACGACGGCGATGCTGGCGGGCATATCGACGGGAAGCTGCGAGGCAAGCGCGCGCAGCGCGTCGACACCTCCCGAGGACGTGCCGATTACGATGAAATCACGGTGGGTCAAGTGGACTCCGGGACGTGGAAGCAGGACGGGAAAGCGGGCCTTTCGTGTCAGTCAGTAATGAGCAAGCGATATGCCGTCCGGGCATTTTTATTGCGCCGTCGTCGGTGCAAGCGTCCTCGCGCCGGCACCGGTTTTCAGCCTGCGCCACAAATCGGCCAAGCTGGCCGAAAGCGCCGCCCGCCACGCACAGGCATATGATGAACGTGTAAGGACAGGCGTGCCGGACATGGCCGGCACGATATGACGTTCCTGCGCAAGCTCACACTCATGGCGACTCCGATTCAAGCTTCCGCGCCAGCGGAAAGCTGCCACGTCGTCGGCATCGGCGCATCCGCCGGCGGCATCGAAGCGATGCATTGCCTGCTTCAGGCCTTGCCCGCCGAACCTGCGCTTGCGCTCGTCGTCGTGCAACACCAGCTGCCGGGTGGATCGAACGAGCTCGTGAATCTGGTCAGCAAGTGGACGTTGCTGCCGGTCCGTGCCGCGAACAACGGCGAGCGTCCCGAGCCGAATCACGTCTACGTCGCGGGTTCCGACGACGTGCTGACCCTCGAAGGCGGGCTCTTTCGCACGCGGCCGGTCGACGGCGGCAGCCGCCGTCCCGGCATCGATACCATCGACGCATTCCTCGAAAGCCTCGCGCAAGATCGCGGCTCGCACGCGCTCGCCGCGATCCTGTGCGGCACAGGCACCGATGGCGCGGCCGGCGCGATCTGCGTGAAGCGGGCCGGCGGCGTGGTGCTCGTGCAGGACCCGGTCACCACGATGAACGACAGCATGCCGAGAGCGGTGATTTCGCGCGGTGCCGCCGACTACATCCTGCCGGTCGGCGAGATCGCGAAACAGCTGCTGCGCTGCGCGTCACCCGCCTATGTGCGGCCGGCCAACGAAGTCGCGTGGACCGGCGAGATTACGCGAACGCTCGACGAGATCGTCGGGCTGATCCGCAAGCAGGCGGGCTTCGATCTGGGTGGTTACAAGGCGACCCCGCTGCTGTGGCGCATCCAGCAGCGCATGGATTTGCGGCGTACCGAATCGTTCGGCGACTACGAGTCGCTGTTGCGCGACGACCCGGCTGAGCTCGAAGCGCTGATTCGCGGCATTCCGATTCACGTGACCGAGTTCTTCCGCGATGCGCCCGCCTGGGACGTGCTGCGGCACGAGGTCATAGAGCCGATGCTGAGCGAGCGCCGCGCGAGCGATGTCGTACGGGCCTGGACACCGGCGTGCGCGACCGGCGAAGAAGCGTATTCGGTCGCGATGCTTCTGCACGAGCATGCGGAAAAGACTGGCCGTCCCATCGATTTCCAGGTGTTCGCGACCGATGCGTCGCCGGAGATCGTCGCGCGCGCGAGCCGCGGCGCGTTTTCGGGCGACGCGCTGAAGAACGTCTCTTTGGCACGCCAGCAGAAGTTCTTCTATTCCACCGACGGCAACTGGCGCGTCAAACGCCACCTGCGCGAAAAGATGGTATTCGCGCCGCAGGACCTGCTGCTCGATCCGCCGTTCAGGAACCTGGATCTGGTCACTTGTCGCAACCTGCTGATTTATCTCGACCCCGAAGCGGTCAAGCGCGTCGTATTCCTGCTGCACAACTCGCTGAAGGTGGGCGGCTATCTGTTCCTCGGCAAGGGCGAACCGCTGTTGTCGCGGCAAGGCGGTTTCAACGTCGTGTCGAGCCGTTGGCATATTTACCGCAAGACCGGCCCCGCGAGCGACGTCGAGGTCCGCTTCCCGTTGCGTGTCGCGACAAGCTTGCGCGCGAGCGCCGTGCCTTTCATCGGTCATTCGAGCGTGCATGCGCAGCGGGATTTCCCGTCGGTGCTGATCGACGACGAGTTCCGCGTGCTGCGGGTGTATGGCGATACGGAAAAATACCTGCGCGTCCCGGCCGGCCAACCCACCGACAACCTGCTCGAACTGACGCAGCGCGAACTGGCGTCGAGCCTGAAGGCGGCCGCGAAGATAGCGCTCGAAGACGGTCAGCCGACGATCGTCAACGGCCTGCGTGAAGAAGGGAACGTCACGCACGCGTTCCAGATCCGGCTCACACCGATTCGAAGCGCGCAAAACGGCGCCGCGCCGCGGCTGCTCGCATCGTTCATTTCCCGCGCGCGCGAGATTCGGCCCGGCGCCACCGAACCCGTTGCGCTGCCGAGCCACGCTGCGGACGTCGCAGCTTCGAGCGAGTGGAGCGAAGCGATCCGCGTCTCGCGCGAGGAACTGGAGGCGTCGCGCGAAGAGTTGCAGGTGCTCAACGAGGAACTGAAAGCCGCGAACGAGCAACTCAATCTCGTCAACGACGACCTCAACCGGGCCAATGCGCGGCTCACCGGCAAGATCGCGGAGCTGGAGATGCAGAGCGGCGTACTGAGCGCCGGTGCGGTAATGGCGATGTTTCTCGACGAGGCGCTGCGCGTGCGCTGGTTCACGCCTTCGATCGGCGAGATATTTCCGCTGAAAACGGGCGACGTCGGACGCGGCATCGCCGATATTTCGCCGAAGGTCGACGACGTGAATTTCCTGCGCGACGTGCTTGCGGTGATGCAGAGCGGGACACCGCGCGAAGCCGAGGTGCGAAACGCCAGCGGGGGATGGTTCCTGCGGCGCATTCGCCCGTTTCTGTCGCAGACCGGCACGAGCGGCGTGGCCGTCACGGTCACCGACATCTCGGACCTGAAGCACGCGGAAAGAGTGCTGCGCGAAAGCGCGATGCACGATTTCATGGTGCGCTTCGCCAACGCGCTGCGCGGGCTGTCCGGATACCGCAATACCCGATCGACGGCGATCCGGATGCTGCGTCAGCAGTTCGGCGCCGCGCGCGTCAACTACTCGGAAGCGCGTGGCCCCGACGAACTGGAAATCGTCGCGACCGACGCGCTCGCGGGCACGGCCGATATGCTGGGCCGCCGCTGCGCGATCAACGACGCCGGGCCTGCGCTCACCGCCGCGCTGTTCACCGGCCGCAGCGGCTGGAGCAACGACGTGATGGCCGATCCCGCCGCTAGCGCGGCCGAGCGGCGCGCGTGCCACGCACTCGGCATCGGCGCGTGGGCCAACATGCCGTTCGTGCAGTCGGGCCGCGTGCTCGGCGCGCTGACGATGCACTTCGACACCGCGCACACGTGGGCGCCCGACGAACTGATGTTTCTCGAACTGATGGCCGAGCGCACGTGGGCCGCGGTCGGACGTGCGCGGGCCGAGGAAGACCTGCGCGCGCGCAACGAGGAACTCGAGCGGTTCAACAAGGCGGCGATCGGCCGCGAACTGCGCATGATCGATCTGAAGAACGAGGTGAACGAGTTGCGCCGGCAACTCGGTCAATCGCGTCGCTATGCGACGGAGTCCGACGATCATGACGATCGTACCAAGGCGCCCGATCGCAACTGAACGGCGATTACACCGGCGCGGGCTGACTGCCCGTCGCGCGCGGATGGTCTCGTGCGTCGCGTGCGAGCAGTGCGTCGTAGATCGTCAGGTAGTCGTCGGTCATGCGCGCGGCCGTGAAGCGGCGCTCGAACGCGTGGCGGCACACGTCGCGCCCGATGCCGTCGATGCGCGCAACGGCTTGCACGGCCGCGTCCACGTTGTCGACGATCAGGCCGCTCACGCCGTCTTCGATCAACTCCGGCACCGCGCCGCGGCGAAACGCGATCACCGGCGTACCGCACGCCATCGCCTCGATCATCACCATGCCGAACGGCTCGTCCCATTCGATCGGCAGCAGCAACGCGCATGCGTTCTCGATCAACCGCCGGCGCGCGAGGCCGCCGACTTCGCCGAGGTATTCGGTGAACGTGGTCGAGCGCCGCAACAGCGGATCGATGCGCTCGCGGAAATAGTCGCGCTCGCCGGGATGAATCTTCGCGGCGATCTTCAACGGCAAGCCGCTGCGCCGGGCGATTTCGATCGCGAGATCGGGACGTTTCTCCGGCATCATGCGGCCGAGGAAAAGCAGGTAGGAACCGGCTATCGGCTGAAACGAGAACTCGTCGAGCGGCAGGCCGTGATGGACCGTGCCCTGCCAGTTCGCCCACGGCACCGGCCGGCGCTGACTCGCGGAGATCGATACCACCGGCACGCGGGCGAATTCGCGAAACAGCGGGCCATGATCGTGCAGCAGCAGACGGCCGTGCAGCGTCGTCAGCGTACGGCACGGCAAGCGCTCGGCCCACGCGAAATGCAATGGCTCGCCGTGAAAATGAACGACGTCGAATTGATCCGAGTCGCGAATCACGCGCGCGAATTGCCGGACGTGATGCGTTTGCGTGTCCCACACGTTCGTGTCGCGCCAAAGACCGCGCGGGCAGATCGGCACGAGCCGCGCGGCGGTCGCCGAATCGGCGCTCGCATAGAGCGTCACGTCGTGGCCGCGGGCGACCAGTTCTTCAGTCAGATACGACACGACGCGTTCGGTCGCGCCGTACGCGAACGGCGGCACGCTTTCGTAAAGCGGAGCGATCTGGGCGATTCTCATCGGGCGTTGAAAAGAGGGGAGGGAGGTTGGCGCGCAACACGCCGCGCCGGACCACCAGCAGCAATCGACGTACCGCCACGCGACCGGTCACACGGTACGGCGTTTGCTCGATGCGGGCACTTGACCGATCAAAGGAACCGCCATGAACGACCGCGCAACGCAATCCGCTTCTAACGACACGAAGCCCACCGCTGCACGCGAAACCGCCAGCGCACCCGACGCGCTCGCGCTGCTCGAAGCCGATCACCGCGCCGTCGAAAAGCTGTTCGATGCGTTCGGCAAGTCGCGCGGTGACGAACGCGACACGCTCGAAGCCAAAGCCGCGCTGGCGCAGCGTGCGTGCGAAGAGCTGACGATGCATACGATCATCGAGGAAGAGCTGTTGTATCCGACCGCGCAGCAAGCACTGCCCGACGACGACAAGCTCGATGTCGATGAAGCGTATGTCGAGCATTTTCTGGTGAAGACGCTAATCGCGAAGTTCACGACGCTGAAGCCGGGCGACAAAGGCTTCGACGCGACGTTCAAGGTCATGGCCGAACTGGTGCGGCATCACGTCGAGGAAGAGGAAAGCGAGCTCTTTCCGGCCTTGCGGCGCACCGGCTGTGATCTCGGTGCGCTCGGTAAGAAGATCGCGGCGCGCAAGGAAGCGCTGCAAGCGAGGCTGGATCAGGAGGGCAGCCGGGCGGTTGGCGACAGGACCTGATTGGAACCTTAGAGCGTCGCTGCGACAGTCCCGTTCATAAGTCGACGCTTACGGACGAACGCACCCGTTTGCATGTCCATTAACATCGATTTCAGGAGGGCACAACAGGATCGCCTGATGCAGGCAGGGAGAGCCATGTCAAGGAGAAAGCTGAAACTCACGCAGTATCCGGCGGCAGCGATCGCCTCGCGCGACGACTTTTCGATCTACGTCACTGCACGACGCAGCGCCGATGGACGATTCTATGCCGATCTGCTGGTGAGCCGTAAAGTGGATGGCCGCCGTCTGTTCCCGTTCGATGGCGCGCCCGAAGTCGGTCCGTTCAACAGCATCGAGGAAGCGCGGCTCGCCGCCGAGGAGTACGGCGCGCGGATCGTCGCGGCCGACCTTGCCTGTCCCGAGGCGTAAGCGCGCGGCCTGGGTAGTGCGCGGCGACCCGCCGCGGTGACGACGGCATCCCCATCAAACGCTTGTCCCGGTTCACGACCGGCACACGGTGGAGTTGTGTGGCAGTCGCTCTCTTGCTGACGTGATGCCATCGACCCAACGCGCGCCGCGCGGAACAACCCTTGCTCGCCTTTCGCTCGCCGTCATCCGGACCCGGCGCGCGCGGCGCCGTGCCGCGGCATCGCTCACGTTCACGGAGAAACACATATGGACAAGGAACTCGAAGCCCGCATCCGCACGCGGGCGTACCAGATCTGGGAAAACGATCCGTCGCCGGAAGGGAGAGCCGACGACCATTGGGAGGAAGCGCGCCGGCAGATCGAGGCGGAAGGCGCTGCCGCGCCGCAGGAGCCGACCGATCAGTCCGCCGATCGCGACCGCGGCTCGCGCATCGTGCCCGAACAGCAACTGCAGGAAACGCCGGGCGAGGACATCGAAGCGCCGAAGCGCGCCAAACGCCCGCGCGCCGGATAAGCGGGCGCCGCGCTCTACACCGGCGCCGACGATCGCGTCGGCGCCACCGGCAGCGCGCGTTTGTGACGCGTCGCCATGTAAAAGCGCCGAATCGTCGTCAATACTTCGTCGCTGACCGGCTTGCCTTCGAGGAAGTCGTCGATGTGCTGGTAGCCGATGCCGTAGCTGTCTTCGTCCGGTTTCTGCGGCGTCAGCGATTCGAGGTCCGCCGTCGGCACCTTGTCGACGAGCCGCTCCGATGCGCCGAGCCCATGCGCGAGTGCGCGCACGCGGCGCTTCGTCAGACCCGCCAGCGGCAGGATATCGGCGCCGCCGTCGCCGAACTTCGTGAAGAAGCCCATCAGCGATTCGGCCCCATGGTCGGTGCCGATCACCACGCCGACCCGCGCGCCCGCAATCGCGTATTGCGCGATCATGCGTTGCCGCGCCTTGATGTTGCCGAGCACGAAGTCTTCATGAAAGTCGTCGACGTACTGCACGTTGCCTCGCTTGAGCGAAGACAGCATCGCGTCGGCGGGCTCCTTGATGTTGACCGTCAGCGTTTCGTCGGGGCAGATGAACGCGAGGGCGGCCGCGGCGTCCTCTTCGTCGCGTTGGCTGCCGTACGGTAGACGCACCGCGACGAAGTGCGCTTCATAGCCGGTGGCACGCAGACGTTCGACGGCAAGCTGCGCGAGGCGTCCGGCAGTCGACGAATCGACGCCGCCGCTGATGCCAAGCACATAGGTGTGCAAGCCTTGCGACGCCAGGTAGTCGCTGAGGAACGCGACACGCCGCTCGCGCTCGCGGGCCACGTCGAAATCGCGCTCGACGCCGAGTTCGTCAATCACTGCCTGCTGCCACGCGTCGGTGTCGAAGGAAGGGTGCAGATTCATCGTTCGGCCTCTCTTCAGTGGTCCCGCTCGCTGCGCGGAAGTTGATCGAAGTAATGCTCGACGCGCGACAATGCATACAGCGCGGCGGCCGAACGCACGTCGTTGCGGTCGCCCGAAAAGCGCCGCGTCTCGGCGAACGTGACGAACTGATTGCCGGGCCGTCGGAACGACCATGCGAAGCATTGCGTGCCCGGTGGCGGGCCGTCAGCGGAGCCGCCATCGGCAAGCCCCGTGTCCGATACCGCGATGTCAGCGCAGCAGCCTTCCTGACGCAGCGCACCCTCGGCCATTTCGCGCGCGACCGCTTCGCTGGTGAGCCCGTATTGCTTCATCGTGCTTTCCCGCACACCGAGAAAGCCTGCTTTGCCCGACGGCGAGTAGCTGACGAAGCCGACATCGAGACACGCGCCGCTACCCGGCACGCTAGCCAGATACGACGCGATCTGGCCGCCGGTGCAGGATTCGGCGGTCGCGAGCTTCAGACCTCGCGAGCTGAGGAAGGACACGACCTGCATGGGAACGTTCATGATTTTCGCCCTTGTTGTGCGACGGATTCGGACCGGCGTTTTGTTCGTGCAAAAGCTCAGCAAGGATCGGTCCGCGCGCGCTTCACGTTTCGCGCATCGCCATTGGTTCAAGCCGGCGGTATGCTCATTGCTGAAGCGTGGAAGAGCAGCGAACTCGCGCGCGGCCCCGTCGCGATGCGTGGCGCGCGCAGCGCTGCGCATTCGCGAGGAGGCGGCGATGGGCGATTTCGACGAAGCGCGCGCATGGATGGTCGAGCGGCAAATCGTGCAACGCGGCGTGCGCGACGACTTCGTGATCGAGGCGATGCGGCGCGTGCCACGGGAAGCGTTCGTGCCGTCCGATCTGCGCGACTTCGCGTATGACGATACGCCGCTGCCGATCGGCGGCGAACAGTCGATCTCGCAGCCGTACATCGTCGCGAAGATGCTTGCGGCCGCCGAATTGCAGCCCGGCGACCGTGTACTCGACATCGGTACGGGCTCGGGCTATGCGGCCGCGATTGCCGCGGAGATCGCGGGCCGGGTGGATTCGATCGAACGCGACGCGAGCCTCGCCGAGGGCGCGCGCGAGCGCTTGCAGCGGCTCGGCTACGAGAATGTCGAAGTGCATGTCGGCGACGGCACCGCGGGTCTTGCCGCGCATGCGCCGTATGACGCGATCATCGCGGCGGCGGGCGGGCCGCGTGTGCCGCAGGCGCTGCGCGTGCAGCTTGCGGTCGGCGGACGGCTCGTGATGCCGGTCGGCAGCAGTCCGAGCCGTCAGCGGCTCGTGAAGATCGTGCGGCGCGACGAGCACGATTACGACGAACATGCATTCGCCGACGTGCGCTTCGTGCCGCTCGTCGGTGACGACGGCTGGCCGGCGCCGGGCGGCGTGGCGCATGAGGATTCGCGGCCCACGCCTGAGCCGCTCGCGCCTGAGCCGGCCGCGCCTAAGCCGGCCGCGCCTGAGCCGGCCGCGCTCGAACTCGCGCTTCGCGACGCGGCCGAACCGTTACCCGACATCGATTCCGCGGAATTCGCGGCGTTTTTCGACCGCTTCGCCGGGCGGCGCGTCGTGCTGCTCGGCGAGGCCAGTCACGGCACGTCGGAGTTCTATCGCGCGCGGGCGGCGATCACGCGACGCCTCGTCGAGCGGCACGGCTTTTCGATGATCGCGGTCGAGGCCGACTGGCCCGATGCCGCGATCATCGACCGGCATGTGCGCGACCGGCCGATGCCCCGCGAGCGGTCTCGACCGTTTCGCCGCTTTCCGACCTGGATGTGGCGCAACACCGATTTCATGAGCTTCGTCGCGTGGCTGCGCTCGCACAATGCCCTGCACCGCGACAGCGAGACGCGCTTTTACGGGCTCGACATCTACAGCCTGTCCGAATCGATCGACGCGGTGCTGCGCTATCTGGACAGCGTCGACCCGGCCGCGGCGCGCATCGCGCGCGGGCGTTATGGGTGCCTCAGTCCGTGGCAGAAAGATCCCGCCGTGTATGGGCGCGCCGCGCTGAGCGGCGGCTACGCGCAGTGCGAAGAGCACGTGGTCGCCCAGCTCGGCGATCTCCTGAAAAGCCGGCTCGACTATGCACGGGAAGACGGCGAACGCTTCCTCGACGCGGCGCAGAATGCGCGGCTCGTGGCTGTCGCCGAGCACTACTATCGCGCGATGTATTACGGTGGACCGCAAAGCTGGAATCTGCGCGACACGCATATGTTCGACACGTTGCGTCATGCGCTCGACAGTCACGGGCCGCAGGCGCGTGTGGTCGTGTGGGCGCATAACTCGCATATCGGCGACGCGAGCGCCACGCAGATGGGCCGCGTGCAGGACGAGATCAATTTGGGGCAGCTGTGCCGCGCGCAGTTCGGTGACGCGGCGGCGCTGATCGGCTTCGGCACGCACAGCGGCACGGTCGCCGCGGCCAGCGACTGGGACGGACCGATGGAAGTGAAGACCGTGCGGCCATCGCTCGACGGCAGCGTCGAATTCAGCATGCACGCCACTGGCCTCGCACGCTTTCTGCTCGACCTGCGGCCCGGCGTGCACGACGCGCTGCGCGAACGGCTGCGCGCGTCGCTGCTAGAGCGCTTCATCGGCGTGATTTATCGTCCGGAGACCGAGCGGTATAGCCACTACGCGGAAGCGTCGCTGGCCGATCAGTTCGATGCGTTCGTGTGGTTCGATCGCACCAGCGCGGTGACCACGCTGCCCGTTTCCGCCGACGAGAAGTACCACGCGGCGGAGACTTTTCCATTCGGTGTGTGAGCGAGGAACGCGGCTTGCAACGGAGCGGACAGTGCATATCCAGCTTGTCCAAACCGGGGAGCCGCTCATGAACAAGGTTGTACAGCGCTTGACCATTGCCGCGATGTTCAGTGTTGCGAGTGACTTCGTCTGCGCGCAAGCCGTCGAGTGGACCGGGACTCGGCCGGCTGTCGCCGCGCCACCGTTGCTATTCGCGCAGGCCGGCAAAGACGCGGGCACCGAAGGCGGCGCGGGCACAGCAGGCCAGTCGGGCACGCCACCCGGCGAGTTGGCCCGCGACCAGACGAAACGCGAACAGGCGGGGCGCGCGAACCAGGCCGCGGCTCAGCACGGACAGCGCAGTCAGCAGGGCGCGAGCGCGCCCCACGGTGCCAGCCGCGCGCACTAGCGGCGACGCGGCCCGGTTACCGCCGTCGCCGCTAGCGCGCGCGATTCCGCCATGAGAGACGAACCGGTCTGGTTCCTGCTGATTGGCGCACTGCTCACGTTCATGGCGGTCGCGCGCGGGCCGATCCGCCGCTTGCCGCTGACCGGCGCGATGATCTATCTGCTGGTCGGCGTGGCGGTCGGTCCGGCCGTGTCCGGGCTCGTCGGTGTCGATCTGCTCGCCGATACCGTGCTGCTCGCGACGCTCGCCGAAGTCGGGCTCGTCGTGTCGCTGTTTTCTATCGGCATGCATCTGCGCGTGCGGCTGCGCAATCCGTTGTGGTGGTTGCCTCTGCGGCTCGGCGGGCCCGCGATGATCGTCACCGTCGCCTTGATGTTCGGCTTCACCGCCTGGCTGACCGGACGCGCGGACGGCGCGGCGTTGTTCCTCGCGGCAGCGCTCGCGCCGACCGACCCGGTGCTCGCCAACGAGTTGCGCGTGACCCAGGCCGGCGACGACGAACCCGTGCGCTTCGCTTTGTCGGGTGAAGGCGGGCTCAACGACGGCGCCGCCTATCCGTTTGCGGTGCTGGGTCTGACGCTTGCCGGCGCGAGACTGTTCGGCTCCGGCAGCGGCGTGCAATTCGCCGGCTCGGTGCTGTGGGGGATCGTCAGCGCGCTCGCGGTCGGCTGCGTATCCGCAATCGTGTTCGCGCGCGCGATCTTCTTGCTGCGCACCCGCTACGGCGAAGCGATCGGTCTCGACGGCTTTCTCGCGCTAGGGCTGATGGCGACGTCATACGGCGCGGCGCTGCTGGTGCACGCGTATGCGTTCGTGGCGGTATTCGTGGCGGGCGTCACCGTGCGTCACGAGGAATTGCGCTCGACCGGCGACAAGAATCCGTCCGAAGTGCTCGACGAAGTGCAGCACGGCGAAAAGGCCGAAGTCGCGAAAGACCCGGAAAAGGCGCATGCGGTCCTCGCCGAATCGATGATGGGCTTCACGCGCGAAATGGAGCGGCTCGCGGAGTTGTCGCTGATGTTGATCATCGGCTGCGTCGTGTCTGCGCATTGGCGCGAGATGCTCGACGTGCGCGCCGTGTTGCCCGCGGTGTTTCTGTTTTTCGTCGCACGGCCGCTGTCCGTCGTCGTCGCGATGATCGCTGCGCGCATCGACAGCAGCCAGCGGTACCTGATGGCATGGATGGGGATTCGCGGTGTCGGCGCGTTTTACTACCTGATGTTCGGCCTCGAATACGCGCGCGGCGCGATGACGCCGCTGCTGCCCGCGGTGCTCGATGCGATCGTGTTGTCGGTGCTGCTGCATGGCTCGACCGCGAACTATCTGCTGCGGCGGTATTTCGACCGGCGTCGCTGAATGAAGCGACGGGCGCGATGGCGTGCGCTAGTGGCCGCGCGCCGCTCCTTGTATCGCAATGTATCTGCGCGGCCCGCGGATACGTGCGCATACCAAACCCGCTGATCCAGACACATGCGAGATACGTCGGCGCGTTCAAATACGTCCAACGCGAGTTCGAGCCCGGATTTGCAGATATCAACATCACTGGATCAACAGGAGTAAGCCACCATGACCCGCATCGAAAACGTGCTGTACACCGGCAAGACCCATACGACCGGCGGCCGCGAAGGCGCCGCGCGCAGCTCGGACGGCCGTCTCGACATCAAGCTGTCGTCGCCCGGCACCTCGGGAGTTGGAACGAACCCCGAGCAGTTGCTGGCTGCCGGCTGGTCGGCGTGTTACATCGGTGCGCTCGGTTTGGCGGCGCGCGCGCTGCACGTGTCTTTGCCCCCCGATACGAGCGTCGATGCCGAAATCGATCTCGGCACCACCGATGGCGCCTATTTCCTTCAGGCGCGTCTGTTCGTCAGTCTTCCCGGTGTCGAGCGGGACGTGGCGGACGCGTTGATCGAGCGCGCGCATTTGACCTGCCCGTATTCAAAGGCGTTGCGCGGCAACGTGGATGTGCAGACTACGCTCGTTTGAGGGTTGGTCAGGGTAGTTTGTGGCGGGGCGGCGCCGAAGTATCGGGCGCGGCTCCGCCTTTCTGTTACGCCCCGCTTGCTATGCGGTGTCGGCTTGGAGCCGACGGCTACTCCGCAGGCGCTACGGACGCCCCGGCGATCCCATGCCGCGCGAGCGATTCCGCCACGAAGCCCGACGCTTTCACCTCTTCGACGAACGAACGCAGCGCCCGAGCCGCCGCTTCGCCGCGGCTCTTCGGTACACCCATCGCCTGCCGGATCACCATGAAGCGCTCGTCGAGCAGGCGCAGGCCGGCCGTTTGCTTCGCATCGGCTTCGAGTTGCTGCTTCACGCCTGCCGCCACTTCCAGCTGCTGTTCGATGAACGTCGGCACGACACTCGGTGAACTCGGCGCGCGGACGATCTGCGCGGCTTTCAGTTCGCGTGTGAGGAACAGATCGTACGCGCTGCCTTTGCCGACGACGACCCGGTTGTGCGCCTGATCCACATCCTGATTCGACCGCACCGGCGAGTCGTCGCGCACCAGATAGAAGCCTTCGATCAGTACATACGGGGCGGTGAATTCAATCGTTTCGCCGCGCAATGGATCGATCGCGAAGAAGCCGAAATCCGCGCGTTCCTCGCTGACGGCCTGCACCGATTTGGCGGCCGTATCGAATACCACCAGTTCCAGTTCGACGCCTAGTTTCGCGGCGAACGCGCGCGCGAGATCGATCGATACGCCGAACGGCTCGCCGGACCCGGCATGGCGATTAGCGAGGATCGGATTGCCGAGATTGATCGACGCGCGCAGCTTGCCCGTGGGCGTGAAGGCGGTGACGACGGAGGGATCGATAGTCATGGAGGTTCTCGTGGCGACCGCGTTCAGGGCGAACGGCGGTCTCAGGGTTCAAGGAGTTCGCTGATGCGGGACAGCGCGTCGAGCGTGTGCAGCAGATGCTGACGCATCGCTTCCGACGCTTCTTCGTTGCGCTCTTGCTCCAGCAGTTCGAGCAGATGCAAATGCTGCTTCGCGTGTTCGACATAGCGCTCGCGATGCTGCATCGAGCGATACGACAGCAGACGGCGCACGCGGTTCACGCGCCGGATCGTGTCGATGAAAAAGCTGTTGCCCGAAGCCTCGACGAGCGACTCGTGAAAGCGCACGCCGCGATCGTGCAACTGGTCGGCGGTATCCGTTTCGATGCCGCCCGCGAGCAGATGCTTCTCCACCTCGCGACACCGCTCCAGCACCTTGCGCTCGAGCCGGTAACCGGGCTCGAGCAGTGCCGCCGGTTCGAGCGCGAGGCGCAGCCGGTACGACTTTAGCAGGCTGTCGGGCGTGGTCAGCATTGGCGAGAACTGCCAGCCATAGCCCGGTTTGCGTTCGGCCCATCCTTCCCGCGCGATGCGGCCGAGCACCGCGGTCAGTTGCGCGCTGGTCAGTCCGTAGCGGGTGCGGATCAGTTGCTCCGAGAATTCGTCGGGCAATTCGTTTTTCAGGCGGTCGTCGGCGATCTGGAAATAGGCGCGCGTCACGACGTCGGTCTCGGCGAGGCGCAGTTCGTCGTCCACGTCCGCAAAAGATTCGGAGAGCGGCTTCGCGAGGAAGAAGCCGCGATTCTTTTCCCGCGTCAAGATGCCTTTCTCGTGCAGCAACGCGAGCGCTTCGTTCACGGGGGAACGTGAGACGCGCAGACGGTCGGCGAGCATCTGTGCGGGCAGGTGCGCGCCGGCGTCGAGTCCTTCGCTCTTGATGAGCTCGACAATCTGCTTGGCGATGGATCGATCGATCATTTGGTTTGCCTTCGGCCGCAACGTCAGCGTAGCGGCGGCGGATGGCACGTCGATTGAAAACGGCTCTGGACGGGGTGGCCGGATGTGCCGATCTGCTTCCAGCGAAATCGCGCATTAGGATGAAGCGGCCGAACGGTGTGTGAGCCTTGCATTACTCAATAGGGGCAATTCCCCGTCCGCCAGACGGTAGTCCATCGCGGCCATTTCTTGCGGTTGGTTTTAAATGGCGTACGATTAACCTCACGTTAGCAAAGCGCGTATCAATTAGTCGATCGAGGCGAGACCTCGCGTTGCGCCGTCTACCCAATGCTAACAGCAATATTTGCAAGAGGTGGCTACATGAAGAGCGCACACAACGTTATCGACGCTTCTCGGCTCGTTGCAGCTTTGATCCTCGCCTGCATGGCGGGCTCGGGCGCACAAGCGCAAAGTTCGAACGCGGCACCGGCTGCGGCATCTGCGCCGGGTCTTGCAGTAGCCGCTCAGGCGTCGTCAAACGCACTGGACCCATTCCCTCATGGCCCGCACCCGCATGGCGTCGGACCGAAAGTGCCGCCAGCCTTCGCCCTCGATGGATCGGACGTAGACAAACAGAACGGCGGAGACAAGATCAATCCGAATAATTTCCTCGACGATCGCGGGCCGGCGGTGGATACGCCGTACCAGGCTCCCGAAGCAGCGACTGCCGCTACATTGAGCCGGACACCAGGGGCCGTCGCCGCGCCAACCTTTACGACGACCGACTGGCCGACGTTTGGTATGAACAGGCAGCGGACTGGGTATAACCCAGTCGAGACGGTGCTCACCCAGACCAACGTTAGGACGTTGGTAAAGCACTGGGACTCACCTAAGCTGGACGGTGCCATCCTGACTCAGCCGGTACTGGCTGCCGGGGTGATGATCAACGGGGTGCCAACCGATATCGTCTTTGTTGCGACAGAGGGGAACACTACATGGGCACTGAATGCCGCGACAGGGAAGCCCATTTGGCAAAGCGCCCCTATCCCTCAAGCTATCTTGACGTCGGCCTGCCAGGGGCTGTTCCAAGGCAAGATCGGAGTGCAGGGCACGCCCGTCATCGACCATGCCAACAACCGGATTTTCGTTGTGAGCGGGCGAGGCTACCTGCATGCGTACAACCTCCAGACTGGCGTGGATCTCCCGGGCTTCAACCTGCTACTTCTCGACCCAAACAACGCTACTCCAAGAACGATGGTCTATGGCGGCTTGACGCTTAGTCCCGATGGTTCGTCGATATACGTGGGGACAGCCGGTGACCCCTGCGATACGGAGCCGTACCATGGACAGGTCGTCCGCGCGTCCACCACCAACCCAGCTGCGATTCTGCAACGCTGGTACCCAACCGGCGCAAGCGGGCCAGATGGGGGCGGTATATGGGGTATGGGAGGCGTATCGATTCCGCCTGATGGGACGGTCGTCTATGCACTCACGGGCAACGCATTCGCCAATCCGGAAAATGCCGCGTTCGCGGAGCACGTCGTGAAGCTCACGCCGACCCTGGCGGTAGCCGCGGCGAACTCGCCGCTTTCTCCGCCCCTCTCGGACGTCGACTTCGGCGCTACAGCATTGCTCTTTCAGCGTCCCACCTGCCCGACGATGCTCGCGGCCTACAATAAGTCCGGCAACCTGTTCATTTATAACCGAGCCACTATTCAGCAGCAGGGCCCCATTGAAAAGTTGACGATTTCCCAAACTTCAGCCGACGGCAGCAACATAGGCCTTCCTGCATTCGACCCGGTGCTGAATCGGCTTTACGTCGTGTCCCCTGGCGGTTCGGGGAGCAACAACTTATACCAGCACGGGGTCATTGCACTGTCGATCGACAGCAACTGTACTGTGAACCCCAAACCCGTGTGGACGGCGCAAGTCGGCTTGAACCAAGTCGCGTTCAACCCGGCTATCCCGCCCGTCGCCGCAAATGGTGTGGTGTATTACGCAGACGGTTTGGGCAACGACTTTTATGCATTGGATGCCGCGGACGGGACCATACTCTTCCACGACCAATACACGCCAGCTCAAAACGGCGAGGGCAACTTCGCGTCGCCGATGGTCGTGAACGGGCAAGTCTTCGTCGCTGGTGGCGACCACGTGGTTCATGCCTATGGCCTCTGACTGCTAAACCCGTTAGCGAAACGTAACTTTTTCGCAAGCATAGCCACTCTGCTTTTATTGCGCAGTGATTCGCAGTATCGCGCCGCTGCGCGCGTCCTGCTGACCCGTCGCAATTCGATGTCGTCGAGGCGTTCCCGGCGCGCGCGCCGCATCGCGCCGTCGCGGTGACGCGCGCGAGTCGACGTTGCTCTCGCACGCAAATACAAGGCTCCCCGGGCTTCTAAACGTAGCGCGAGTTGGGCATCATGATAGCCATGCCGCCCACCGCCATCACTGTCGCGGAATTGCCGGTCGAGCCTGATGCGCTACAGGCGTTCGCGCTCGAACAGAACGCTTCGCGCGCTGTATGCGCAAGATCGTGGCCGGTCGGCAGTTGTTTGCCTCAATACTTGAAGTCACCGTTCGCCGTCGAGAGGTGGGGCGACGCGCTATGGAATGCGACTTCACTTCATCATTGCTTGTACTATGATGAACCGGCGTGTCCCCGTCTTGTCTCTTAAGTAGCCGCGATCGGTGCTGCGACCTGAGGCGCGGTTATTAGCATCGGCACTGTTGGTGTTCGTAAATTCGTGATGTAGACGACGCCAAATTCAGTGTGTCCCGATACTCGCATGTATTTTCCTTAGACAATGTGCTCGTCGGCACCTACGAAGGAGTAGCATGACTGCATCCCGTTCTAACGCGGCATCGAGGCGAGTCGCTATTCTGGTCCTGCTCTGTCGCGACTACGCAGCGCTCGAACTAACCCTCGCCAGTCACATGGCGTACCGGCCACCAGGCGTCGAGTTCATCCTGCTTCAGAACTGCAGGGGCGGCTATGACGCGGAACGCACGCTTGCCGTCGCGCGGCGCTATGCAAGACTTTTTCCGGGCATCGTTCGGGTCGTCGACGACATTCCGCCTGGCCCACCTTATCGCACGATCAAAAAACTACTCTCGCAGCCGGCATTCGCCGAAATCGACCTGATCTGCAAGGTGGACGACGACGCGTTTCCGATCGCCGGCGGGTGGCTCGACAAGATGCTCGCCACGTACGACGTGGCGGAAAAGGAAAGCGGGAACGGGCTTGCCTACGTCACTCCCCTCATCAACAACAACAACTGGGGCTTCCCTGAGGTGATGCGCGTGATGAACCTGGAGCGCGAGTACTTCACGAGCCAGGCGCATCCGCATTTCGTCGGGGCCGACGGGGACAAGCGCTATCCGCTGCGAATCATCCCTGCTGACCAGATCGAGAAAGGCACCAATGGCACGATATGGGGCTATCCGCACATCGCGCGCTGGCTACATCAACGGACCACGCTGCAGCCTGATGCTTTCATCGCTGCGACTCGGGACCTCGAACCTTGCGAAGTGCCCTCAGAATCGCGCTATTCGATCGGCTGCATTCTTTTTCGCAAGCGGTTATGGGACATGATCGACGACGGTGGGCAAGATGACGAGCACATGATGCATGTCTACTGTGCGCGGCACCGGCTGAGAATCGTCTGTGCGCGCAGTGTGCCATTCGTGCACATGGCGTACTTCACCCAGCGCGAGGAGAACCGCGACATCGTCGATGCCGCTCGCGCGCTGTACGACGGGAGGCTCGGCCATCCGTTCCCGATTTCACTCTACGCGGACCGTGAACGCGATATCGAAGCGCGGTTGCGGTGGCTCGAAGATCACCCGCCGCAGGCCACCAACGGGACGCTTGACGCGTCGAAGCGTGTCAGTCGCGCGATCTATCGGCGAATGCGCACGCTATTGAAAAACGGTCGCCGAGCGTGGTATGTCGTGACTGGCAAGCGCGATGCGACGAGCGGCCGGAGGTCTACGTCACCATGACGTCGTCCATTGCTTCATGAGAAGCCTCCATTGCCGCTGACCCTGCGAAATGCGTCATCTGGCACATAACGCAGAGCATGCGTTGCTATCTATCGAATCCAGTGCGCGCAGCGCTTGTTCACGGCGGTGACTCTCGTACCGTCTAGACCGATGGCGCCGAAGTGGCCACGGTAGGCCCCGCCAAACGAGTGGCGCAGACTACTTTGTCACCGGCAGCGAGGCGGACGCGTAAAGGTACTCCCAACCATCCCATGGCGACGCTCTCACGCCGTTTGTAGATATCTATTGACATACTTGCCTGATCCACTATCGAAGTGGAGAACGCGCCAATACCTCTCCAATTTGTGCCGGTTCCTGACATTGGTGCAGCGAAGCATGTACAAATTCCTCAAGTACTTCGTTTCCTGGCCGCACCTGGTCGACCTTTCCCGTGATTGCGCCGCAACGGCACAAACCCGTTTAACCTGATCAATTGTCTGCTTATTTCAGTTCCTGGCGATTCTGGTGGGCCCAGACGACCGGCATTTCAGGTCGGCCCGGTTTGCTCCAACAACGTTTTTCGCGAAGGGCGACGATAGCAGCCCAGATCGCTCCGGTGAAATCGCCGCCGGAGGTTCTCGCGCAACAGAATCGCCTTCCCTGGAAGCTCGTCAGAAACATCGACAAAGGTGGCGTTTACCGACGAGCCGCGCGGTCGCAAGAGCAGGCTGGCGAACTGGTTGCTTGATACCGGAGCTCGCCAGGAATTTGAAATCTATTTCAGGTGCGTGTTAATGACAGTGATGTCGAGGTCCGCCAAAGTCAGCACTGGTCCGGCGCGGATGCGTCACTGTTGTACGACTCGGATGAAATTCGTGGCGCACCGTACACGAGTCGTGCGGCTTATTGCCGGTAGCGGTGGCTTCCTCGGACGAAGGGTCGGGGAGCCGGCAGCAAGGCCCAACCGGCGTTGGCCTGATCAGGTATTCGCTTCCGCGGAGACCTTACTCGCACTCCGCCCAGGGGATATAAAGATATGTCTCCAAGCGATCCTTCATCGATGTATTGACAACGGCTAACTCATGACGAGTCCACTCCGACACAACATCGTTGCGCTGTCAGTTCTGCAAGCAGCCAACATGCTGCTGCCGCTTGCAACATTTCCCTACCTGTTGCGTGTTCTGCGCCCGGAACACTTTGGTGCGTACGTGTTCGCGCAAGCCTTAGTCGGTTATCTCGTGCTGCTGACGGACTACGGTTTTAACTGGTCAGCGACTGCTCACGTCGCACGGGTCCAAAAAGATCGGCACGCGGTATCGAAGATCTTTTGGGCGACGCAAGGCGCAAAGGCGCTTATCGCTGTGGTCTGCCTCGCCATCCTGCTTGTAGCGGCTTTCTTCGTAGCAAGATTGCGCGAACTGCTGCCGGTTCTGCTGGCTACCTATCCGGTCGTTATCGGAACGGTCCTGTTTCCACAGTGGCTTTTCCAGGGCCTGGAGCAGATGACGTTTACTACGGTCTCCACGTTGAGCGCGCGGGTGCTACTGCTTCCGCTAACGTTCTTCCTGGTGCACTCGCCGGCCGACACGTGGATCGCGTCGCTCATCAGTTCGATGAGCGTGATTGCTGCCGGAGTCGTCGCATCGATCCTGATCGCAAAAAACCGACTGATCATCCCCTTGATGCCGAGCATGGCGGACGTCATCGAAGCGCTTCGTGAAGGCTGGCACATGTTCATTTCCACGGCAGCGATCAGTCTGTACACAACCACTAATAGCGTGTTGCTTGGATTTATTGCGGGAGACGTCGCTGTTGGCTACTTTGGCGTAGCCGACAAGATTCGGAACGTCGCCCAGGCGCCGCTCGTACCGTTCGCCAACGCAATTTACCCGCGCGTGACGGCGCTCTTTTCCGAAGACTCCGAAAAGGCGTTTGGGCTGGTGCGCAAGATGCTCTACTTGGGGGGCTCGGCCATGTTGCTGGCTTCGGTCGCGCTCTGGGCTGGCGCCGATTTGATCATTCGCATCGCCGTGGGACCTGGGTACGAACCAGCGGTCATCGTTCTTAAGTGGATGTCCCTCCTGCCGTTGCTCATCTGTCTGAACAATGTACTCGGCGTTCAGGTGATGCTGCCGCTCGGCATGAAGAAGAGAGTCAGCGAGATACTGGTCGTCTGCGGCTTGATCAACCTTGCCCTGCTCGTGCCTCTTGCATCGGCTTATGGCGCTCAGGGCGCGGCAATGTCAGTGCTTGCCACCGAATTTCTGGTTACGGCCTTGATGGCTCTCCACCTGATCAAATGCAAGATTCCAGCTTTTTATACGAGGATGCGCAGAGATGAATTATGACTTCCTTATCGTAGGCGCCGGCTTTGCAGGCGCGGTCTGTGCCGAACGTCTGGCGGCAAGCGGCAAGCGTGTGCTAGTCGTAGACAAGCGCAATCATATTGGCGGCAATGCATATGACCGTGAAGATGAGAACGGTGTGCTGATCCATCCGTATGGTCCGCACATCTTTCATACGAACAGTAAGCGGATATTCGAGTACCTGTCGGGTTTTACCGATTGGCGCTTCTACGAGCATCGCGTAAAGGCTTATGTAGACGGGGATCTGTATCCGATACCGATCAATCGCACGACGATCAACAAGCTATATGGCCTCGATCTGAGCGAGCAGGACACGATAGCGTTCCTTGAGTCGGTACGTGAAGCGCGAGAGGTCAATACGACCAGCGAGGACGTGGTGCTGAGCAGCGTTGGCCCGGATCTGTGCGACAAGTTTTTCCGTGGCTATACGCGCAAGCAATGGGGACTCGATCTGTCTGAATTGTCTGCGGGTGTCGCTGCGCGAATACCAACGCGTTCGAACGACGACGACCGGTACTTCACCGATACTTTTCAATTTATGCCGGCGCACGGCTACACCGCGATGTTCGAAAAGATGCTTGACAGTCCAAATATCGACGTGCGTCTGTCGACCGACTATGACGTGGTGAAAGCGAATATCGAATGTGGACACGTTGTGTACACTGGACCGATCGACGCATATTTCGGGTATCGGTTCGGCAAGCTTCCGTACCGCAGCCTCCACTTTCAACACCAGCATCTGAGCGACGTGGAGCGTTTTCAGACGACGGGTACCATCAACTATCCGAACGATCACGAATATACGAGGATTACGGAGTTCAAGCACCTCACCGGGCAACAGCATCGGGGGACTTCGATTGTAAAGGAGTATCCGAGAGCCGAAGGCGAGCCTTACTACCCGATTCCACGCAAGGAAAACGAGGCATTGTTCATGCGCTACAGCGCGCTCGCGGAGACAGTTACCGATGTGACTTTTGTGGGCAGGCTGGCGCAGTATCGCTATTACAACATGGACCAGGTCGTTGGTGCGGCGCTCAAAGCAGTAGAAGGACTCATCTAAGGAGCAGTGGTAAGAAAGCTCTGACTGGTGGCAACCGAGAGCTTGCCTGGATTGCCTGAAAGATTTGGGCGTGTACTTGAACGTCTCTTCGTTCGCGTGCGCATCGGGCTCGCCGTAGTAACGGTTCCAGGTTTCGCGCGGTCGGCGTCGATCAAATGCAATTCTTCGCCGCTAACTCTTTCTTCCGTGTCCCGCAACATGCTTTCTACGCATAGAGAAATTGAGAGATGAAAAAGTACGTGGTCAAGTGTTTCATTGCGCAATGTACTCGTCCTACGAAGGAGTAGCATGACTGCATCCGGCTCAAATGCGGCATCGAGGCGAGTCGCTATTCTGGTCCTGCTCTGTCGCGACTACGCAGCGCTTGAACTGACCCTCGCCAGTCACATGGCGTACCGGCCGACAGGCGTAGAGTTCATCCTGCTTCAGAACTGCAGGGGTGGCTATGACGCGGAACGCACGCTTGCCGTCGCGCGGCGCTACGCAAGGCTTTTTCCGGGCGTCGTTCGTGTCGTCGACGATATTCCGCCTGGCCCCCCCTATCGCACGATCAAAAAACTACTCTCGCAGCCGGCGTTCGCCGAAATCGACCTGATCTGCAAGGTGGACGACGACGCGTTTCCGATCGCCGGCGGGTGGCTCGACAAGATGCTGGCCACGTACGACGCGGTGGAAAAGGAAAGCGGGAACGGGCTCGCCTACGTCACCCCGCTCATCAACAACAACAACTGGGGCTTCCCTGAAGTGATGCGTGCGATGAGTCTGGAACGCGAGTACTTCACGAACCAGGCGCGTCCGCATTTCGTCGGTGCCGCCGGGGACGGTCGCTGTCCGATGCGAATCATCCCTGCTGACCAGATCGAGAAAGGCACCAATGGCACGATATGGGGCTATCCGCATATCGCGCGCTGGCTACATGAACGGACGACGCTGCAGCCTGATGCTTTCATCGCTGCGACTCGGGACCTCGAACCTTGCGAAGTGCCGGCAGAATCGCGCTATTCGATCGGCTGCATTCTTTTTCGCAAGCAGTTATGGGACATGATCGACGACGGTGGGCAAGATGACGAGCACATGATGCATGTCTACTGTGCGCGGCACCGGCTGAGAATCGTCTGTGCGCGCAGTGTGCCATTCGTGCACATGGCGTACTTCACCCAGCGCGAGGAGAACCGCGACATCGTCGATGCCGCTCGCGCGCTGTACGACGGGAGGCTCGGCCATCCCTTTCCGATTTCACTCTACGCGGACCGTGAACGCGATATCGAAGCACGGTTGCGGTGGCTCGAAGATCACCCGCCGCAGGCCACCAACGGGACGCTTGAAGCGTCGAAGCGTGTCAGTCGCGCGATCTATCGGCGAGTGCGCACGCTGTGGAAATGAGCAAGGGCGCGCGTCGCCGAGCGGAGTGTGTCGTTTCATGATTTCGCGCGGTTGGTGTCTGTCAAATGCAATTCTTCGCCAGTGACTGTCTTTTACGTGCCGCGCAATCTGCTTCTACGCATAGGGAAATTGAAAGATGAACAAATACCTGGTCGTTCTGAGGTGTGGAGACAGTTCCTTGCATCCGCAATGGTTCAGCGGCGGGCAGGCCCCAAACTTTGATTTGATGCTGAGTTACTACGGGAAGAACGAAGATTATGCGGACATCTTTGCCAAAGCCATACATCGATTCAAAGGATCAAAATGGGAAGGTCTCAACGACTTCATGTTGCAAAACTCCCAATTGATTCTGCAGTATCGTTACATCTGGCTCCCGGACGACGACATCCTGACGGACGTCCAAACCGTGAACGATTTCTTCGAATATGTAGAACGAGAGAATTTCGCACTCGCGCAACCGTCTCTCGACGAGAGAAGCTATTTCGGTCACCAAACGACGTTGCGAAACAATGAGTTTGAATTTCGCGAAACAAATTTCGTGGAGTTGATGATGCCGTGTTTATCTTCGAATGCTTTGCATGCGATAAAACACAGCTTTGGGATGAACAAATCAGGCTGGGGCCTCGATTTCTTGTGGCCCAAGTGGGTCGCTTCTTTTGGAAAGGTTGGCATTATTGATCGTTTTTCCGTGTTCCATACACGCCCGGTCGGTTCGGCTGGGAGCGGCATGGGAGACGATTCAACTACGAGCCCAACGTTTGAATTGAATCAGACGCTCGCGCAATACGGGATGCTGGGCACTCCGATAAAGGTCATTCGTGGCAAAACAAGCGATGCAGGCAAATCATATGCGAGCGGTCGATTGGGCAATCCAATGTTGTTCATTCATGCGGTAAAGGGCAGCAATCCTGTGCGACGGAAAGATATCGTCAGTTTTATGAGGCTGCTGAAAGAGTATCTCCCGTGGCTTCATCATATCAAGCCCACAACGTGGCCAATACAGCAGGCTCCGGAAAGGCGCTCGAGCCGTTGAGAATGATAATGCGTGTGATTGACGCGAATACCGTATCGCTGCCGCGTTCATCACGCCATCTTATCCAACCGGTCTCGCAACCTGCCAAAGCCGTCGGCAGTTGTGATGAATGTCAGGATCGACTTGGCGACGGCGGAGATTTTCGATTAAATGATTCATTAGTCACGCTCAACCATTGGCGACATTAGTCGGGCGAAAACGGACATGCTCTACAGATCGCATTTAGTTCTGTATAAAATCTCGTATCGCGTAGTCCGGTGCAATCACCTCCTCGCGTACGGCACGCTATGCCGAGCCTCCAATGGTATGCAGCAACGCAGCGATGCTCTCAACGAAGCAAATCGAGGGAGGTAAATTATGAGCGATGCGAAATTTGCAACGTTCTGGAATTGGCCGGAATTATCTCCTTATGAAATCGCTTGTTTGAATACGTTCACTGCTTATGGCAGCGAAATCGCTGTATATAGTTACAAACCCATCAGCAACTTGCCAAAAGGCGTGATCGAAAAGGACGCCCGGTCGATCCTTTCTGCCGACTCGCTGAGCGCTTTTCCCGTTAATGACGTTCCTTCAATGGCGCATTTCACAGATTATTTCCGGTTAATAATGTTTACCAAAACCGATGAAATCTGGGCGGACACAGATATTCTTCTCCTGAGACGATTTGACCTGAACATTGCGGGCGACTTGGTCGGCCGGGGAAAGCCGGATCTGCTTTGCACCGCACTCCTGCGCCTCGACCCGCGGAATCCACGGCTGCATGATGTAATTCAGCGGCTAGAAGCGATGGAAAACACGGATATAAAATGGCGTGCTACTGGCTCCCATATTTTGACGGAAGTCTATGGTGCAAAGGCCGGCTTACCTGAAAAAGTGTTTTACCCGGTGCATGCCGATTCCTATTATAAGGTCTTTTTGCCCCACCATTTCGAAGAGTGCGCTGCGCTTTGCACCAATGCATATACGCTTAAATTTTGGAATAATCGTGTGGTTAAACTTGGCGTGTTCAAACGGGTCTGTCCACCAGAGGGGTCATTCCTGCATCACGTGTTTGCCAGTACTGGATCCGATCAGCTTTTCGACGAGATCTATCCCGCGGATGTGATGCAGAGGTTGATCAGTAACGCCGAAGAGAGAGTCGGCCGCGATGAAGGCGTTCGCAAACTCATGCGAATAGCATTGGGGCGCGGGTTATCCAGCTAATTTGACGACACGTCGCTCACACACCCGATTTAATTGATATCTGTTGGCATATTCGTCTACTCATCGCAAAAACGATTTCATTAAAAAATTCCTATTTGACATACTTGCCTCGTCCACTGCCGCAGTGGTGGAATACGCCAATACCTCACCAATTTGTGCCGATTCCTACAATATATTGGTGCAGCGATGTATTTACATCTAGTCTTGAGAGTACTTCGTTCCCGGCCGCATGCTGGTCGACTTTGTCTTGTGTTTGCGCCGCGACGGCATCGTCCCGTTTTACCCATTAATTGTCTGCTTATTTCAGTTGCTGGCGATCTTGGTAGGCCCAGACTGCCGGCACATCAGGTCGGCCCGATTTGCTCCCCACATGATTCGTGATTAGTTGTCTTCTTCGCGAAGCAAGATTTTTCGATATAGAACGGGTAGTTCACGCCTCGTTTACCTCCAGGAGCATTTGTCTATGTCAGAGCCGAGAATCAGCGTTCTGCTGCCTATCTACAAGGTCGAGGACTATATCGAGGACTGTCTCGACTCACTGCTGTCACAATCGTGCACCGATTTCGAAATCATCGCCGTCGACGATTGCAGCCCCGATCGCTCCGGTGAAATCGCCGCCCGGGTTCTCGCGCAACAGGATCGCATTTCGTGGAAGTTAATCAGAAACATCGACAACAAAGGGCTCGCTGAAACGCGAAAAATCGCAGCATCGGAGGCGCGCGGCGACTATGTGCTCTGCGTTGACAGCGACGACCACGTCCATCGCGATCTCATTTGCACCGTGCTGCGCGAAGCCGACCAGCACAATGCCGATGTCGTCATTTTCGCCGCCGAGCGCATTAGTCCCGATGGCGCCGTCAACGCTCGGATCGATTCCGGCGACGGCCTTATCACTGGCGTGGAAGCCGTCCAGAAAATTCTAGAACTCAAGCTGCAAGCCTTTTGCTGGAACAAGCTTGTGCGCCGCTCCATCTTCGTCGCAGCCGATCATCCGTGCGGTCTCATCTTCGAAGACGTTTGCGTGTCGGTGCAAACGCTCGCCAACTCGAAAGTGGTGCGCCTCATTCCGGACAACCTCTATTCATACATGATTCGTGAATCAGGAATTTCGAGACGCTTCAACCCGCAGGTCGTCGACCTTTTTGCCATCATGGACCGTGTGGAAAAAAATACCGCGTCCCTCCCGATTACCGACTACAAGCGCCTCTTCTTCCGGCTCAAATACAGCTGGGCATTCCGCGCGATCGCGTTTCAGACCGCGATCACCGCGCCGACCTACCGCCTCGCGAGCCCTATTCTGCAAAGCGTATCGGAGAAGCTGCGCGTGAAGCACCTGCTTGGCCTGTTTGCCGATCGGCATCTGAAGCTTTCCATCACTATGACCATGCTCAAGATCCATCCGTGGATCTTTTATTGCGTCGTAAGACGCTTCAACCGCCGCTGACACGCTTGCCGCATACGCATCGCCGACTAGATATTGGGGCTTTGTCAGGTTGCGAGGCCGGTAAGATGGCGTGATGAAGAAATCGAAAACGCTCTATCACGGTCAGAGTTTTCCGGCCGGGGTCATCAGCTGCGCGGTTCGATGGTATTTCCGCTTCCAGTTGAGCCTGCGCGACATCGAAGAGCTGCTGTTCGAGCGCGGCGTGATCGTGACATACGAGACCATCCGATGCTGGCGTGACAAGTTTGGTAAGGGCTTTGCTCATCGGGTCAAAGCGGCGCGACATAAGCCGGGTAGTACATGGCATCTCGACGAAATGTTCGTCACGCTTCGTGGAGAACCGTATCTGCATGACGGGCGGTTGACGAGCACGGCGCCGAGCTCGACGACACCAATCATGCGTCCCCCGCCCTCCGGTTGTGTCACCGATAAACGTTACATCAATCGCGCAACTTCACCGCCGTCATCCGCGGCATCAACAGATGAATGATGCCAAGCGCAACCAGATACGCCGATGCGCCGACCGTAAACAGCGCCCAATAATTCCCAGTGCGCTGCAAGGTCTCGCCGATCACGCCGGAGAAGAAGAACGATCCGACCATCCCCGCCACGCCGCCGATACCGACCACCGTGCCGACCACCCGCTTCGGAAACACGTCGCCGACCGTCGTGACGAGATTCGCCGACCAGCCCTGGTGCGCCGCTGCCGCGAGACCAACGGCGAGCACCGCCCACCACAGGCTCCGGAATGCCGACAACGTTGCGATCGGCACCACGCACAATGCACAGATAAGCATCGTGAGCTTGCGCGCGAAATTCGGCCGGTTGGTGCGCGCCATCAAACGCGACGACAGCCAGCCACCCGCCACGCTGCCGATCGACGACATCGTATAGATTGCGATCAGCGGCAGGCCCATGTGGGCGATATCGATATGGCGCGACTCATTGAGCCACTTGGGCAGCCAGAACAGATAGAACCACCACACCGGATCGGTCAGCAGCTTGCCGAAGACGAACGCCCACGTTTCGCGGTACTTGAGCACCGACAACCAGCTGACTTTCTGCTCGACGACTTCTTCGCGGTCCGCATTGATGTAGGCGAGTTCTTCCTTCGACACCGACGGATGCTCCGAAGGCTGCCGATAAACCAGCCACCACACTGCCAGCCAGACGAACCCGGTCGCGCCGCCCGCGATGAACGTCGCGCGCCAGCCCCACATCACCGCGGCGATCGGCACGAAGGCCGGCGCCACGATGCCGCCGATCGTCGCGCCCATGTTCCAGAAGCCCGTCGCAAGCGCGCGTTCCTTCTTCGGAAACCACGTGGCGGTAGTGCGGATCGCGACCGGGAAATTGGCCGCTTCGCCGAAGCCGAGCAGACCGCGTACGGCCGCGAAACCCGGCACGGTCGATGCCACCGCGTGCAGCATCGCCGCCAGACTCCACAGCGCCATCGCGCTGCCGTAGACCTTCTTCGTGCTGACGCGATCGGCGATGCGGCCGAAGATCGCGAGACCCACCGCATAGGCGACCGTAAACACCATCACGGTCTGTGCGTACTGCACCTGGTTCCAACCGATATCCTTTTGCAGCAGCGGCGCGAGCAGCCCGAGCATCTGACGATCCATGTAGTTGATCGTCGTCGCCGCGAAGATCATCGCGCAGATGGTCCATCGGTATCGTCCGACGGCCGTCCGTGCGGCAGCCGTCGTAGCTTCTAGTGTTTTCATCGAGTCTCCTGAAGGTTTCTGAAAATGTGTCTATATGGTTGTTCGATACGGTCAATGCGCTGAGGCCGGCAATCCTTCGCGCGGGCTCATACGCGAGAAGAACACGACCCCGGCGGCAATCACCGACATCACCGCGAGTCCAGTGAGGCCGCCCTCGATCGAGCCGGTCTTCTGTTCGAGGAAGCCGAAGGTCGCCGGCGCCACGAAGCCGCCGAGGTTGCCGATCGAGTTGATCAGCGCCAGCACCGCGGCGGAAATCCGCGCGTCGAGATAGCCCTGCGGGATCACCCAGAACAGCGACGAGGCCGCCTTGAAGCCGATCGCAGCAAAGCAGATCGCGACGAACGAGAACACCGGGCCGCCCTGGCCGGCCGCATACATGCCGAGCGCGGCGATCAGCAGCACACACGCGACCCACGCTTGCTGGAACTTGAAGCGCGCCGCGAGCATCGCGAACAGATACATCGCCGCGATCGAGATCAGCCACGGAATCGAGTTGAACAGGCCGACCTGGAAGTCGTTGAAATGGCCCATCTTGTGGATGATGCTGGGCAGCCAGAAAGTCGCGCCGTAGATGGTCAGCGATACCGCGAAGTAGATCAGGCAAAAGATCAGGATTTGCGGATCGCGCAGCAGGGTTCCGAGCGACGGCCTGACCGGGTGCGCGGCGGCGCGCTGGCGTTGCTCTTCGTCGATCGCATCCAGCACCGCGTCCTGCTCGGCGCGGGTGAGCCAGGCGGCGTCGCGCGGCTTCGAGTCGAGCCACAGCAGGATGAAGCCCGCGAGCACGACCGAGAACATGCCTTCGATGATGAACATCCACTGCCAGCCACGCAGCCCCGCGCCTTCGATCAGCATCAGCCCGCCGGAGATCGGCCCGGACAGCACCGACGCGAGCGCCGAGCCGCTCAGGAAGATCGCCATCGCCTTCCCGCGCTCGTTGCTCGGCAGCCATTGCGTGAAGTAGTAGATGACGCCGGGAAAGAAGCCCGCTTCGGCCGCGCCGAGCAGCAGCCGCATCGCGTAGAACGACGTCTCGCCGCGCACGAATGCCATGCCGGCCGCGGCCAGCCCCCACGTGAGCATGATGCGCGCGAGCCACAGCTTCGCGCCGTAGCGCTGCAGCAGGATGTTCGACGGCACTTCGAAGATCGCGTAGCTGATGAAGAAGAGCCCCGCACCGAGCCCGTAGGCCGCCGCGCCGATGCCCAGATCGGCGCTCAGATGCTGGCGCACGAAGCCGATGTTCACGCGGTCGATGTAGTTGACGATGAACATCACGACGAACAGCGGCAGCACGCGCCACTTGATCTTGTGCACCGCGCTCGCCAGCGCGCCGGCGCGCTCGGGCCGCGCCGTGTCGGCAATCGGGCTACTCATGGGGTTGTCTCCTTCGATGGCGACGCGCATTGCGCGTCGCGGGCCTCGTAGGCGCGGATTTGGAAACGAGAATTAAAAGCGCGGATTCTTGCCGGTGAAGCCCGGTTCGTACTTGCGCATCTGCGAGAGGTCATCGCGATTGCGCACGCCGCACGACAGATACTGCGCATGCAGTTCGGCGAGCCGCTCGCGGTCGAGCTCGACGCCGAGGCCCGGCGTGGTGGGCACACGCACCGAGCCGTTGTCGAACGTGACACGGCCGCCCTTGATGACTTCTTCCTCCTGCCACGGGTAGTGCGTGTCGCACGCATAGGTCAGGTTGGGGATGCTGGCCGCGACGTGCGTCATCGCCATCAGGCTGATGCCGAGGTGCGAGTTCGAGTGCATCGACATGCCGAGATCCCACAGCTTGCACATGCGCGCGAGCGTCTGGGTCGCGCGCAGGCCGCCCCAGTAATGGTGATCCGACAGCAGGACCTTGACCGAACCCATCTCGGCGCCGCGGCGGAAATCTTCCATCGTCGTGATGACCATGTTGGTCGCGAGCGGCAGGCGCGTGTGCTTCGCCAGTTCGGCCATGCCTTCGAGACTCGGGCACGGGTCTTCGTAGTACTCGAGCAGTTCGTCGAGTTCAGGGGCGGCGGCGATGCTCGTTTCGAGCGTCCAGTTCGCGTTCGGGTCGAGGCGCAGCGGCACGCCGGGGAACGCCTGATGCAGCGCGCGCATGCACGCGATTTCGTGTGCCGGCTCGAACACGCCGCCCTTCAGCTTGATGCTCTGGAAACCATACAGCTCGATCATCCGACGCGCCTGCGCGACGATCTGCTCGGGGCTCAGGCCTTCGCCCCAGGCGTCGGGCGCATAGGGCTTGTCGATGTGCTCGGCGTACTTGAAGAACAGATAGGCGCTGTATGGCACGGCGTCGCGCACCTTGCCGCCAAGCAGATCGACGATCGGCGCGCCGACGATTTGCCCTTGCAGGTCGAGCATCGCGACTTCGAGCGTGCTGATGACTTTCGGCGCGTTCTTCGCCGCGTGCGAGCCGGGCGCGAGTTCGAATTCGACCGCGCCCGGGGTCGCCTTGATCGTGCCCCGCACGCGTTCTTCCATGCGATTGAGGTCGAACGGCGACAGCCCGATCACCAGCGACTTCGCCTGTTCGAGCACACGCAGCATCGGTTCGTCGCCATAGGTCTCGGAGATGCCGACGCGGCCGTCGCTCGTCTCCAGTTCGACGATGGCGCGCAGCGCCCAGGGTTCGTGGATTCCGGCGGCGTTGAGCAGCGGGCCGTCGCGGAAGGCGATCGGGGTGATGCGCACCTGGGTGATGGTGATGTCGCGAGTCATGATGTCAATCGGCATAAGTGGAGTTTGATGGGCCGGATAGTAAAGCACTAATATATTAGTGCGTTAGTGGGGTAAACTCCCATGTCCACTTCGTGGCGAATTCCGCTTGCAAGCCCGCTGGAAGCGGCGAGCGTCGGCTATAGTACTAGTGCCTCAGCGGACCGCCCCGTCGGTCCGCCTGCTTCCAAGCTTCAATTTCTGCCATGAAAAACCACGCTCACTCGTCGACGGTCACCCGACTCGACCGCTCCCGCCACGCCGCGCCGCAAGTCTTCGAACGACTGCGCGAAATGATCCTTTCTCTCGAATTGACGCCGGGCACGGTGCTGTCGCGCAGCGAGCTCGCGAACCGCTACGGGCTCAGCCAGACGCCGGTGCGCGACGCGCTGATGAAGCTCGGCGAGGAAGGACTCGTCGATATCTATCCGCAGCACGCGACGGTCGTTAGTCAGATCAAAGTGACCTCCGCGCTGCAGGCGCATTTCCTGCGCCGCTCGATCGAACTCGAAGTGGTGCGCACGCTCGCGGAGCAGCGCAACGCCACGCTGATCGCGGAACTGCGCGTCACGATCGCCCGGCAAACGGAATTGCTCGACCTGAAGAACTACGAGGAGTTCTCGCTGCTCGATCAGGCGTTTCATCGGCAGATGTACGAGGCGGCGGGCGTGCCGCAGCTGTGGGATCTGGTGCGCAGGCTGAGCGGGCACATCGACCGGCTGCGGCGCCTGAATTTGCCGGCGGAGGGCAAGACGATGGCGGTCGTGCGCGATCATACGGAGATCGTCGATGCGATCGACAAAGGCGATGTCGAGGCCGCGCAGGCGGCGCTACGCAAGCATCTGTCGGGGACGCTGAGTCAGATCGATCAGATTCGCACGAGTCATCCGAATTTTTTGGCGGACGAGTGAGCGTTCGCTGAATCGCTGGCTACGGCTGGATCACGGTCATTCTGAATGGACCGCCGTTTGCGGCCGCGTGGGACACCGCTTCATTGGCGCGATCGAGCGGGAATGTCTTGACGTCGAAATGGCGGAGATCGAGCAGCCCCGAGCGAATCAGGCCCGTCATCAGCGTCACGGCTTCCGTCGGATACATCCATTTGCCGCGCACGGTGATGTCGTTGCGCATGAGCCACGGATATGGCAGATCGAGCCCAGCATCGCCCAGCATGCCCACGCCACCCATCAAAATGACGCGGCCGTACGGCCGCACGGCCCTCATCGCGGCACGCACGGCTGTGACGGGCGCCGAGGGCGGCAGCAGATCGATGACGCAATCGATCGGACAAGGAGCCGCCTGTTGCATCCGTTCGCGATCCGCCTGTTCATCGCCTGAAAGTCTGACCGGGCGCACACGCGCGCCGAAGCGCTGTTTCAGGTCGTCGAGTGCTTCCGCATTGCGTCCCGGCGCGACCACGCAGCGCGCTCCCGTCGCGAGGGCGACAGCCACGCAGGCGCTGCCGAAGTTGCCGGTAGCCCCGCTGACGAGCAGCGTTTCGCCAGCCCGCAGCGCGGCCGCAAGCAGCCCGCCATAAGGCACGAGCATCACGTTGAGCGCACACCAGCGCGCCGCCTCGCCAGCATCGATGTCGCCGATACGAACCGCGTTCTCGGTCGGCACACGCACCTGTTCGGCGAACGGGCCGTCGTGAAAGTACCGTTGCAGTCGCAAGCCCCCGTCTCCACGCGAACTCCAGCCCTGCAGCGCTATGTCGGGCATCAACGCGTCGTCGCGCGAGCGCACGGTCGGATCGCAGAACACCCAGTCGCCCACCTTCAGATGAGTCGCATCGGGACCGCTCGCTCTTACACGACCGATCGCGCCGCAACCGGGCACGATCGGCAGCTCGATCGGATAGCGGCGCTGCCCATTGAACACTTCATTCGCGTATGGCAGCACCGGCGCAGCGGCGACATCCACGATCACCTCGCCCGTGCCGATTTCCGGATCCGGCATTTGCGTAATCGCGAGCGGTCGCTCAAGCGAATTCAGGATTGCAGCTTTCATCGTCGTTCTCCGTCAAGGGTGGTCTGACGAGGTCATTCTGGCGAACCTAGAATAGGCAACAAGGCCTGGTACTATCCCAGGATTCATCGATACCTCCTTGCGAGGACGAACATGCCGGCATCGAGACGGAGTGAGTTTGGCGATTTTCTGCGGTCGCGCCGGGAGAAGCTGAGCCCGGCATCGGGGCGGCTCGGGAGCGGCCGGCGCCGTCGTACGCCGGGTCTGCGGCGGGAAGAAGTTGCCGAACTGGCCGGCATCGGTGTGGACTGGTATGTGCGGCTGGAGCAGGGGCGAACGGTCAGCCCCTCCGATGCCACCCTCGACGCGCTTGCTCGCGCCCTGCGGCTTGGCAAAGCAGAAGCCGCGCATCTGCGGGCGCTCGCGCGCAGCAACGATCAGCGGACGTTTGCTGCCGAGAAAGTGCCGCCGGCAATCGCGCGCATCGTTTCAGACCTCGGCCTGCCGGCATACGTGACCGGCAGGCGGTGGGACATCCTGGCGTGGAACCGGGCGGCCGCCGATCTACTCGGATTCGATCGGCTGACCGAGGCGGACCGCAATATCCTCGTTTTCATGTTCATCGACCCGGAAGCGCGACGGCTATTCGGACCCGCGTGGGAAGACGAAGCGCGCCGCATGATCGCGCTCTTTCGCGCAACGCATGATCTCTTCGCCACCGATCCATCGTTCGTCCAGCTAGTGGAGCGCCTGCGGTCGTCGAGTGCGGAGTTCGCTAGCTGGTGGATCGCGCATGACGTCCGTGGCGGCGCGTCCGGCGAGAAAGTACTCGCGCATCCTCAGCGTGGTATCCAACGTTACCAATACGCTACGTTTCAGGCGAACGACGACCCGTCGCTGAAACTCTCGATCTACACACCCGTTTGAGCTTCGCCCGCCTGACAAAGCCATCGCGACGGCCCTAGGACCTTGGTCCGATTGACGCGACTCCCACGCGTGGCACCCTTGTACAAAGCCGGAATACTCACATGCAACCTGTCAGGGAGGTCGCCATGTTTTCATGGAGCCGGCAGTTCGCGGCCGCGGTCATGGCTGTGTCCGCGATGGCTTGCGCTGGAAGCTCGTGGGCAACCGAACAGGCTCAGCAACGTCGCGCCGGACGTGACGTTCGACAGGAGACACGCCAGGGCGCCCGCCATACGAAGCAGGAGTGCAGAGCCGCGGACCAGAAGAGTAATTCGCATTGCCGGCAGGACAAGCGGCAAACCAAGCAGAGCGGCCGTCAGGCGGCCAGGAATATCAAGTATTGAGCGTTTGAGTTCGCGTGCGCCGGCTGGGCACTGAACCAGCGACAGCATGGGAAGGCAGACACCACGTCCACCACATCAAGCGGGGGAGCCGATGCGAGCCTGGCGATATGTAGCGCTTTGCACGTTGCCATTCATGATCGTCGGCTGTAACACGCCTCCGATCGCACCGGGCAAGCCGGTCGATATCCCGACTGCCCTCGAGCAGGTTCTCCAGGGCCTGTGCAATTTCCGCAAAGACCAGGCCGGCCGGAAGCAGGATCTCGGCGCCGCAATCGACTCGATCACCGTGGAGCTAGACCTGACCGTCGACGGGGCGAGAAATCCGCCCGTGGCGGTCGCGCCGGATATCCAGTTCATTCCGACGGTTAGCTATGGTCAGATCATGACGGCAAACCGAGGCAGCAGACTCGTGCTTACGCTGAAAAGCACTGGCGGCGGCAGCCATGGCGGCGATTGCGATGTGACTGCGCCAGTCAAGTAGAGATCAGACAGCTGGGGCACTTCGCCGCGTTGACCCGCACAGGTTGCCCCACCATTGCACTTCAACTTTGGGCGATGCTCTCCCACGCGCCCGACTGAGCCGAGCGGAACACGGCATCGATCACCCGCATATTTGCGCGCGCATCTTCCAGCGGAATAGCTTGCGGGCCGCCACTCAGGATCGCCTCCGCGAACGTGGTGGCGGCTACGCCGTATTGATCGCACACCGGAACTTCCAGCCAGCGATCAGTCGCGACACCGTCGCTATTGTGCTCACTGATTAGCAGACGCGTCGGTCGATCGTGTGGCGCATTGAACGGAATTTCGACTTCGATTCTCCCCCTGGTGCCGTGAAATTGCATCCGCTGGTACGGATAGGTCTGAGTCGAGTAAAAGAAACTCGCCTGCACGCCATCGAAGTCCATCAGCACGGAGCCGAGCCGGTCTACCTTGAAGGCAGGATCCTGTTCCACCAGCGCTACTACGCGCCGTGGCTCACGCCCGATCGTGAAGCGCGACGTCGTGATCGGATAGCAACCAATATCGAGCAGACCGCCGCCGCCTAGCTCGCTCTTGTTGCGGATATTGTCTTCGTTCGTGTTGTGATAGGTGAAACCGCCGGTCACTGCCCGCAATTCGCCGATCGCGCCTTCGTCGATCAGGGTCCGCACCTTCAACCATTGCGGATGCGTACGAACCATGAAGGCTTCCTGGATGTATCGGCCGCTCTTGTCGCGCGCGGCAATCAGCCGTTCGACCTGTTGCGCGTCCAGGCTGATCGGCTTCTCACACAGCACGTGCTTGCCCGCCTCGACCGCTTTGATCGTCCATTCCACGTGGAGATGATTGGGCAATGGAATATAGACCGCGTCGATTTCCGGGTCCGCGAGCAGCGCCTCATAGCCGTCGTATGCGACAGCCAGACCATATTTGGCCGCGGCTTCCCGCGCCTTCTCCAGAGAGCGCGACGCGATGCCTTTCACCCGGCACTTCGGCGCGTTGTGCATGGGCACGACCACCTTGTCGTTGATCTTTGCGGCGCCCAAAATTCCCCAGACTATTTGATCCTTTGCCATGACATCCCTTTTCCGATTGCGTATCCGATGAGTCGAGCAGGCTGAGCATTCGCGTGAGTCGGCAAGTCGCGTGAGTCCGCGAACGACCAGGAGCATGCGATCGTATCAGTTTAACCGTGGCTCGTCGTCGCTAGACCTCGGTCCGCTTGAGCAGATAGTCGAGGCCGCCCACCCGATACCAACGGTATCCGAACGGCTCGAGCACCACCTTGTGACGGCCGTCATCGTCAGCGCCGCTGTGGTCGTCGGACAGTAGATTGATCAGCGAATCCCGCCCGGGTTCGTTGGAGCTGAGGCGGAATTCGACGGTACACGCCTCGGCGCGGAAGTTATGCAGAAACAGCACGGAGTTGTTGCGCCAGTGATAACCGAGCGCGAGCACATCGTTTCGCGAGGTGGGCAGCACTTCGAAGTCCCCCCAGCTGATTTCCGGCACTTCCCGGCGCATGCGAATCATCCGCTCGGTCCAGTTGAGAAACGAATCGGGATCGCGCCGCTGGTTTGCCACGTTGACCCGCTCGAACCCATAAGCCCCGCCGGAGATCGCAGGCACAGGCGGGTTCGAATGGCTCGTGAAGCCGCCTTGCGGCTCGCCCGACCATTGCATCGGCGTGCGCGCACATTGGCGCTCGGGCCGGCGCAGATCGTCCCCCATGCCGATTTCATCGCCGTATCGGAACACCGGCGTGCCCGGCAAACTCAGCATCAGGCTGTAGGCGAGTTCAAGACGGCGTCTGTCGCCCGACAGCATCGGCGCAAGTCTGCGGCGGATGCCGCGCCCATACAACTGCATGTCGGGGTCCGGGGCGAACGCGGCGAACACCGCCGCGCGCTGAGCGGGCGTCAGCCGGCCCAGATCGAGTTCGTCGTGATTGCGCAGAAATACCCCCCATTGCGCAGTCGGCGGCCGTGGTTTCGTCGCAAGCAGCGCGTCCTTCAACGGCTTCGTGTTGCCCGTCGCGAGCGTGTAGAAGGTGTTTTGATTGACGCGGAAGTTGAACATCATCGGCAAGCGCTCGCCCTCGTCGCCGAAGTACTGGAGATCCGATTTGGGCAGCACGTTGGCTTCGGCCAGAATGATCGCGTCGCCTTCGCGCCACTGCAGAAACTCGCGAAACGTTCGCAACATGTCGTACTGCTCTACGGGGCGGCGCACCTTCGGGCCCTTCGTCGCGATGACGAAGGGCACCGCGTCCATGCGGAATCCGGACACGCCGAGCTGAATCCAGAAGCCCATGATCTTCAGCAACTCCGCCTGCACATGCGGATTGGAAGTATTCAGGTCCGGTTGAAAATCGTAGAAGCGATGGAAGTACCAGCGTTTTGCCCGCTTGTCGAAACTCCAGGTCGACTTCTGCACGCCCGGAAACGCCACGCCGCGTTGCGCATCGGGCGGTTTGTCGTCCGACCAGACATACCAGTCGCGATATTTCGACGCGGGATCGCTGCGTGCTTCCAGGAACCACGGATGCTGGTCGGACGTGTGATTGACGACGAGATCGATGATCACCCGCAAGCCCCGCTGGGCGCACGCATGCGTGAACTCGGCGAAATCGCCGAGCGTGCCGTACTTCGGATCGACGTTGTAATAGTCGCAAACGTCGTAACCGTTATCGCGTCCTGGCGACGGGTGGAAGGGCATCAGCCAAATCGTCGTCATGCCGAGCCCTTGCAGGTAATCGAGCCTGCGCATCAGGCCCTCGAAGTCGCCGACGCCGTCGCCATTCGCGTCCATGAAGGTGCCTACCGAAAGGCAGTAAATGATCGTGTTCTTGTACCAGAGGTCATTAAGCATAGGTTCCGCGCGGGGGCGCCTAAACAATCGATCGTGAAGAGGAATTGCAATGTCGGAGCTGGCGTGGTGGCAACGCGGTGTGATCTATCAGATCTATCCGCGCTCGTTTCAGGACAGTAACGGCGATGGCATCGGCGATCTGTCCGGCATCAGCGCGCGCCTTGAATACGTCGCGGCGCTAGGCGTCGATGCGGTGTGGATCTCCCCAATCTCCCCGTCGCCGATGGCCGACTTTGGCTATGACGTCGCGGACTACTGCAACATCGATCCGATGTTCGGCACTCTGGACGGGTTCAAGCAATTGATGGGCCACGCGCATCGGCTCGGGCTCAAGGTGCTGCTCGATTTCGTGCCGAATCATTCGTCGAACCGGCATCCGTGGTTCGAGCAAAGCCGCTCGTCGCGAGACAATCCGAAACGGGACTGGTATCTGTGGCGCGATCCCGCGCCCGATGGCGGACCGCCGAACAACTGGTTGAGCCGTATGGGCGGCTCGGCGTGGGAGTGGGACGAGGTGACGGGGCAGTACTACTATCACGCGTTTCTGCGCGAGCAGCCTGACCTGAACTGGCGGAACCCGCAAGTGCGCCGCGCGATGGACCAGGTGCTGCGTTTCTGGCTCGACCTCGGCGTCGACGGCTTCCGCGTGGACGTGCTGTGGCTGTTGATCAAGGACGCGCAGTTTCGCGACAATCCGCCCAATCCCGGCTATTTGCCGGGCGAGCCGGACCATCATCGACTGTTGCAAACTTACACCGAGGATCAGCCGGAAGTACATGAACTCGTCCGCTCGATGCGAGCCACGCTGGACGAATACGGCGAGCGCGTGCTGATCGGCGAAATCTATCTGACTGTTGCGCAACTGGTGAAGTATTACGGCGTGAACGGCGAAGGAGCGCATATGCCGTTCAATTTTCAGTTGCTCAGCGCGAGATGGAATGCGGAGAACATCGCCCGCATGATCCGCGATTACGACGTTGCGTTGCCCGAATACGCGTGGCCGAACTGGGTGCTGGGAAACCACGACAATCCGCGCGTTGCGTCGCGCGTCGGCGCGGCACAGGCACGTGTGGCCGCTGTGCTGCTGTTGACATTACGAGGCACGCCGACGCTTTACTACGGCGATGAAATCGGCATGACGGACGGCTATATCGCGTCCGATCAGATTCAGGACCCGGCGGAGCTCCGGCAACCGGGCATTTGCCAGGGACGCGATCCCGAGCGCACGCCTATGCAATGGGATGGCTCGCTGCCGAATGCGGGCTTCACGGACGGCAGACCGTGGTTGCCGATTGCGACCGCGACGAGCGTGCGCGAACAGGACGGCGACATGTCGAGCATGTTGTCGCTGTATCGGCGTTTGCTGAGCCTGCGCCGCAGCAGCGCCGCGCTCGTGCGGGGCACGATAGAGAATGTCGTTGCCGACGGCGACGTGCTGACCTATGAGCGGCGCTCCAGCAATCAATGTCTGTTCATCGCGCTGAACATGGGTGCCGAAGCTGCCACCGTGCAATCGCGCGCGGGCATGGTGCTGCTATCGACGGTGACCACGCGCATCGGTGACGCCTTCATCCAGGGCGCCAATTTGCTTGCCGCCAGCGAGGCGGTCATCGTGATCGTTGACTCTCCATCATGAACGGTAGATGACTCACCGGTTCAAAGCGCCACCTGAATGCCAAGTTCAACGACGTCTTCCGCTCGAAGTCCATAGTATTCGGCGCTGGGCGTGGAATGAAACGCCATCTGTCCGAACAGCGCCTCGCGCCAGCGCGTCATGCTGCCGTGCGAACGTCCCTTGATGACTTCATCGCGCGGCAGGAAAAACGTGGTGTGCCTGGGATCGTAGTGCCAGCCATCGAACCGACCCGCCAGCGATTCAAGCAGTCGCGGCAGGTTGGGGCGCTCGACGAACCCATGATGCGCAATGATCTCGAAGCATCCGTTGCCGAGGTCTCGCACGTCGATGCGCGTTTCGTCATCGATACGCGGCGCTGACTCCGATATGTTGGCGAAGAAAATCGTCGTCTCGTGCAGCACGCAGTTGTGGCGGATGTTGCTCCTGAATGTCGCCGGTGTCTTGCCCGATGCGTTGCCCGGATAAACCGCGGTGCCTGGCACGCGAGCCGGAGGTTCGGGACCGGCTAGCGCGTCGCGCAGGAACGCGTCGAGCGCATCGGCTTCGTTCGCATGGGTTGCGGCAATCTCGCGTCCGCGATTCCAGGTCGACATCAGCACGAAAAGAATCAGCCCGACGGCGACAGGAAACCAGCCGCCGGAAGCGATTTTCGGCACGTTCGCGGATACCAGCGTCACGTCGACGACGAGCAACGGCGCGCTCACGAGCGCCACGCCGTAGCGGGGCCAATGCCAGACGTTGCGCGACACGCTGATCATCTGGATCGTGGTGATCAGCATCGTCAGCGCGACTGCGATGCCGTACGCCGAAGTCAGGTTCGACGAGCTTCGAAACACCAGCACGAGAAACAGCACCGCCACGAACAGGATCAGGTTGACGGCGGGCGAATAGACCTGTCCGCGCCGCTCTGTTGACGTTTCGACGACCCGCAGGCGCGGCAGAAAGCCCAGTTCGATCGCCTGACTCGTCATTGAAAATGCGCCTGAAATCACCGCTTGCGAAGCGATGATCGTCGCGAGCATCGCGATGATGACGCCCGGCACGAGCGCCCACGGCGGCGCAGCGTGGAAGAACGGCTGGTGAAAAGAGCCGGGCACGAACAACAGGGTTGCTGCCTGCCCGAAGTAGCCGATGATGATCGACGGAAACACGATGGCGAAGAGCGCAATACGGATCGCGCGGCGTCCGAAGTGACCGATGTCGGCATACAGGGCCTCCGCTCCGGTCAGCGCGAGAATCACGGCGGCGAGAATCGTGAATGCGATGCGGGGATGGCCGATCATCAGCGATACGGCCCATCGCGGCGATAGCGCATGCAATACGACGGGATGTTGCGCGACCCGATAGAGCCCGACCGAGGCAAGAGACAGAAACCACACGGCCATCACGGGACCGAATGCGCGCCCGACCACCGAGCTGCCACGTCGCTGAAACGAGAAGAGCGCGATCAGGATGGCTGCCGCGATCGGCACGACCCATGGATCGAAAGATGGACTGATCTCGCTCAGTCCCTCGACGGCCGACAGCACGGATACGGCCGGCGTTACCATCGAATCGCCATAGAACATCGCGGCGCCAAAGAGTCCCGCGAGCAGCAGCGCACGCGGCACCCGCCGCCCTTCGTCCTCATAGCCCGAGCGGACCAGCGCCGTCAGTGCGATGATGCCGCCTTCGCCTTCATTGTCGGCGCGCATCACGTACCACGCGTACTTGAGTATGACGACGATGACGACGGCCCACACGATCATCGACAGCGTGCCCATCACGACCTGCACGTCGATCGAACCGGTTTCGATGGCGGCTTGGCGCAATGCGTAGATGGGACTCGTGCCGATGTCGCCGAATACGACACCCAGTGCGCCTAGCACGAGCGTGCCGCCGCCGCGCTGGCGGCGAGACGACGAATCGTCGCTTTGCTCCCTCTTTTGCTCAGGCATTTTTTTACCACGAAGGTTGTGCGATGCCGTACAAGCAATTCGTGGGCCGAAGTGCAATCCGTCGGCCGCGCTAGGCCGTCGAAGGCGATCACGCAGTGGTCAGGGGCGCGGCGCTGTCAGTCTCGTCCATCGCCGAAACGGCGCTACGGATGCGCGCGGCAATTCGCGCGTCGAGCGGGGTGTAGACGAGCATGCTCAGCTCTGGCCGGCCATCGACGGCGAACAGCGAATATTCCATTTCGATGGTTCCGAACGCAGGATGCAGCAGGCGCTTAACGTGCTGGGCTTCGCTGTGGCCGAATACCTGGTTTTCGCGCCACATGCGTTCGAAGTCGGGGCTCTTGCGACACAGATCATCGACCAGATCGCCCACCTCCGAAGCGATCCCCGCGCGTGCGACGTCCGCGCGGAACGTCCCCACCACGGAGCGGGCGACGCTCTCCCAGTCATGCTGTTTTGCGCGGGCGTCGGGATCGCCGAACAGGAAGCGCAGGATGTTGCGCTGGCCCGGCGGCAGCGCGCTGTAGTCGGTCAACACGACGGCTGCCGCGCGATTCCATGCGACCACGTCCCACGTCGCGGTCTTGATGATCGACGGGCTCGCCTCGAGCGAATCGAGCACGCGCTGCAAGCGCGGGTCCACTGCGTCGGTGGAGCGGTAGCGGACTTCCGGGGGGCGCCCGAGGCCCAGCATGAACAGATGTTCGCGCTCCGCGTTGGTCAGCATCAGCGCCGCGCAGATGCGCTCCAGCACCGCGGCGGACGGCGCGCCGCCGCGGCCCTGCTCGAGCCAGGTGTACCAGGTCGAACTGATATTCGCGCGCTGCGCGACTTCTTCCCGGCGCAAGCCGGGCGTCCGCCTGCGGCCCGAGAAACCGAAGCTGGCCGGGTCGAGCCGCGTGCGGCGGCTGCGCAGAAAGTCTCCGAGGGATTGGGCGGTGTTCACTGGACGATTAACCTGTTAGTCGCTTTACCGGGATAAGCTCACTACTTCAATAGCATAGCGAATGATCGCATAGTGCGTCGGTGGCTATTCTGGAGACTTGACCATGCGAATCTTTCTGACAGGCGCAACCGGGTTTATCGGCTCGGCTTTGGTGCCCGAACTTATCGAAGCCGGGCATCACGTGATCGGCATGACCCGCTCCGATCAGGGCGCGCAGGCGCTCGTCGCAGCGGGCGCGGAGGTGCATCGCGGCACGCTCGAAGACACCGACAGCCTGCGCAGCGGCGCCGCGAAGGCCGACGCCGTCATACACCTTGCTTTCGATCACGACTTCTCGCACTTCGTGGAGAACTGCGACAAGGACAAGCGTGCGATCGCAGCACTTGGCGCGGCGCTGGCGGGCTCGGATCGGCCGCTTCTGATCACTTCAGGCACGGGCGTCGGCAGCCGGGATAACGGGCAGCCGGCCGTCGAGGACGTGTTCAACACCAGCCACCCGAACCCGCGCATCGGCTCCGAGCTGGCCGGCAATGCACTGCTGAAGGACGGAGTCAACGTGTCGGTGATGCGCTTGCCGCAAGTGCATAACCCGTACAGGCAAGGCCTCATCACGCCGCTCATCCAGATCGCTCGGGACAAAGGCGTATGCGCATATGTGGAGGAAGGACTTAATCGGTGGCCGGCCGGGCATCTGTCGGATGTGGTGCGGCTGTACCGGCTTGCGATCGAGAAGGCCGAACGCGGTGCGCGCTATCACGCGGTCGGCGAAGAGGGTGTTAGTGCACGAGAGATCGCCGAAGCGCTGGGGCGCGGCCTGAAGTTGCCGGTCGTCTCGATCGCGCGCGGCGAAGCGCAGGCGTACTTCGGATGGATGGCCATGTTCGCCGCGCTCGATATGCCGGCATCGAGCGCGCAGACGCAGGCGCGTTTGGGCTGGCGGCCGACCGGTCCCACGCTACTGTCGGATCTGAACGAAGCGCGCTACGTTCCATCATAGATGTTTCAATATGCCGCTCGCGAGCCTGCGCAGTTCGTCGAACTGTGTGACGAGTTGGAGGCACAGAATAAAGGCTAGCGTCGCAGCGGGCGCCGGGTGGCGGTCCATCCATCGCAGCACCGGCGTCGCGTAGCGCGTGCGGATCGCGTCGCGCGTCATGATCAAGGTGATCGTGATCCCCACCGCGGCGCCCACCAGCAAATCGGTCGGATAGTGAAAGCCGAGATAGGCGCGCGGAAGGCAAATGAACAGCGCGGTATAGAGAAGCGCCAGCACGCCGATACCCCGCCACACGAGGAAAATGCCGGTGGCGACCGCCATCCATAGCATCGCGTGATCGCTCGGGAAGGAACTCCAGTTGGTCAGCACTGCGTCCTTGATATCGCCGCTGGCGAAGCTCAGATGCAGTTCGGGGTCATAGACGGGGCGCACCCTGAACGGCAACCAGTGAGTCAGCACTCTTCCGACGAAGAGCGCTGCGAGGCCGCTGACAACCGTCGCGAGAACCATTTCTCGCCGCCATTCGCGGCATTCGTCTTGCTGAAACCACATCCACCACAGCACGGGAACGAGTACGAGACCTTTGAAGGTGTACAGGTTGTCGATGGCTTGTATGGATAGCGTCGCGAAATGACTGAAATGTATGTTGGATAGATATGTTTCGATGGATAAATCGAAGCTATTCATTATTTTCCAAAGAAATTGGGGCGGTCGCGGATGACTATCAGCATAATTCATCGCACGCACGGCATTTTTTGGCGCTTACCTTCACTGACAATTTTTACTGCGCAATTTCATCGCTAACTTTCGGTGACCCGGCGATCGCTCATCACAATGCGGAATAAGGGTTGGAATCGCTCTGTCGGAAGTTGTTTCCGTAGCAGCGCCAGGCGCAGCGATGACCGATAGTCGGATTCTTTCAAGGAGGCCATCATGAAACTGGTCGACTGGAATATTCAGTGGGGCTGCGGCGTCGACGGCCGCGTCGACCTCGGCCGGATCGTGCGGGAAGCACGCGCGTTGTGCGACTTCGACGTGCTGTGTCTGCAGGAAGTCACCCGCGGCTTTAATGAAGCACCGGCTGCAGGCGGATTGAAAGGCGCGCCGTCGTCCGATCAGTTCGCCGAACTTGCCGCTCTGCTTCCGGAAATGACCGTGCTCGATGCGATCGGCTCCGATCTGCCGTCGCTGGGCGCGAGCCGTCATCGGCGGCAGTTCGGTAATGCCATCGTGACCCGCTTACCGGTTCGTCAGGTGCTGCGCCATTCGCTGCCGTGGCCTGCCGATCCCGCCAAGCCGTCGATGCTGCGCGTCGCGCTCGAAGCGGTGCTCGAAGCCGACGTCGGTCCGATTCGTGTCATCAGCACGCACCTCGAGTTCTATTCGGAGAAACAGCGGCTCGCGCAAGTGGCGAGACTGCGCGAGTTGCATCAGGAAGCATGCAATCACGCGCATTTTCCCGCGCGTGGTGAAAAGCCGGACAGCCCGTTTGCCGATACGGCGCGTCCGCTCAGCGCGGTTGTCTGCGGGGACTTCAACAGCGCGTTCGAAGACACCGCGTTTTGCCGGATGCTCGAACCGATCGCCGACGCGCCGACCTTCGTCGATGCGTGGGCCCGCGCGCACCCCGGCGAGCCGCGGGCTGCGACGGTCGGCCTATACGATCACGAGCAATGGCCCGACGGACCATTCGCGTGCGATTTCGTTTTCGTCACGCAAGACCTGGGCACACGCATTGCGTCGTGCGATGTCGATCCGCACAGCCGCTCGTCCGATCATCAGCCGATGTGGCTGGAACTGCGTTGAAACTTCCGCGGGAATGCTTAAGGCTCTGTTAAGAGTTGTTCTGCGATGGTTGAGCCTATGTTCAAGCTACCAGAATAGTGAGCACCTCACATGAATAGCAGCCAATCGGAAATTCGCGCGCATGCAGTCAGCAAAGTCCCTCAGATCACGCTGGGTTTCTGGATCATCAAAATCGCCGCCACGACACTTGGTGAAACGGGCGGCGATTGGGTGACCATGTCGCTCAAATTGGGTTATCTGATCGGCACCGGGATCTTTGCAGTTATTTTTATTGCGCTGGTCGCAGGGCAGATCAGGGCGGAGCGGTTCAATGCCACGCTTTATTGGGCGACCATCGTCGCAACGACCACGCTCGGTACCACGCTGGCCGACTTCTTCGATCGATCCGTGGGAGTTGGCTATCCTGGCGGTGTCATGATCGTCTTCGCGCTTCTGCTTGCGAGCCTGGGCATTTGGTACAAATCGGAAGGTACGGTGTCAGTGCAGAGCGTAACCACGCCGAGAGCCGAGTGGTTCTATTGGGTGACGATCCTCTTTTCGCAGACACTGGGTACGGCGTTGGGCGATTGGGTGGCGGGATCGGACGAAGGCGGATTGGGGCTTGGCTATGAGAACGGCGCTTTGATCTTCGGTGCGGGTCTGCTGATCGTCGGCGCGCTGTACTACTGGTCGCGGCTGTCGCGGACCGCCATTTTCTGGGCAGCGTTCATCCTGACTCGTCCGCTCGGCGCGACCTTGGGAGATCTGCTCGACAAACCCGTTTCTCAAGGTGGGCTCGAGATCAGCCGACTCTATGCATCGGTGATTCTGGTTTCGTTCATGGCCCTGTGCGTGATTTTGTTACCGCAGCGTCCTGCTGGGCGAGCGATGCGGTAGTAGAGCGAAGAGGCTACGAATGTTCGGGAATAGCCATTGCATGCCCGCTGGACATTCGTTCAATCGAGGCTGACATGAAAAATCCCTGGACCAGGAAGAACCCGTTCCTGAGCATGTGGCTCAGCGGCGCGAATACCGTCGCCAACTCGGCGCGGGTACGAACGACGGCGGCGGCCAAACGCGCGGCCTCCGCGTTTTGGAGCGCCGCACTCACGCAACCGAAACCGAAGAAAAGAAGAAAGGCACGGCGCTGAGTTGACTCGTCCGCTGCCGCACGAGTTCGCCGCCTGGCGTGAGCGATCGCACACAGGGCGTATCCAAACGGCAAAAAAGAAGGGAGCGCCATGGTCGGCGCTCCCTTCATTCATGGGCTACACGGGCAGGCTTACTGGATCGGAGTCAGATAAGAACCCGACAGGAAACGTTCCGAACTCGGAATGGTTGCCGTGTAGGCCTGAATCGCGGCTGCAAGCTGCGGGCGAATCAGGTTACGGTTGTAGTCGTAGATCGAGTAGCCGTCGCCCTCGCCATTGCTCGGATCACCGTTACGCACGACATACCAGAACGCCTTTGCCACCGAACCGTTGTTCATCAGAATCTTCAACTGATTGAACGCGGCCGTTTGTCCGGCGTCCGTACCGTTGGTGCCATTGTTGGTCTCGGTCAGCCAGATCGGCTTCGCACCGCTGCTCACGAGGTTCGACACGGTAGTCACGAATGCCTGCACCAGCGTGTCGTACTCGGCGCTGCCGAAGTACGGGTGAACGTCGACGACGTCGATCGTGGTGTTCAACGGGCTGGAAGCACTCTTCATGTTGTTGCCCATGGCATTGATGTAGTCGGTCGCCTGGATCAGTTGGTTGCCTGCGGGCGGTAGCCAGCCGTTATTCGGATACGCCGAGTTGTAGAAGTACGAGATGCCCTGAGTATGCAGAACCGTTTTGTAGCCCGACTGGCTCTTCGTGTTCAGGACCTGCTTGGTTTCCGAATAGAGCGTCTTGCTGCGATTCAGAATGTAGCCGGAGATACCGTTCGGATCGCCGTAAGACGGGTCCGAAGCGGAGAACGACCAGTTGGTCTCATTGAACAGTTCGATATCAGCCGTGAAGGGCAGAACGACGTCCATCAGCGAGCCGAGATACTTCGTGAACGTTGCGTCGCAGAAGTCGAGTCGCGGCGACGATCCGCTCGGCGGATTCTGGGTGGCCGAGCATTGGTATGCGCTAGACGGCGCGTACATGCCCACCTCGAAAAGAATCTTCATGCCGCGCGTGCGTGCGGCGTTCAGAAGCCCCTTCAGAAAGGCCACCTTATTGGGGTCCAGCGTGCTGCCGTCGGCCAGGGTCATGAAGTCCCACGAAACACCGAGGCGAACCGTACCGACGCCCAATCCGGCAATCAGATCCAGGTCTTTTGAGCATTCGTTGAGCGCCGTCTGATCCCCGCTCCAGAGATTGCAGTTCACGTCCATTGCAAAACGGTCGTTTCCGCTTCCGGTGGGCGGCGGCTGCAGCGTGGCAGTGGCGCTTGCAGTGGTCGCGGTGGTGGCTGCGGTGGATGTGGTGGACGTGGTGGCTGGCGTGGATGTGGTGGCGGCTGCGGTTGTCGATGTGGTGTTGGTGTTGCCCCAATGTGACCTGGAGAACGACTTGGAGAACGCTGGCATCGATTGCCCGCACAACAGGGCTAAAACGGTGAATAAGGAGCAGAGTCTGAATTTCATGGATTAGCTATAAATGCTACTGACGGAGAAATGGACCGAGAACGTTGGCGTTACGTTTGCCGATGACCATCAGTTCCTGAAGCGATGGCACACGTAACGCAAACACGTCGAACACGTGAGTCAACTGTCGCTGACGTCACGATTGCAAATGGTCTTGCGCGGGATATGCGGCTTTCGTATTGATCGTCGCGAAACGGCTCAATCGCCTTGTCCCGCCCGTTGCACCTGGGCGCGGTTATAAGGCTGACCGTTCGCCTGAACCGGCGGCGAACCGTTATCGGTGGGCACTACGCCGTTGCTGTACGCATTCGTAGTCGCGTTCGCGACTGCGTTGGCAGAAAGGGAGGAGCTGGCAGTCACGGACTGCGTGTTGCCATCATCGCTTGTTTCACCGCCGCAACCTGCAAGGCTCAGAATTCCTGCGGTAAATGCAAGCACTGAAACAGTTTTTGCGATCTGAGGAAGTTGACGAAATGATGGCTTTAGTCTTGGAGAGAGTCTGCTGAAAGAGGACATCTGTCTATCAAGGCCCATGAACCTTGGCCGCTAAAACGAACAACGTTCGCGTGATAAGGACGTCGCCACGAATAATTACGCAACAACACGGAGTACAACTAACTAATGATCCGCTTTTGTCAAGGGCGCCCGTTGCCGGACTCGCGTCGTGCATTAATTGAATTTAATCCTCAGATTTAATGCGATGCGCGGAAAACCGCTTTCATCCTTCAAAAAGGAAGATTCGCTGATTCGTCGCAAATTGCGAAGTTCTACTGATCGAATCAAAATCGACCTAGGTTTTCCCTGACTGATCTGACGAAACGAATGATACAGAAATGGAACAAAAATTGCCTCGGCGGTCGTAACTAAGCGTAACAACGAAATTTGTGATATGGGAGCCTATCGGTAAGGTGCCCTGCCTCCCTTCCCACGCTTATCCAGACGCGTTCCCACGCTCTCCCGATGAATTCACCCAACAGCAGGAGAACCGTTACAAAGTTGTTACCTGGCGCCTATGGACAGGGGTGGGCACCTCTTTTCTGCCAATGTCTAGTTCTTGGCGGCTGAAAACCTAATTGAATTCATTAGTATGGTTTTAGAAAGAGAGACCATCCGTCGAGGAATTTTGGTGGCGCTGCCCTGATCGCATTAAATAAATCGCGAAATGCGGATTTTCGCAACGGTTCGCCTTTGAGTTTCGAAATAAAGCGAACACCGCGAGTCAGGGCGCAGACTGACACATATCGCCAGCGAAACACTTCTCCACCTCTACCGCATTCAGTGATTCAGCGCGCAACTCGAGATCTGCAAGTCAAAGAAAGAGCTTTGCTCGGGCCTTCCAAATGCACAGTTTTTGGGTGTTCATGGTTATGTGGCCGACCTCACAAAACGCAGCAAGTCGCGGGACGGACACTGTCATTTTCATGAAGGTTCCCTGATACGCTCACCAGTACCGATGATTCGCCACCAGAGAGCGAACGTAGCCGTCGCGCGAAGTATGCGTATTTGCCGCGCGAGTAACACGCAATAAAAGATGGCGACGAATAGTTCTGAAGATCGTTACACGTTGCGGGAGATCATGTTCATGTTTCATCAACACGCGCCGAGTCGCGCGGCGTTGCGCGCGCGCGCGCCGGTCCGAAACCCGAGTCGTCGTGCGCTGCTGCGTGGCGTATCGGCGGCGGCGTTAGCCGGCATTTCCTTTCCGCTATATGCGCAGCACGCAAGCGTGGGACTCGTCACGCCGCCTATTCGTCTCGACGACTACTGGGTGATCGATCAAAGCGGCCAGAAGCAGCTGCTAACCGACCTGTTGCATCGGAAAGTAACTGCGTTGCAGACGATTTACACAGGATGCAGTTCAGTTTGTCCTTTGCAAGGTGCGCTGTTCAGCACCGTTCAGCAACGGATATCGCAGTTGCAGCATCGCTATCCCGTTCAGTTGGTGTCGATTGGAATCGATCCGCTTTCCGACTCGCCGCCCGCGCTGCACGCATGGCTCAAGCGCTTCCAGGCCGGACCCGAATGGCGGGCGGCCACGCCGACGTTGCAGGACGTCGATCGGATGCGCACAGCGCTTTCGGGCAGCACCTTGCCACTCGGCAACATTGCCGATCACTCGACCCAAATCTACTGCTTCGACGCTAACGGAATGTTGCGCTGGCGAAGCGATGACCTGCCCCGCGCGGATCAAGTTTGCGAGGTACTGGGCGCATTAGGGCGTGTGTAATCTATTGGACTGAGAACATGTCACAAACAAGATCGCGTAGGATCACCTCGCAATTATTCGGCAAGTGCGTGAAAGCATTGCTGCTAATTGCATTCTTGCCGGTGCTTTCAATGTTCTCCGCGACGGCGGACGCGCAGACATCGAGCACGATCACCATTAACGGCACGAGCTTGTGCGCCGATGTGAGCGCCATATCGACAACGCCTGGCGCCTCGGTCATCGAGTGGACCTGCAATGGTCAGAATAACGAGCTTTGGACAGTGACGCAGAACAACGGGCTTTATCAGTTCGTCAACGTCAACAGCAATCTTTGCCTCGACATCTATGGGGTAAGCACGGACGCGGGTGCTGGGGCGGACCAGTGGAACTGCAACGGCCAGCCGAATCAAAGCTTTCAGCTGATACCGCAAGGTGGCGGCTTTGCAATCGTTGCGTCGCAGAGTAACTTGTGTCTGGCGATTGCGGGTCTCACCGCGCAGGGCTCGCAGATCACGCAGCAGCCTTGCAGCGGCGGCCCGCTGCAGACGTGGCAGATCAGCGGCATGACCGCGAAAACATTGCCGGCGAAGTGGACGACACCCTATAACCTGTCGATCGTGCCGGCTGCTGCGGCGAATCTCCCCGATGGAACGGTGGTACTGTGGTCCGCTGACCAGAAGCTGAACTTTACGGCTGGCGAAGTCACCCCCGGCAACACGTACACCGCAATCTTCAACCCGACGACCGGCACCAGCAAACAGGTCTATGTGACGAATACCGGCCACGATATGTTCTGTCCTGGCATCGTCAATCTTCCGGATGGTCGTATTTACGTCACCGGTGGTTCGAGCAGCGACGAGACGAGCTTCTACACGCCTTCCACTGGACAATGGTCGTCAGGTCCTCTAATGAAGATTGCGCGCGCCTATCAGGGCAGCGTAACGTTGAGCAATGGCAACGTATTCCAGGTGGGTGGTTCGTGGAACGGAGGCGAAGGCGGCAAGACCGGCGAAACCTGGTCACCGAGTACGGGTTGGCAAGTCAACAGCGCCATTCTCGCCGACTACATCCTCACGAATGACGCGGCTGGCATTTTCCGCTCCGACAATCATGCATGGCTATTTGCGGTGGCAAATGGGCGAGTCTTCCACGCCGGTCCGAGCGTTGCCATGCACTGGTTCGATACCGCCGGCGCGGGCAACGTGACGCCTGCCGGCAACCGGGGCAGCGATACCGATGCGATGAACGGCAACGCCGTTATGTACGATATTGGCAAGATCCTGGCTGTAGGCGGTGCGACGAGCTACGAGTATGCCAATGCGACTGCGAACGCCACGCTAATCGACATCAGTAGCGGCACCGCGGTGACGCAAACGCTTACGCCGATGAATTACCGCCGCGCCTTTAACACCAGCGTGGTCTTGCCGAACGGTCAGGTGGTGGTCTTAGGTGGAGAGGCGTACCCGGTAACGTTTTCGGACGACACCTCCGTGCTGGCGCCAGAGTTGTGGGACCCTACCACCAAGACTTTCTCGGTGCTCCCGCCGCAAGCCGTGCCGCGTAACTATCACAGCATCGGACTGCTGTTGCCGGACGGTCGCGTACTGAGCGGCGGCGGTGGACTGTGCGGAAGTTGCTCGACAAATCACACGAACCTCGAAATACTGACCCCGCCGTACCTGCTGAACGCGGACGGCTCGGCGGCAACCCGACCGACCCTCACAGCCGCGCCGACCACAGCACAGCTCGGGACATCGATCGCCGTAACGGGCAGCAGTGGCATCACGGCCTTTGCGTTGATGCGCATGTCTTCGTCGACCCACGCGGTCAACAACGAGCAGCGTCGGGTACCCGTGACTTTCACGGTAGGAACGGCGGGTGAATATCTGATCAATATTCCTTCCGATCCGGGTGTCGTGGTGCCCGGCTACTACATGCTGTTTGGCCTGAACGCGAAGGGCGTGCCGAGCGTTTCGCGCACGGTGCAGATCCAGTGATGGCACTACTGTCACGGCGAACCGCGGCGCGTGTGGCGCTGATGCTTGGGTTGGCGAGCATCACGCATGTTGCGCACGCCGCGCCGCTTTGCGAGCCGAAGGATCTCGGGTGCGCGATCTTCAATGGGCAGCGTTCGGTCGCGGCGCAATTGCGCGACGACGATCATCTGCTGCCCGGCTCGACTACCCGTTGCGCGAACTGCCATTCGCAAACCGGCGCGGCCGACGCATTCGCACCACCGTTGACCGCCGGCACCCTGTTTCCTGCGAAGAGTCGAAGGGACGGTCCGGCGAGCAGTTACGATCAGGCAACGTTCTGCAGGGCGCTGAGGGAAGGCATCGACCCAGCCAACGTGTTGTTGCGCAAAGCCATGCCTCACTACCGGATATCCGATACCGAGTGTGCGGCGCTCTGGCATTTCGTGACCAGGCCCTAGCACGTTGGGCTGAAAAGTGACAACGTGCGGCAGCGTACGGAGGTGCGGCAAGCCGTCAGATAGGCTGCGGTTGCGTCTGATATGAATAACTCGATGTCTGTCTGCCGGCGCAATATATCCGATGCCGAAAAATTAGAAGTCTGCGCCAGGTACGGCGGAAGCTGTATAGACGATAAGACGATTTGATTCGAGCAGGCGGCGGGTCCGTATCGCCTGCACCTTAAATCCAGCTTCCACCCTTTTCGTACACCCGCCCTGGGGTTTCGATGAACCAGAACTCTCTCCTTACGAATGCCGCTGTGGTTCGCAATAACGATGTGAGTCTCTCACGTTATTTCGACGTACTGATGGCCAACCGCTGGCTGGTCGGTGGAATCGCCGGCAGCGTGCTCGCCCTGGGCGTGGCGTACGCGTTTATCGCGCCGTCGGTGTACCAGGCCGATATTCTCGTGCAGGTGGAAGACAGCATCCCGACCAACAATTCAAGGAGTCCTCTGGGCGACGTCTCGAGCATGTTCGACGTCAAGACAGAGGCGACGGCCGAGATGGAAATCATTCAGTCGAGAATGGTGGTCGGCAAGGCCGTCGACGATCTGCACCTCGATATCAGCGCAAAGCCAAAGCGCTTTCCGTTGATCGGCGACTGGCTGGGGCGGCAGGCCAAAAGTCTTTCCTCGCCTGGTCTGTTTGGATTTGGCGGATATGCGTGGGGCAACGAATCGGTCAAGGTGTCCAGCTTCAACGTTCCGGAAGCATTCGAAGGCGAGAAGTTCGTGCTGACCGTTCTGGAGGACGGGCGCTACCGGCTGGAGCAGTCGGATCTGAGCGAGCCGGTCGAGGGCCGCGTGGGCGCAACGCTCGACACGACACTGCCTGAAGGGGCGATCACGCTGCGGGTCGATGCGCTGAACGCGAGGCCGGGCACGCAGTTCATTCTGGAGAGGCAGTCGCGCGAAAAGACGGTGGAGAACCTGCAGAACAGGCTGACCGTGTCGCAGAAGGGCAAGGACAGCGGCATCATCGGCGCGTCGCTGACGGGCTCCGAGCGGATGCTGACGGCCAGCACGCTTGCCGAAATCGGCAATGCGTATGTCGACCAGAATCTGAAGCGCAAGGCGGCGGAAGCCGAGAGGTCGCTGGAGTTCCTGAGCGCACAGCTGCCGCAGCTCAAGAGCGACCTGGAGCGCGCCGAGGGGCGCTATAACGACATGCGCAACCGCATGGGCGTGTTCAACCTCAGTGAGCAGGGCAAGGCCTATCTGGATCAGAGCGTGGCCACGCAGCGCAGCCTGCTGGAACTGAAGCAGAAGCGCGCGGAAATGAGCGCGATCTACGCGCCGGGTCACCCGGCGATCCAGGCGCTCGACCAGCAGATTGGCATGCTGGGCAGCAGAATCGGCAGCCTGTCGCAGCAGGAACAGGCGCTGCCGGAGCTGGAGCAGAATGCGGTACGCCTGACCCGTGACATGAACGTGAACAACGAGCTTTATGTCGGCATGTTGAACAACATGCAACAGCTGAAGCTGGTTCGCGCGGGCAAGGTGGGGACGGCGCGGCTGATCGATAACCCGGTGGTGCCGAAAGACCCGATCAAGCCGAACAAACTGCTGGTGATCATCTATGCGGCGTTGGGCGGCCTGATTCTGGGTGCGGGTGCGGCGTTCGCGCGTACGGCGCTCTATCGGGGCGTGACCGACGCGCAGGAGATCGAGGAGCAGACGGGCCTGAACGTGTACGCGACCGTGCCGCTGTCGCAGGCGAAAGTCGCGCGCATCGGCAAGGCGCCGAAGCTGCCCGCTGACGGGAAGTTCCTGCTGGCGAGCGAGTTTCCGCGCGACCCGTCGATTGAAAGCCTGCGCCGGCTCAGAACCGCGCTGCATTTTGCAATGCTTGAATCGGAGTCGGGCGACAATCGCGTGCTGCTGACGGGGCCGACCGAACAGGTGGGCAAGTCGTTCCTCTCCGCGAATCTGGCGGCGGTCGTCGCGGCGGCCGGCAAGCGGGTGTTGCTGATCGACGCGGACCTGCGCAAAGGCCATCTGGAGCAGTACTTTGGGCTCGACTCGACACCGGGGCTGGCGGACTATCTGACGTCGGAGGTGACGTCCGAGGCGGTGATCATGCGTGACGTGCGCCCGGGCCTCGACTTCGTTGCGCGCGGCGCGATCCCGGAGAACCCGGCCGAGCTGCTGGTGGGCGAGCGCATGCAGCAGTTCCTCGCGAAGACGAGCGACTACGATATCGTGCTGATCGACACACCGCCCGTCCTGGCCGTATCCGACGCGACCGCGCTCGCGGATAGCTGCGGCACCGTGCTGCTGGTGACGCGCTTCGAGACGACTTCCATCGCGCAGGTGCAGGAGGCGACCGCCCAGCTCAAGCAGGCGAATGCCCGGGTGAAGGGTGTGATCTTCAACGGGATCGATACGGACGTCTATCGCTACAGTCTGGGTGCGCGCGCCGGCCTCTATCGCAATGCTTCCTATCTCGACGCACTGCCTGCCAGTGGAGAGACAAAGAAGAACTAACCTTTGCGACGCGAGGGCCACGCTCGATTTCTTACCGCTCACTGCGTTCGCCGGCCACTAGATCTGCCTGATGGCGCTTTCGATAGCTGAGCGTACGGGCGCCGACGTCCTCATCTATGGCTGCATCCTTCTGATTCCCACTTTCGTGCCGGTCGCCATTGTCACGACTCGGCTCGAAAGTTGATTCCTGCAGCCTTTCAAGCTTCTCGGGCTTCCGCCTATCGCGCTGCCGGCACCTTCGCGTTCGGCTACCGTGTCGGCCATCTTTGTACGTCATACTTTACTGAATCTGCCCGTTGGCCAAGAGGCCATTACCATTCTGGAGATTGGCGCCGAGAGGGGGGCTAAACCCGTGGTATAGTGAGTTTCGTTATTAGATCGGTATTCATTTGCAAATAGGACACTGTGCTTTTGTCAATCTCTGCCGGACTTTAGGTCGCCTTCATCGCACTGTCCGGTGCCGCTACGGAATATCCCAGCCCATAGCTACGCCACCGATGACATCGTGCTGTTCAAATTCACAATATTTCGATGTGGTCGTAAGGGGAGTGGAAGATGGTAACTTTCTTGACGCATGCCGCGTGCCTGCTGATCGGCGTAGCGATTGGGGTCTTTGCGTGTGCGCTTTGCGTTGCGCGTGCGAGAGGATCAAAGGAGGATGATTAGTCGCATCGCCCTTTTATGATTCGTCTGTCATTGCGGATGTCCGCGGCTTCCCCATTTCAAAGCTATCAAGCACGTTGGAGCAGGGCAAAACAACCAAAATGACGCAAACTCCAGAGTCGGAGTTCGCGTTCACCTGGTCAATCGCGATAGGCGGGTTCACTTGACTGGCGTCAGGTAGGGGGCCGACAGGAATCGCTGCGCTCGCGGGATCGTCGCGGTGTATGCGCGAATGGCGGCCGCAAGCTGCGGACAAATCAGGTTACGGTTGTAATCGTAGATCGAATAGCCGTCGCCTTCTCCGTTACTCGGGTCGCCGTTACGCACCACATACCAGAACGCCTTTGCCACCGAACCGTTGTCCATCAAAACTTTCAACTGGTTGAATGCCGCGAGTTGCCCGGCGTCGGTGCGGCTCTTACCGTTGTTGGTTTCCGTAATCCAGATCGGCTTGGAACCGCTGGCAACCAGATTCGACACGGTTGTGTTGAACGACTGCATCAGCAAGTGGTAGTCGGCGCTGCTGAAGTACGGGTGAACGTCGACGACATCGATCGTGGTGTTCAACGGGCTGGCCGGGCTCTTCGAGTTGTTGCCCATTGCCTTGATGTAGTCGGTCGCCTGGATCAGCTCGTTGCCTGCGGGCGGCTGCCAGCCGTTATTCGGGTACGTCGAGTTGTAGAAGTAGGAGATGCCCTGAGTGTGCAGAACCGTCTTGTAGCCCGACTGCCTTTTCAAGTTCAGGATCTGTTTGGCTTCCGAATAGAGCGTCTTGCTGCGATCCAGAATGTAGCCGTAGATACCGTGCGGATCACCGTAAGACGGGTCCGAGGCGGAGAACGACCAGTTGGTTTCATTGAACAGTTCGATGTCAGCCGTAAACGGCAACGCGACGTCCATCAGCGCGCCGAAATACTTCGTGAACGCCGCGTCGCAGAAGTCGAGTCGCGCTGAGGATGCGCTCGGCGGATTCTGGGTAGCCGGGCATTGGTATGCGCTAGACGGCGCGTACATGCCCACCAGGAAAAGAATCTTCATACCGCGCGTGCGCGCGGCGTTCAGAAGCGCCTTCAGAAACGTCACCTTATTGGGGTCCAGCGTGCTGCCGTCGGCCAGCGTCATGAAGTCCCATGAAACACCGAGGCGAACCGTACCGACGCCTAAACCGGCAATCAGATCCAGGTCCTTCGAGCATTCGCTCAGCGCCTTCTGATCCGCACTCCACAGATTGCAGTTCACGTCCATTGCAAAACGGTCGTTTCCGCTTCCGGTGGGCGGCGGCTGCAGCGCCGCGAGCCGCTGAGCATTGGCGGTAGCCGCGTCCATTGTTTTGGCATGACCATTCTTCGCGAAGGCCGACATTGGCTGCCCACACAAAAGTGTTAAGGCGGCGAACAAGAAGATGAAATTGGGTTTCATATCTTAACTATAAAGGTTGACACCCCGAATTGGTCCGAAAACGTGAAAGTTAAGTGTGCAGATGAACATCAATTGTTGAAGCGAACGCATTGGTCGCACGAATACGTCAAACACGCGCATCAGACACGGCGTCGACGTTACAAGCACAAGATCAACGAAGTTTTCGTGTCTAGCTCGACAATGATCGAATAGTCCGACCGTGTGCGGAAACGCACATCGGGTCGAGTATTGAGCCGGGATACTTTTTCGGCTTGGAAGTGCAGCGACGAGTGGTCGCATAGGCTTTGGCGCGATAGTCCATAAAACAGGCTGTTGTTCATCAGGTTTTCATTTTTGACCTTCATTGAACGCAGCATTAACGCAAATTTTGGTGCTGAAACAGTTGTCTCTTTAGACAATTTGGAAATCGAAAGATTTGGAAGGCGCGGTTTAACCGTCTGATAAAAGCAGGTCTCTGATGTGGTCGCTTTGTCATGGTATCTATAAGTGGTACCCAGCGATAAGAGCAATCAAGCGCGAAGTCATCAATTCGAATTCTGCGTATCTGATTTGATAAAAGACCAGTCGGTGAGCCTGTTGAAGATGACGTGTCGCGAGCGAACTGTACGATGGCGACTTTATGCGCTATTACTAACATTCAGTCGCGGAGTGAGATGTTACGCTGGTCCCGAAGTCATCAGTGAATCAATGAATTAGCCGCACTAAATGATTCACTTCCACACCAAAATCTGTTTTGCAAGCGCAAAGTGCCTACGCCGGCACCTTCCCCACGAGTTTCCGAACTAAGGAGATAGCATGTTCGAATCCAACGCCGCCGCGGATCCGAAACTGGAAGAGGTGTGCCTTGAGGCGAATTCAAAAAAAGTCGCGGTGGATGACTCGCATCCGCCAAGCGAGAACCTCCTGGGTGCAAGGTGGGATGACGCAGTGAAGAGAGTAATGGACGTTTGCGGAGCGTCAGTTCTGCTCATACTTCTCTCTCCGGTTCTACTGATCATTGCGCTCGTCGTCATGAGCGACCACGGAAACGCCGTATATGGTCATCCGAGAATTGGCCGGGGAGGACGTACTTTCAAGTGCCTTAAGTTCCGCTCCATGGTCAAGAATTCGGATGAAGTTCTTGCCAAACTGCTCGCAACTGATCCGCAGGCTCGTGCGGAATGGGACCGGGATTTCAAGCTTAAAAACGACATTCGGGTGACGCCGGTTGGCCGTATTCTGCGCAAGACGAGTCTCGATGAGTTGCCACAACTCTGGAATGTGCTGCGCGGCGATATGAGCCTGGTGGGCCCCCGTCCTATCGTGCAGAAGGAGTTGGCGCGATATGGCCGTGATGTTCGTTACTACCTGGCGCTGAAGCCGGGAATGACAGGCTTATGGCAGGTCAGTGGCCGCAACGATGTGGACTATCCGACGCGGGTTTCGCTCGACGTTAGATACGCAATGAACCGCTCGGTGGCATTCGATATATCGATTCTTCTGAAAACTGTCAAAGTGGTGTTCGCAAAAGACGGAGCCTACTGATCCAGGCTGAGGTTCCAATGTCGTAGATTGCATGTCGTCCCGATCGCCGTGACCGATCGGGTGAAGTGATCCGCTATCGCTGAGCAATTCACGAGAAAAAGTTATGAGAGTGGTCCACGTAATTGAATCGACTGCCACAGGAACGCTTGCAGTTGTGAGCACGCTTGCGACGCGGCTCGCCAAGGAAGGTCACGAGGTTTATGTGATCTATTCCGAGCGCGAGGAAACGCCGAAGAACTTGCGCGCAATGTTTCACTCTGATGTCGTCCTGCAGCATCTGCAGATGAAAGGACCATCATTGGCGCACATCATGTCCGTGTTGCGCCAGCAACTCATCCGATTGAACCCGGACATTGTCCATATGCATTCGTCGTTCGCGGGTTTCCTTGGACGAATGGCGACCTTGTTTGCGTTGCCGTCAACGGCGCTTTTATATAGCCCCCATTGCATCTCCTTTGTACGGCGGGACATTGGCAGGTTGAAGCGATACTGTTTCGCCGCCTTGGAGTGGCTTGCATGTTTGAAGAGCTGCACATATGTCGGCTGCTCTGAGAGCGAATGCGCGGCGATCCGCCGCTATCTTCGGCGGGATGCAGTACTGGTCGAGAATGCGATCGATCGGGCTGTCGGTGCACAGGGCGACACTCGTCTGAGAAGCGCTGAAAAAGTCGGGTCGACGAAACGGCGAATCATTGCGACTGTCGGCGGCATTCGTGTGCAAAAGAATCCGCAACTATTCGCGGAGATTGCACGATCGTTTGATCGGGACGACGTGGAATTTGTATGGATCGGCGACGGCGACGCATGTCTCCGGAGGACGCTCAAGGACGCTGGTGTGCGTGTGACCGGTTGGCTTACGCGTGCTGACGTGATCGAAACTGTCGTGCAAGCGGATATCTATTTGTCGACAGCTTCCTGGGAGGGGATGCCCGTCTCCCTGATCGAGGCAATGACGCTCGGCACACCCGTTGTGGCGTCGGATTGTCCGGGCAATATAGATACCATTCGCCACAATTCGACAGGCGTCCTTTATCGGACGGCTGCGGAAGCGACATCGCTGATCCAGGAGATGCTAACCGACGAGAAATTTCGTGAAGGTTTGTCCCGCCGGGCGCAGGAAGAGGCGCGAAACCGATTCAGTGAAGATCGCTTCTTCAACAACATCGAGCTGCTTTATTCGACCCAACTGCGGAGCATTCGCGAGGGCCGTGCGGTGCTGAGCGAGTAAAAAAGCGCTCGTAGTCGCTGATAATAGAGATGGTTTGCGCGGGTTTTCGCGCAAACCATTTTATTTTTTAGATCCTCGCGAGATAACGCTCCACGCCCGAGGCGGCGATTATATTTGTCCACCGCAAATGCAACAGTGTAGACGGATCGTTTTTCGGTACCATATCGCCATGGAAATTGCAGATGCTAGAGAATACGTCTGGGCCCGTTATTTTGCATTGAATTCCAAACTTTGCGGCGGCGTTCAGATTCGACGGAGAGTCATTGCAGATGATTCTCTTGCCGAGTGCGGCATATTCCAGAAGCTTGGTCGGCGTCTGCACGTCATACGGACGCTTGTAGGGGATGGTTGAAATAGCGATCTCGCAATTGCGAACCACCGCCAGGGCATCGCGTTGCGGAAGACGTCCCGTGAACAGGACGCCGGGCGATTGAAGATATGCGTCGGAGATTTCCTTTTCAACAGGCCCAACCAGAACGAGGGTATCCGAGTCGCGCCTGGCGGCCAGAAAGTTCCTGATGAAGCCGACAAAGCCGCGTTCTCGCGTTATCTCGCCCAGATAGCAATATGTGCCCGTCGGAAGCGGCCGGTTGCGGTCAGCATCTGCGGTAAAAATCCAGTCTGGCACGCCCATTGGCAGAAAAACGGTGTCCACTTCGTCCCGGAAACCCATCACCTCGCTCATCGAATCGTTCTGAAAGATTCGAAGATTGGGCCGCGGTTGTAACGTTTTCTTGATGGTGTCCTTTAGCGCGCTGTTACGCCCGACCGACAGCGAGCGATAGTCGTGGATCACGTATTTCGCGGCAGGAGTCCTAGGGTAAAAACCCATGATGCACCAGAGAATGTATTCCTCAGGGTTCTTGACTTTTTTGTAATCATCGAGCGTTCCTGACGTCACCTTACAGTCATTTCCGGCAAAATACTTCGTGTAAGCGTCTATCTCCGGATAGTTCGCCTTGCCGGGATGAAGAATGAATATTTGCATGTCATTGCACCGTTCTAGTTTCGTCTCTGCGGCTAACTCTGCGCTACTATGGGACGGTTCGGACCGCGTTCGTTGAAACGTCGCACGCCAATGAATTGCTCAAGCGTTGGTTAGCTTGATATCCTTTGGCAGAAACGCCGCGACGTTGGATTGCTCTATCACTCGGTCCCAGATGAGATCCGCAAAGTCCGTCCGGCGATTCGCTGTCGCACTGCGCGCGGCGTCTTCATCGATTCCGTCAAATATGTTCGCCGTCGTGATCACGCTGTGGATGCCCATCTCTTCACAGCATCTGATATTGGACGGCGAGTCGTTACAGACGATTTTCTTGCCGAGCGCGGCATACTCGAGCAGCTTGGTCGGCGTTTGATAGCAATGCGGCCTGTGATAGGGGAAATAGCACACCGCAACTTCGGATTCGGCCACGTGCTTCAGCGCATCACGCTGCGGCAACGGCCCAGTGAAAATGATATTTTTCGCATTCGAGAATCTTTCATAGATGCGCGGGTCCGGTTTTCCCACCAGGAGGAGGGAGGTGTCGCGCTTCTGGAACTTGTTGATAAACGCTTCCAGCACGCGATCGAAGCCCCGCTCGACGCTCATTTCGCCGATATAGCAGAAATCAGCCTTCTTTTCGCTCTGACCGCCACCCTGCACCTCGAAGATCCAGTTCGGCACGCCCATAGGAAGGATGACACTGGGGACGCCGTGGCCGAAACCCATGATCTCCTGTTGCCGTTTGTTTTGAAAGATCCGCAGATTCGGCTGGCAATTGAAGTACCGCTTCGCGACGTCTTTCATCGCCGGCCAGCCGCCAACGGACAGAGAACGGTAGTCGTGGATGACGAAGTCGGATTCAAACCGATTCGGATAAAAGCCCATGATTTCCCACAACACGAAATTCCGCTTGTTTTCCAGCGCACGGTACTCGCTTATCGTTCCGACCACCACCTCCACGCCGCGAGCCTTAAAATAGTTTTGATAGGCAGTAATTTCCGGATAATTTGCGTTACCGGGAGACGTGATGAAGATTTTACGCATACCGCCTTCCTTTTTTAATCGTGGAGATAAGGACAATGAGGCCGTTACAAAAAGTGCTCGGGCGGCTTATTTCCGCCTTTAATTAGCAGGTGATCGAACGGTGACCACTTGTCTTGCTCGAAGCCGAGATCGCCCGCTGTAGCAGTTTTATTGGCAAATACCTGATCGGTGTGATTCGCTGCCTGGGTCGAATGCCGCGCGGTGCTCAAATGTGTCCTACGCTAAAGCGCGATGGGTCGCGTCGTCGCTCGACCGACATTGCCTGGTCTTGACCAGATTCGGTCCGTGCGCGGTGGTCGGCGGCGCTGCGCTGTCTACGCCTGGTTCAATACTCGCGGTCTGCTGAAGATGCGCTGAGCGAAGCGCCGGACCCGTCCCAGTCGTAGATAGCGCGGCGCCAACGTGAGGCCTGTCAGCTGCGCGGCGAACCACGCCACGGAAGAGTGATCGTCAATGTCGAACGCCTTGAGCCGGAACGGGTCGCTTCCTTCGTCGTTCCAGCCCACGTCGGTCGTGCGTGCGCTCTTGTAGCCCGCGGCCTTCAACAGTTCGACTTCGCGCGGACCAAAAATGCCATAGGGATACGCGAAATGCTCGCACGGCTTCCCGACGATCCGTTCTACCTCCAACTTTGACAGCGCAAGTTCTTCAAAACATTCGTCATCTTCACAGAAGGTCAGTGTCGGGTGATAGCGCGTGTGCGACTGAAAGTCGACATAGGGGCGCATCTCTTCAATATGGGCGGCGCTGAGGCCACTAATCGTCGCCGATGCGTCGAGCAAGTCCTGATGAAAGCCTCGCGCGTCCAGTTCAGCCAGGCGCTCCTGGTTTTTCATGCGGATCAGCCGCTTCACACCTGCATCCTTCGCGGCAGGATGCAGGAACCAGTGAGTACGATCGTGCGCCACGATGCTGCTGCAGATGTAGATGGTCGGGTACACGCGGTACTTAATGAATACGGGCAGCAGCTTCGCATTGCCAATATGGCCGTCATCAAACGTGACGGCCACGCGCGGGCGACCACTACCACGCGAATTTGCCTGCGACAAGGGCACGAACTCGACCTTGTCTTTCAGGTACTCGAAATGAGCCTCGAGCGTGGCGGGTGATGGATCGTGATAGAGCAGAATCGCGGTGCGATCACGCCAAAGCAAGGCTCGAATCGCGGCGGGGGTTCCACTGAAAAGCAGCGCGCGTGTGAAAATCTCACGCATCAATTGTTTCATATGCATCCCAAGCTAACGGCATTGAATGGGATTGTGACGTTGCAGCCACGAAAGTGATGTGCGTTAGCGTACAGAGATAATGACAGACTTCAGATAGTCTGGGATACTCGTTAGTGTGCCGTATGCGCTATTTTTCCAGAGCTGGATCTACTGCGGGGAAAACAGGGGTTCAGCGGAGAATTAGGCAGTCTTTATGTTTATACGGTAAGACGATTATTCTGAAGTTGGTGGCGCGCAAAGCAGAGGGAACATCGCAAAATTGCGTTGCACACCGAACTGACGCACGCAGCGTCAGCATCCAAAATGTTGTCGTCCCGTGCCAGAAAGCGAGATTTGGCAACGCCGTATCGCCTGCACTTTAAATACCGCTTCCACCCTTTTCGTACACCCGCCCTGGGGTTTCGATGAACCAGAACTCTCTCCTTACGAATGCCGCTGTGGTTCGCAATAACGATGTGAGTCTCTCACGTTATTTCGACGTACTGATGGCTAACCGCTGGCTGGTCGGTGGAATCGCCGGCAGCGTGCTCGCCCTGGGCGTGGCATACGCGTTTATCGCGCCGTCGGTGTACCAGGCCGATATTCTCGTGCAGGTGGAAGACAGCATCCCGACCAACAATTCAAAGAGTCCTCTGGGCGACGTCTCGAGCATGTTCGACGTCAAGACAGAGGCGACGGCCGAGATGGAAATCATTCAGTCGAGAATGGTGGTCGGCAAGGCCGTCGACGATCTGCACCTCGATATCAGCGCAAAGCCAAAGCGCTTTCCGTTGATCGGCGACTGGCTGGGGCGGCAGGCCAAAAGTCTTTCCTCGCCTGGTCTGTTTGGATTTGGCGGATATGCGTGGGGCAACGAATCGGTCAAGGTGTCCAGCTTCAACGTTCCGGAAGCATTCGAAGGCGAGAAGTTCGTGCTGACCGTTCTGGAGGACGGGCGCTACCGGCTGGAGCAGTCGGATCTGAGCGAGCCGGTCGAGGGCCGCGTGGGCGCAACGCTCGACACGACACTGCCTGAAGGGGCGATCACGCTGCGGGTCGATGCGCTGAACGCGAGGCCGGGCACGCAGTTCATTCTGGAGAGGCAGTCGCGCGAAAAGACGGTGGAGAACCTGCAGAACAGGCTGACCGTGTCGCAGAAGGGCAAGGACAGCGGCATCATCGGCGCGTCGCTGACGGGCTCCGAGCGGATGCTGACGGCCAGCACGCTTGCCGAAATCGGCAATGCGTATGTCGACCAGAATCTGAAGCGCAAGGCGGCGGAAGCCGAGAGGTCGCTGGAGTTCCTGAGCGCACAGCTGCCGCAGCTCAAGAGCGACCTGGAGCGCGCCGAGGGGCGCTATAACGACATGCGCAACCGCATGGGCGTGTTCAACCTCAGTGAGCAGGGCAAGGCCTATCTGGATCAGAGCGTGGCCACGCAGCGCAGCCTGCTGGAACTGAAGCAGAAGCGCGCGGAAATGAGCGCGATTTACGCGCCGGGTCACCCGGCGATCCAGGCGCTCGACCAGCAGATTGGCATGCTGGGCAGCAGGATCGGCAGCCTGTCGCAGCAGGAACAGGCGCTGCCGGAGCTGGAGCAGAATGCGGTACGCCTGACCCGTGACATGAACGTGAACAACGAGCTTTATGTCGGCATGTTGAACAACATGCAACAGCTGAAGCTGGTTCGCGCGGGCAAGGTGGGGACGGCGCGGCTGATCGATAACCCGGTGGTGCCGAAAGACCCGATCAAGCCGAACAAACTGCTGGTGATCATCTATGCGGCGTTGGGCGGCCTGATTCTGGGTGCGGGTGCGGCGTTCGCGCGTACGGCGCTCTATGGGGGCGTGACCGACGCGCAGGAGATCGAGGAGCAGACGGGCCTGAACGTGTACGCGACCGTGCCGCTGTCGCAGGCGAAAGTCGCGCGCATCGGCAAGGCGCCCAAGCTGCCCGCTGACGGGAAGTTTCTGCTGGCGAGCGAGTTTCCGCGCGACCCGTCGATTGAAAGCCTGCGCCGGCTCAGAACCGCGCTGCATTTTGCAATGCTTGAATCGGAGTCGGGCGACAATCGCGTGCTGCTGACGGGGCCGACCGAACAGGTGGGCAAGTCGTTCCTCTCCGCGAATCTGGCGGCGGTCGTCGCGGCGGCCGGCAAGCGGGTGTTGCTGATCGACGCGGACCTGCGCAAAGGCCATCTGGAGCAGTACTTTGGGCTCGACTCGACACCGGGGCTGGCGGACTATCTGACGTCGGAGGTGACGTCCGAGGCGGTGATCATGCGTGACGTGCGCCCGGGCCTCGACTTCGTTGCGCGCGGCGCGATCCCGGAGAACCCGGCCGAGCTGCTGGTGGGCGAGCGCATGCAGCAGTTCCTCGCGAAGACGAGCGACTACGATATCGTACTGATCGACACACCGCCCGTGCTGGCCGTATCCGACGCGACCGCGCTCGCGGATAGCTGCGGCACCGTGCTGCTGGTGACGCGCTTCGAGACGACTTCCATCGCGCAGGTGCAGGAGGCGACCAAGCAACTCAAGCAGGCGAATGCCCGGGTGAAGGGTGTGATCTTCAACGGGATCGATACGGACGTCTATCGCTACAGTCTGGGTGCGCGCGCCGGCCTCTATCGCAATGCTTCCTATCTCGACGCATTGCCGGCCAACGGAAAGACGCAGAAAGGCTAGCTCTCAGACGACCACCGTCGCCGTGTAGAGCGAAAAAAAATTCACCCGGACTTCGACGTAGATAAATTGTGAATATCAAACATTCGATCGTAAGTGTCGCTGGAGTGGTGCTGAGTCAGGCGCTCAATTTCGTTTCGATTCTATTGATCGGGAAGTTTTGCGGACCGACGGCTCTCGGGTACTTCAGCCAACTCATGGCAGGTGGTCTTTTTATCGGGTCGGTGATCGGCTTGCGTCTGGAGGTCGCATGCATGGCGGCGGACAAGGCGCAAGCCGTGCGTGCAATGACGAGTTCGAGCGCGGTCGCCATCATGATCGGCGTGGCACTCGTGGTGGCTACCGCAGCGGCCGGCCACACGGAATACATACCTGTCATCGGTTTGGCACTGGGCGTGTTCCTGCAACAGGCATTGTGCGGAGCGCTCACCACCGAACGAAAGTACACGCAGATCGCAACGATCCGGTTCTTTCCCAATGCCGCATTCGCCGTCTACTTTGTCTGCATGATGATGTTTTCGAAAGGCGAGGTCAGTGGCACCACCGTATTCAACATCTATAGCTGGATTTTTCTGGTCTCGTCCGTTGTACCGGCCGCGATTTGCCTTTATTCGGCCCGCCAGTTGATCCCGGTGTCCTTCCTTAGGTTCTCCACGCTTCAGATCCAGTATGCAAAATTTGGCATTCCGACCACTACGCTGAATTCATTCGTGATCTATGCGTCCGCGATCCTGATGCCGATGATCTTCGATCATCGTGACGCCGGTATCTTCGCGCTGGCGTATCGCGTGGGTTACTTCCCTGCGTCCCTCTTGTCGCAAAGTTTGGGCGCCGTCTTCCGCCGTGATCTGATCGACTATTTCGACGGCCACAAAAAAGATGGAGTGAATCCATCGAAGCAGTTCTTCACTATGCTGACGTTGATCAGCATTTGTCTGGTAGCAGCGTGCTATGCAGGCCTTAGCCTCATTATCCACGTGAAGATGGGCGACGAATGGGAACCGTCGATGTCGGTGTACCTGATCTTTATTCCCTATTTCATCACGATGGCGATCTATGGCTCGATGGCTCAGGTATTCATTGTTGCGAACCGGCTGAAGATCGACTTGATGTTTCAAATGGTCAACGCCGTATCGATTTTCTTGATCTTTGCGACGGCTCATTTCCTCGGCGTCGGTTTCATCCAATCGCTTGTGCTGCTCAGTGTCTGTGGAACGCTTGTGGCAAGCATGGGTACTTACCGGGCGCTCAAGATCGGCAAGGGGCCGGACGCCTATCCGAATCGACAACCTAGCTTTGAAGCGCCGTGACAGGCGAGTCGCTCAATCGTTCAGGGAAAAAGAATGCGCATTGTAAAACTCCCCGGCATCATCGGCAGGAATGCGAGTCCAGGCGTGTCGGCGGCGGTCTGGTTCATTCTATTCATCGCGCTGTATGCGATCTCCGCCTTTCACGATAGCACGTTGCCGGCGCGGTTTCTGTTTGACGAACTGGTGATTTTCGACCGGATGAAGACCGTCACGGCTTTCAAGGCGTTTGGCGACTCATTCGACAATCTCGCGTGGTTTTTCAACTTTTTCGGCCTCCAGAATTTCTCTATTTCTTTGATGGGCTTTCTCGCGTCGACTATCGGCATGCTTTTCGCCATCTGGAGGTCTGGTGTCACTTCGCTGAAGCCGATCGAGTTCGTTCTGGTCGCCTTCTGGCTCGTCAATCAGACTGTCTACATCGGCGTTCCGTCAAAAGAAGTGGTTATTTCGATCGTGGTTCTCTTGTTGCTGTTTTACAACTCATCGCGCGCGATATTGGCTTTGTTTGTAGTCCTGGCGACTCTGGTGGCTGTGTACTTCAGATCGTACTGGGCTATTACGCTGGCCGCGACGGTGTTTCTTTATTTGGCGCCAAACGGCTTCAGAAAGCCGATTCCATTGATCCTTTTCGCACTGGCCATGTTTGTGATTGTGGCCTTCGTGTTCCAGAAGGCCTATGGCGAATCACTGGATTTCGCGAGGCAGAATGCCAATGAGTGGCGGGACCCCGAGGAAGTGGGGTCGATGATCGTACAGTTCATTCCGGGCAGCAGTATGTTCGTTGGCGTGGCGAACGTGGCCATCACGCTGGCGACTTTCGTGTTGCCGTTGCGGTTGATCACGTCGGGTTCTCCGCTGCAAATGCTGGGCGGCATTGGCGTGTTTTTCACTTTTGCGGCTGTGTTCTTCCGATATCGCGCCGCTGCGACACTATTTCCGGTGGGCCGATTCGAGACGCTGTGTTTCTGTTTTCTGGTCAGTTTCCTGTCAACGCAAGCTATTTTCGAGCCGGACTACGGATCATTCCTGCGACATCTTTCGCCGGTGTCGCCGTTGATCATGCTTCTCGTCCTGCGGCTCTCATTGGAAGGACACTTGACTGTATCGACTCAGAGTGCCGCGCTAGTGAACGACGACACTCAGCACCGGTCCACGTTGTCGAGGCATCGCAGCGCCTCCTGATTCGCTATAACGGGCCGCTCTGTGCCGTTGGTGAAGCGATTGCCGCCAGCAGTGCACGGCCGGCGCAGCGGATTCCGTCGGAACGCTCGCCGGCCTCGTCGACTGCGATAGGTTCCCAGAAAGAAACCCTCCCTTCCGTGGGGCTTCACCGACCCACACCCGTTGGAGCCGCGCATCCCATGCGGGGCGCCACTTCTGTGGCGCCGTCACCACCGAAAGCGATTCGAATCCCTCCGTAATGCTTTCAAAAGGCAAAAGCCTTTGCTACCATCGCGCCTCATGAATGCGAATGAATCGCATTTACAACAGACCGAGGCGCTTGCTCGCTGGTAGACATGAAGAATCAAAAAACCACACGTCCAACAAGGCTCGCAGTCCATCGTCACATGCAGATCGTGGTTTGGCTGGTCTTTGCCGGCGCCGCGCAATCCGCTTTCGCGCAAAGCGCCTCCGGTGGGGAAGAAGCCGCGGCGCCAGCCAGTAGCCCAGCTGCCACGGCGCAGGCCGCTAGCGGCGGCGAGCAGGCGCTACCGGCCGTCAACGTCAACGCGGCCGCCCAGACGGATTCGCCGATGCACTTGCGCACGCCCGTGTCGGTCGGTGCGCTGGGTACCCGTTCGCAACTCGACACGCCGTTCTCGACCACCGTCGTGACTGGCGAGGAGCTCGCCGACCGTCAGGCCAACAAGCTCGGCGACGTATTCGCGGTCGATGCATCGGTCACCGACAGCACCAATGCGTACAGCGCGTGGGCCACGTACATCTCGATTCGCGGCCTGCCGATCGATTGGCAGAACGGCTTTCGCATCAACGGAAATCCGTTCGTCTCGTACGGCATCACGATGCCTTATGAAAACCTCGATCGCGTCGAACTGCTGAAGGGCCTTGGCGGTTTCATGTACGGCTTCGTGCAACCGGGCGGGGTCGTCAACTACGTGACGAAGACGCCGGCGGATCAGCCGGTGACGAGCGTGTCGGCCGGCTACCGGATGGACAGCGTGTTCAGCCAGCACGTCGATCTGAGCCGGCGCTTCGGTCCGGACGACAGGTTCGGCGCGCGCATCAACTACACGCACGAGGCCGGCAAGACCTACAACGCGGGTGACATCAATCGCAATTCGCTGGCGGTGTCGCTCGACGGCCGCCTCACGCGCTACCTCGACGTCTACTTCGACGCGATCTATCAGCAAAGCCGCTCGAGCGGCCAGACGCCCGCGATCTACACGGGCAGATATACGGGCACGAGCCTGCCCGCGCCGATCAGCGGCGGCACCAACCTGCTCGGCGGCACCGATCAGCATCTGAATACGAACCTGCAGTTGTACACGGCGGGCGTCAGGTATCAGATCACGCCGAACTGGTCGTTCAACACGTCGGCGAGCTACAGCAAGTCCTCGCGCGACCGCAACGAAAGCACGCTGACGCTGCTGAACCAGGCGGGCGATTACACCGACAGCCGCTGGAACGGCGACGAAGGCCACCAGGACATCTACTGGCAGGGCGTATTTGAAGGCACGGTGAAGACCGGTATCTTCACGCATCAACTGGCGCTCGGCGCGTCGTGGCAGTACCAGACGAACGACTACAGCGCCGTGTCGTATTACTTCACGCTTGGCAACGGCAACCTGTATCAGCCAAACCCGTGGCGCTTTTATTCGGGCGCCGGGCTCGACAAATATCGCGCCAACGAGATCACACAGAAGGCGCTGTTCGCGAGCGACACGCTCCAGCTGACGGATCGCTGGTCACTGCTCGCGGGCCTGCGCTACACGAACTACGATCAGCAGTCGTACAACATCAACGGTTCGCTGTCGTCTTCGTACGGGCAGAATGGCGTGCTGACGCCGACCGTCGCGCTGATGTACAAGCTCGAGCCGCACACCACGCTTTACGCGAGCTACGTGGAGTCGCTCGAGCAAGGCGCGATGGTGGCCGACATCTACGCGAATGCCGGCGCGCTGCTGCGTCCGCTGCGCTCACGTCAGTACGAGGTCGGCTTCAAGAGCGAGCATGAGCGCTGGGCGGCGACGGCCGCGCTGTTCCGCATCGAACGCGGGGCCGCGTACGCGAACAGCCAGAATGTCTACGTGCAGGACGGCAACTCGATCTACCAGGGTCTCGAAGCGGGCGGCAGTGTGCGCGTCGGCCGCAACTGGCAGGTGACCGGCAACCTGATGCTGCTCGACACCTGGTACGCGAAGGGACAGGCCTTTAGCGGCAACCGGGTGACCGGAGCGCCGCTGTTCGTCACCGCCGGCCGCGTGACCTATGACGTGCCCGCCGTGCCGGGCTTGCAGGTCGGCGCGGACGCGAAGTTCACGAGCAGCACGAAGGTGCGGCCGGCCGGCGACCTGCAGACGGGCGGCTACATGATCGTGAACGTCGGCGCGAACTATTTGACGCGCATCGGTGGGCACGACGTGACGCTGCGCGCGGCGATCGACAACATCACGAATCGCCGCTACTGGATGTTCCAGTACACGGACTACATCGCGCCGGGCGATCCGCGCATGGTCAGCGTGAACGCGAAGATCGATTTCTGATTCCGAGCAACGGGCTCACTGCGCGCCGCCGGCGCGCATGGCCCGGTATTCCCGCTGCACGATGTCCATCAGTTCCGCCACCGAAGTCAGCGCGCTCTGTTGCTCGTAGGTCACGCGGCCTCGCTGCATCAACATGATGCGATCCGCGATATCGAGCGTCTGCGCATAGTTGTGCATGATCATGATGATCGACAGGCCGCCTTTTTCCTTCAAGCGCATCAGCAGGTCGATGATGAGCCCCGCCTCGCGCGCGCCCATCGCGGCGAGCGGCTCGTCGAGCAACAGGATCTTCGCGTTCGAATGCACCGCGCGCGCCACGGCGATCGCCTGGCGCTGGCCGCCCGACAGACGTTCCACGGGCAAATCCACCGAAGGCACGTGCACGCCGATATCGTCGAGACACTGCGCCGCGCGCTCGCGCATCTGCTTGTGATCCAGCAGCCTGAACGGCCCGCGCCGCACGATTTCGCGATTCAGGAACATGTTGTGGTAGATGCTCAGCGAATTCGCGAGCGCGAGATCCTGATACACGCATTCGATGCCGAGCGAGCGCGCATGATCGACCGAGCGCAACAGCGTCTCCTCGCCGTCGATGTGGAGCGTGCCGCTCGTTTGCTGATGAAAGCCCGTGAGGATCTTCACGAGCGTGGACTTGCCCGCGCCGTTGTCGCCGAGGATGCCGAGTATCTCGCCCTTGCCGAGCGTGAGCGAGACGCCGTCGAGCGCCGTCACCGCGCCGAAGCGTTTGACGAGGTTGTCGCCTTGCAACGCGAGCGGCGTGTTCGCGCCGCCGAGCGCAGCGGAGGTGGCGTTCGCGCCCGCCGAGGAAGTTTGCGATTGGTCCATCAGCGTCCACCCTTGCGGCGAATGCGCCCAACGTGGATGTTGAAGATCATCGCCGCCAGAATCGCGGCGCCAAGAATGATGTTGAACGTAAACGCGTTGATGCCGATCAGCGTAAAGCCGTCGTTGAGAATGCCGAGTACCGCCGCGCCGATGAGGCCGCCCACGATGGTGCCCGAGCCGCCCGTCAGCGGGGTGCCGCCGATCACGGCGGCGGCCACCGCAAGGAACATGATCTGGTTGCCGCCCGCCTGCGGGTCGATCGAGGTAATGCGAAAGGCTTCGAGCATGCCGGTGAAGCCCGCCAGCACCGCGGCGAGGACGAAGTTGCCGAGGCGCAGCCGCTTCACATGAATGCCGGCCTCGCTCGCGCCGAGCGGATTCGCACCCGCGGCCTGCGTGTGCAGGCCCCAGCGTGTATGCCGCAACAGCACGTGCATCGCGAACGCGATCACGAGGGTCCAGATGATCTCGCTGTAGCCCCACGCGCCCATGACCGCGGCGAACGCGGGCGAGCCGGGCGTGGGGGCGGGCGTGCCGCGCGAGATCGTGAGCGTGATGCCGTTGATCAGAAAGAGCGTACCGAGCGTCGTGACGAACGAGGGCAGCCGCAGCCACACCGTCACCGCTCCGTTCACGAAGCCGACCGCGCCCGCCGCCACGAGCCCCGCGATCACGGCGAGCCACATCGGCGCGCCCGCGTCATTCGCGAACACCATCATGAATGGCGCGAACGCGAACACCATGCCCGCCGACAGATCGATGTCGCCGCCGATCATCAACATGATTTCGCCGAACGCGATGATCGCCACCGGCGCGATGAACTGCGACAGGTTGACGAGGCTCGCGTTGGTGAGCAGGAAATCGTGGTTCGCGAATTCGAAGTAGGCGGCCAGCAGCACGGCCACGAGCAGGATGCGCAGCTCGGCCGCCCATTGAGACGCGAATGAAACGCCCGCGCGCCGGGGCGCGCGGACTGCTTCTGTGTTGCTGGTTTCGTTCACTGTATTCATCAGGACTTGATTGCGCCGGACCGCGGAACGATTTGCTGCTTATCGGTCTTGCCTTCGAAGCGCGTCGAGGTATTGAGGTACGGCTCGACGTTTTCCTTGGTCACGAACTTCAGGCCGGTGTTGATTTCGGCCGGCCCCACGAGGCCGCCCGAGCTGAGGAACACGAACGCCTGCATCACAGTATAGAAACCTTGAACGTACGGCTGCTGATCGATGGTGAAGTCGAGGTAGCCTTCGTGGATCAGCTGGATCGTGGTCGGCAGCAGGTCGAAGCCGCCGCCGTGCACGCCCTTCGCGGGCAGGTTCGATTCCTTCATCACCTGCGCGACGCCCTGCGTGCTGCCCGCATCCACGGCGAACATGCCCTTCAGGTCCTGGTGTCCCAGATAGAACGCCTTGATCTTCGACAGTTCCTCGTTGACGGTCGCGCCCGTGGCCACGGTCTGGATGTCGATCTTCTTGCCGGACTTCTTGATCGCGTCGCTCGCCCCGTCCATGCGCGGCTGGATGTTGAGCTGCCCCGGCGTCGCAATGAACAGCGCGACCATGCCGCTGTCGATCAGGCTCACGATGCGCTCGCCCATCTGGTAGCCGGACAGATACAAGTCCTGGCCGATATACGCGAGGCGCGGATTCTTCTTGCCGCGCGGCGCGTCGGCGTTATAGGCGAACACCGGAATGCCGGCGTCGAGCGCAGCCTGGATTGGCTTGTCGAAAGCGCTCGGATCGACGATCGGCACCGCGATGGCGTCGGCCTTCGCGGCGATCGCCGAATTCACGGCGCGGACCATTTCGCCGGCGTCGGAGGTGGCCGAGCCGGTCCACTGATAATCCATGTTGAGCAGCGAGCAGGCATCCTGAATGCCGTATTGCGTCGGCACGAAGAACGGGTTGGTGGTGACGTGATTGACGAACACGATCTTCCACTTCTTGTGCGACGGAAACGCCGACTCCGCTGCTTGCGCGCTGCCGATCAGCCCGCCCGCGCCGCCTAGCGCACCCATCAGCGAAAGCGCCGCGCCGAGTCCGGCGCCCTGCATCAGCCCGCGCCGAGTCGGATTGAAAGAGTTGTTGCCTTGTTGCTGGTTGTCATCCCGTTGCTGTGCCATCTCATCCTCCGATTCTTCTCTTCGTTGGTCGATGCGCTCGACGTTGCGTCGATCGTGTGCAGATGCTGGAAGGCACCGGGAGTGCGCTGGGCAGCGCGAGACTTTGGCGTGGCGACGTGCAACCCCGATTCGAGGCGCTCGATACGCGCCGTGCGGTACCGCAAAAATGTTAGTGCAGTGCGGTTGCACCGCCTAATCCATGTATACCCGCACCATTCCGAAGAGTGGGACGGCGGGGTTACGAAGGTGTGGATCGTGGCGCCCGACGGGGTGCAATGGATGGTCTGCGCCGCTGTCGGCGGACTGGCGAAAGCGCGGCGCGGCACCGGGTGGCGCACCGCAGCACACAGGACGCGGACGCGGCCGCCGCTTCGTGGTGCGCGGCGCTCAAAGCGTTTCGCCCGCCAACACCGTCGCCACATGCGCACGCAACGTCGGCAACACTTCGCTTTCGAACCACGGATTGCGCTTGAACCACGCGACATTGCGCGGCGACGGATGCGGCAGCGGCATCACATGGGGTCCAAACTCGGCCCACCTGACGAGCGTATCGGTCGAGGTCGGGCCAAACGCGTCGCCGAGGCCAAAGCGCTGCGCGTATTGTCCGATCAGCAGCGTCAATTTCACCGAACGCATCCGCGCGAGCAATTGGCCATGCCAGCGGCTCGCGCACTCGGGACGAGGCGGCAGGTCGCCGCTCGCGCCGCGGCCCGGAAAACAGAAGCCCATCGGCACGATGGCGAACCTGGACGCGTCGTAGAAGGTCGTGTCGTCGACGCCGAGCCATGTGCGCAGGCGCGCGCCGCTCGCGTCGCTCCAGGGCACCCCGGACGCATGCACGCGCGCGCCCGGCGCTTGCCCGATGACCAGAATACGCGCGCTCGCGGACGCCGCAAGCACGGGTCGGGGCGCGTGCGGCAGCATGGGTGCGCACAGCGTGCAGGCGCGGATATCGTGAAGCAGCGTGTCGAGCGACGTGTCGTGTTTCGAGGTACGTTTGGTGGTAACGGCCATAAAGCGGTGCGGGGTGACTGGCGTGCAGTCGTGTCGTGAGTCGGCTCAGTTCTGCGCCTGAGCCGGATAGATCAGCGTGCCGTCGGCCTGGGGCTCGGCGCCAGGCGTCAGCGTGGCGGCGTTCGTGTGATGCGCGTCCATGATGTGCAGCACGGTTTCATCGTGCATCAGCAGATAGTCCGTAATGATACGCCGGTGGCAACGCCACCAGACCGCTTCCGAGCACATGATCGCGCAGCGCTGCCGATGACCGAGCCTCAGCAGTTGCGCCAGTCCCTCGCGGAACGCGTCGCTCATTGCATAGTCGGCATAGTTGCGAAAGGCCGGATGCGTCCAGTACGCATTCGGCGACGGCGCGTCGTCTTTGCGCCTGCTGCGGCGTCCGCCGAGTGCGGCGAGATGCACGTAGTCGATATGCTCCGCTGCGAGCGAGGCGGGCAGCGTGTCCCGATTGAACTGCGGGTTGGTCCGCGAGCGCGGGATGCTGCGCACGTCCACCAGCAAGGCGATCTGCTCGCCTTTCAGCAAGTCGACGAATTCCTGCAACGGACGCGTCGAATGGCCGATCGTGTAAAAAGGGCGCTTTGTTTTCATGCGTGCCTCGCCGACGTCGATCGCGGCGACGATTCCTGCACGGTTACAACCTTTGGCGCAGTAAGGTCAACTGCGTCCCGATTCAGGCGCCGCACGTGCCATGCCTGACGAGCCGGGTGGCCATCATCCCGGTATCCGGTGCAATCTTGCTCCCGCGAGTCAGAGTTGCAACAATGCACCCGCGATGGCCGCCGCGCGGCACGCCGTCGCCCGGGTATTTTCTTTCGACCCGCTTGCACCATGACCGACGGCCTGCCCAATCCCCAACGCGCGTTTGCGTACCTCGCGATCGCCATCGCGATGACGATGTCGGTGCTCGACACCTCGATCGTCAACGTCGCGCTGCCCACCATCAGCAACGACCTGGCGGTATCGCCGGCGAATGCGATCTGGGTCGTCAACGCGTATCAGCTGGCGGTCACGGTGTCCTTGCTGCCGCTCGCGGTGCTCGGCGACGGCCTCGGCTACAAGCGTGTCTACTGCTACGGACTCGTGCTCTTCACGCTGGCGTCGTTCGCCTGCGCGAATGCGCACACGCTGCTGGTGCTGGCGGTCGCGCGCGTGTTTCAGGGCTTCGGCGCGGGCGGCATCATGAGCGTGAGTATCGCGCTGGTGCGCTTCGTTTTTCCGAAGGCACGGCTTGGCGTCGGCGTCGGTTTATCGTCGCTGGTGGTGGCCGTTTCGTCGGCGGCGGGGCCGAGCATCGCGTCGGCGATTCTGTCGGTCGCGCACTGGCAGTGGCTGTTCCTCGTCAACGTGCCGCTCGGCGTGCTGGCGCTGTCGATCGGCGCGCGCACTTTGCCGGTGACACCGGAATCGGGCGCTCGCCTGAGCGGCCTGAGCGTCCTGCTCAACGCGCTCACCTTCGGCCTGCTGATCTCGGGTCTCGCCGTTTTCAAGCAGCCGGGGGCGACGCAGCGCGGCGCCGCGATGGTCGCGCTCGCACTGGTGGCCGGTGTGCTGTTCGTGCGGCGAGAAAGCCGGCTCGCGAAGCCGATGCTGCCCATCGACCTGCTGCGCATGCCGGTGTTTTCATTGTCGATGGCGACGTCGATCTGCTCGTTCGCGGCACAGACGATGGCGTACATCGTGCTGCCGTTCTATTTCGAGCAGACGCTGAAGCTGTCGGAAACCCAAACCGGCTTTCTGATGACACCGTGGCCGCTCGTGACCGCGTTGATCGCGCCGGTTGCGGGCCGGCTGTCCGACCGGTGGGCTCCGGGACGCATCAGCAGCGTCGGGCTCGTCGTGTTCGGCTGCGGACTCGCGATGCTCTGCCAGCTCGGCGACACGGCGACGCGTTTCGACATCGTGTGGCGGCTCGCGGTCTGCGGCCTCGGCTTCGGCATCTTTCAGTCGCCGAACAATCGCGTAATCATCGGCAGTGCGCCGCGGCATCGCAGCGGCGGCGCGTCCGGCCTGCAAGCGATGGGACGTCTGCTCGGCCAGTCGAGCGGCGCGGTGGTGGTGTCGATCGTGTTCGGGCTCGTGCACGGCCGGCACCTGACGCTGATTGCCGGCATCGGCGCGGCGCTCGCGTTGGTCGCGGCCGGCGTGAGTTCGGCGCGGCGCATGACGGAGTACAGCGACGCCCCGCAGGAATCACAGGCTACGCCAACGCGGCCGGTCTCCGAGCGTTGACGGGGGGCGGCGTCGTTGCGCCGCCGGTGCGTCTACGCGAGATTCGAAGGCGCCGCCTTCAGCACGTCGACGTGCTTCGGAATCAGGCCGAGATCGAGGAACGTATCGGCGATCTGTTGCTGCTCGCCGAGAATCGCGCGGGTAATCGGCTGCGTGCCGAACTGCTGACGCCGCACCGCCGCGTCTACGACCTGCTTGGGCAGACCCCATAGCTGCGCGAGTTCGGCCGCGAGCTGATCCTTGTTCTGCTTGCCCCACTCATCGACCTTGTCGAGCTCTTCGATCACGATGCGGATCACGTCGGGATTGTTCGCCGCATAACTCTGCGACGAGAAGTAGAACGCGCGATTGCCGACTACGCCGCTCGCATCGGCAATCACGCGAGCGCCGAGCGAATGCTCCGCCGCGGCGAAGAACGGATCCCAGATGACCCACGCGTCGATCGACCCGCGCTCGAACGCCGCGCGTGCATCGGCGGGTGCGAGGAACACGAGCTTTACGTCGCCGTATTGCAGGCCATGCTGACTCAGCAGCTTGACGAGAAAGTAGTGGACATTGCTGCCTTTGTTGAGCGCGATCCGCTTGCCCTTCAGGTCCGCGACCGAGCGGATCGTCGATTGCGGCGGTACCAACACCGCTTCCGACTGCGGCCGCTTGACGGTCGCCGCGACATAGGCCAACGGTGCGCCGGCGGCCTGCGCGAAGATCGGCGGTGCTTCGCCTACGTCGCCGAAATCGATCGAGCCGACGTTCAGTGCTTCCAGTTGCACAGGGCCCGCCGCGAACTCGGTCCATGTGACGGATACGTTCAGCGGCGCGAGCCGTTTCTCGAGCGTACCGCGGCCCTTCAGCAGATTCAGATAACCCTTCTGGTTGCCGACGCGCAGCGTACGCGCATTGCCTTGCGCGAACGAAAGCGGCGCTGCCGCGGCCGCCGCGGCGCCGAGCGAAAGTTTCAGGAAGGTGCGGCGGTCGTGAAGCGTTCTGGTAATTGACATGACGGGCAATACGATCGGGAGGGCAATGAAGAAGGCAGGATGCGCGGCGGCCGAAGCGCCGCCGCTCGAGTCGCGAGTGATTCGTGCGTGATTCGCGTGTCGGATCAGTGCTGGGGCGCGCCATCCCATGCGGGCAGCGTGGCGCCGTGATAGACGGTCAGGATCGCCGAGGCGACGTTGGCCTGCTGGTAGCTGTCGACGATCGTCTTCACCCACGCAGCGTTCGCGTCTTTCGCGTTGACCGCGATGAAGTTGCGATACGGATTGCCCGGTACCTTCTCCTGCGCGATGCGTTCCTGCGGAATCTTGATGCCCGCCTTGATCGCCCAGTCGGTATTGACGACGGCGGCGTCGAGGTCGCCGATCGCACGGCCGACGATGCCCGCGTCGAGCTCCTTGATCTGGATATGCTTCGGATTGTCCGCGATGTCGCGCGCGGTCGGCAGCAGGCCGACGTCGGGGCGCAGCTTGATCAGCCCGTTCGCCTGCAGCAGAAGCAGCGCGCGACCTTCGTTGCTCGGATCGTTCGGCACGCCGATCGTCGCATTCTGCGGCAGCGCCGCGATCGATTTCACCTTGCGCGAGTAGAGACCGATCGGCTGCACGTAGGTATAGCCGACGGGCACGATCTGATAGTGGCGCGCGGCGATCTGCGCATCGAGATAGGGCTTGTGCTGGAACGAGTTCGCATCGAGGTCGTGTTCGGCGAGCGCTTCGTTCGGCTGCGTATAGTCGGAGAAGGTCGTGATCTTGACGGTGATGCCCTGCCTGGCCGCATTGGCGGCGACCGCACGCCACACGTCTTCGTCCTCGCCGGACATGATGCCGACTCGCACGGTTTGTCCTGCCGCAAGCGCCGGTTGCGCGCTGACGATGCCGCATGTAACGAGAACCGAGAGGAGTGCGGCCCTGAGTGCTTTGGTCGTGGTCATGTCTGGAATGCGATCGAAGTGAAGGTCCGGAGATCGTAGAGAGGCGCTCGTTAGCGCACAAATAATATCGAGCGCTATCGTTATCGCGGTTGAGCGTAAGCGGACAACCCGTTTCGTCGGCACCGCCAGACCGACATTGCATCGGCGGCGCAAAGCATTGCACAAATGCTTGTTTGCACAAGCACGCGCTGCTGACTAGATTCGATGCATGCCATCAGCAGGAGGGCGCACGATGTCATTGAATCTCGCATCGTTCTATCGCCGGGCCGTGTCCGCTGCCTTCGAAGCCGTGCGGCAGCGGGTCCATCGCGACCAGCCGCGCGACGATCCCGAGCGACTCGAGCGCATTGCGACTTACGCGCGCGCGGGATACTTCAATATGGGCTATACGCTCGAATCGTTTAGCGTGATCGCGGAAATCGCACCGGATTGACGGTGTCATCGGTGAGTTGTGCGCGCTTGTGCGCGCGCGGCATATCGCCGGCCGTCATAACCTTAGTCGCAATCGGCTTTGATCGGGGCGCGCACACTACCTATACTCGTGCGCTTGTCGATCAACCCAGGCCGCCTCGCCGGCACGAGCATGTCGCGACCTCCACGTATTACTAGCGACGCGCATGATGCGTCGAAACCCGCGTCGCCGCGTCGGCGCCTGTTGGGTGGTCTCGCGCTGTCCGCGTTGGCCGCGCCAAACCTGAAGGCGGCGACGCTGCTGAAGCCGCTGGGCGTCGATCCGTGGACACAAACTCCCGGCGCGCCGATTCTCGAGCATCCGTACGGGCTGCCGTCGCCTCGCGAGTCGAACGTGATTCGTCGTGCCGCGCGGGCGTGGCCGATGCCGGGCGCCGCATCGTCGCTGACGCCGCTCGCGGATCTGCATGGCTCGATCACGCCGAATGGGCTCGTCTATGAGCGGCATCATGCCGGGGTGCCCGATATCGATCCAGACACGCACCGACTCGTGATTCATGGTCTCGTGCGCGAGCCGAAGCTCTTCACGATGGACGATCTGCTGCGCTTGCCTTCGGAGTCGCGCATTCATTTTCTCGAGTGTTCGGGCAACACGGCGAGCGAATGGAAAGGACCGAGCGGGCTCCCTGTGCAGATCACGCATGGACTGCTGTCGTGCTGCGAGTGGACCGGCGTCAGGCTGTCGACGCTGCTCGAAGCCGTCGGTGGACGCACGCTGACCAGCGACGGCGCAACGCCGCAATGGCTGCTCGCCGAAGGCGCGGACGCCGCCGCGATGACACGCAGTTTGCCGCTCGACCGGATTCTCGACCGTGCGCTCGTCGTCTATGCGCAAAACGGCGAACGCCTGCGGCCGGAGAACGGCTATCCGCTGCGTCTGTTGGTGCCGGGCTTCGAGGGCAATACCAACGTGAAATGGCTGCGGCGGCTGAAGGTCGTCGATGCGCCGTTGCAGACGCGCGAAGAGACGTCGAAATACACGGGCATCCTGCCCGACGGCCGCGCGCGTCAATTCGTGTTCGAGATGGACGCGAAGTCGGTGATCACGCGGCCTTCCGCCGGACAGCGTCTGACCGCGCAGGGCTTCTATCCGATCGTCGGGCTCGCGTGGTCGGGGCGGGGAGCGATTCGCAAGGTCGAGGTATCGACCGACAGTGGAGCGACCTGGCAGGCCGCAGTGCTCGACGAGCCCGCGCGCGATCGCGCGTTGACCCGCTTCCAGGCCGGCTTCGTGTGGAACGGTGCGCCGACCGCCATTCTGTCGCGCGCGACGGATTCTACCGGCTACGTTCAACCGACGCGCGAGGCGCTCGTCGCGGCGCGTGGTCTGAACTCGAACTATCACTACAACGGCATTCAGCAGTGGCGCATCGAAGCCGATGGGAGCGTTAAAAATGCGTGAGCATCTGCGGTTCGGTGCTTCGAAATCGAAAACGATGCGCGCTCTGCTGGCATGGGTCACGGCTAGCAGTCTGCTCGCTGGCTGTTCGTCTTCATTCGATGCAACGCGCGACGCGCAGTCCGCTGCCGCCGCTCAAGCGCGCTGGCGTTCATCCGTCGACGCGATCGGCAAGCCTGTCAGCGAAGCCGATCTGAGCGCATGGAATATCGATGTCGCACCGAACGGCCACGGCTTGCCCGACGGCAGCGGCGACGTCGCAACGGGTGGCCGAATTTTCGCGGCGAAATGCGCGGCCTGTCATGGCGCGAAAGGCGAGGGGCTGATCGGCGATCAGCTGATCGGTGGGGCGGGCACGCTCGCGACCGCGAGTCCGAAACGCACCGTTGGCAGCTTCTGGCCGTATGCGACGACGCTATTCGACTATATAAACCGGGCGATGCCGTATAACGCGCCGCAGTCGCTGAGCGCGGACGAGGTGTATGCCCTCAGCGCGTGGATCTTGAACCGCAACGGCATCGTGCCGGATGATGCGCGTCTCGACGCGCATTCGCTCGCCGCTATCCGCATGCCGAACCGGGATGGCTTCGTGCCCGACCCTCGGCCGGGCAAGCTGTGACAGGCGTTCGGCCGGCGGGCTTATTGGAGCAGTAAGGGAATTAAGCCTGCGGCGGCAACAGCGCCGCAAGCAAGCGGCGCAACTGCGCCAATTCGCTTGCCGTCAGCCGTTCAGTGAGAATGCGCTCGACCTGCTCGACGCGCGGACGCAAGGCCGCAAGCTGCTTCTTACCCGCAGCGGTGAGATACAGCACATAACTGCGCTTGTCGACAGGATCATCGGCGCGCTCGATCTGGCCATTGCGCACCATGCGTGCAACGAGATCGGCGATCGTCGAACGATCCACATCGAGCTTGTCTCCGAGTTGCCGCTGACTGACGCCAGGCGTCTCGTGCAAGACCTCGAGCGCCGCGTACTGCACGCTCGTGATCTCCGCGGAAACCTCGCTCAGCCAGACCGCTGCATGGCGCTGTTGGGCACGGCGCACCAGACTGCCAGTAAATTTTGGGAGCGCGCCGGCGTCTTCAGGTTTGATCGGCAATTTCGGAGTGTCGGATTTGGTTATGGCTTAACGCGCGCGAAAGATGGGCCGGAAGAAGGCGTTCAACTCCGCGTACGCATTCAATGGGAGAACATGGGCCACGTATTGGTCGGGACGTACCACCACGAGTGCACCTTGTTCGCGATCGATGCCGCGCTCGTCGAAGATATCAGTCGTCGCGTCGCACGTAAATGCCTTTTCGTAGTCGATCAGACCGTGGCGACCCTTGCGCGGCAGCAGCAGAGCAGGGATGTCCTGGAGGCGGACTTCGCGATGCGGCTGTTGCAATACCGCGCGCAGATCGAGAACGCTGTCCACGTCGGCGTCCTTCGGCGTGAAGAGCCGCAAAACGGATTCCGGCGATTTGTCGAGATGCTCACACAACGCATTCAGCGCACGACCCGACGCGTCCGCAAAAGCGTACAGACGCCAACGGCCGTCGGCTTGCGCCGCATGCCCGAGATGGAACGGTTTTGCATCAGCGAGGCGAACCACAGGCGAGGAGTGAAAGCGCGTGCCGATCGTAAAGCCTTTGGCGAGCGCCTGATGCGTCGCTTCGCCGGTCAGGGTGGCCGGCCGGTAACGCGTCGCGACGCCTGCCGTGTAGCGGCCAGCGCGAACGAAGTACGCCTGAAGCTCCGCGGGATCGACACCGCCTGCTTCGGGCCGGTTGGGGTCCTTCGGCGGAGCGGCCATCATGGCCGACCATTCCTTGTCGAAATCAATCAGCTCCTGCGCAATGGGTTGGCGCTCGTCCGAATACGTGCGCAGCAGATCGGCGTCGCTACGGCCTTCCAGCACCGCGCCGAGCTTCCAGCCGAGATTGAAGCCGTCCTGCATCGACACGTTCATGCCTTGGCCCGCTTTGGCGCTATGCGTATGGCAGGCGTCGCCCGCGATGAACACGCGCGGTTCGCGCGAAGTGCCGTCGGCGGCGATCGCGTCGTCGAAGCGGTCGGTGAGACGCTGACCGACCTCGTAGACCGAGAACCACGCGACTTCCTTGACGTCGAGCGTATAGGGATGGAGGATGCTTTGCGCCGTCTCGATGATGCGATCGACCGTGATCTGCTTGAGGTTGTCGCGATTCTCCGGGGTGACGTCGCCGAGGTCGACATAGAAGCGAACCAGATATCCGCCTTCGCGCGGAATGATCAGCAGGTTGCCCTTGCTCGCGGATTGAATCGCCGCTTTCAGCCGGATGTCCGGGAAGTCGGTAACGGCCAGCGCATCCATCACGCCCCACGCATGGTTGGCCGCGTCACCGCGCAGCGTTTGTCCGATGGCGGTGCGTACCCGGCTGCGCGCGCCGTCGCAACCGACGACATAGCGCGCGCGCACGGTCACGGTCTCGTCGAGCCGTGCGGGATCGGTGCGCCGCAGCGTGACCAGCACCGGGTATTCATTCGTATCGTCGCGCTGGACGTCGACCAGTTCGAGGCCGTAGTCCGGTTCGATCCGGCGCGCGGAGCGACGCATCACGTCAAGCAGATACTCCTGAATACGCGCCTGATTGACGATGACGTGCGGAAATTCCGAAAGACCCGTTTCGGTATCCTGAACCCGGCCGGTACGACTGATCGCGCCGCGGTCATTTGCATCGGGTCGCCAGAATACCGTTTCATTGACCCAATAGGCTTCTTGCAGCAGGCGATCCGCGAGGCCGAACGCATTGAACATCTCGACGGTACGGCACGCTACGCCATCGGCCTGTCCCATCTGCAACGGTCCGTCGCGACGCTCGACGATGCGCGTGTTGATCGACGGGAATTGCGACAGTTGCGCGGCCAGCACGACTCCGGCAGGGCCGCTGCCGACGATCAGCACGTCGACCTTCTCCGGCATCTGCGCAGCATGTGCGTTGCCGATGGCTGGCTCGATTGTCGGATCGCCGACCCGGAAACCGTTGAGATGAAATTGCATGACGTCCTCCTCCGTTCAGTAAATATCTGCTGAACGCGAATATACTCCGTACCCCAACCATTTTGAAGTACTTCGTGCGAGGATGGATGTTTACCCTGGTTTAGAAGAGCCCTCCTGGATCGTCTGATTCAATGGCCGTGCCAATGGCCTCCATGGCCACCCCAGTAGCCGCCAATGCCGATGCCGAGGCTCACGGACGGCGGTGCGACGTAGTACCCGGGCGCATAGCCATAAGCGGGCGCTGGCTCATACCCATAGCCATAGCTGGGCGGCGGCGGGGCGACGACGCAGCCCGCGAGGCCGACCGATACGGTGATTGCAAAGAGTAGTCTGCTCATGATCGTTGTCCTCCACTCATGGAGGGCGTGCAAGATTCGGTCCAGCCGCCTTCTGCCACCACGTCGACAGAACCCATTCGTCGGCGGAGAAGTAAAGCGGCAGCATCGCCGGATAGGCGAGGCTGTTTCGGTACGCGATGCGATGAACCGCGGAATACCAGTGCGGGATCACGTAGTAGCCGTTCATCAACACCCGGTCGAGCGCGTGGGTCGCATCGACGAGCTGCTCATCCGTTTGCGCGCCCAGCACCTTGCGCAGGATCGCGTCGATGGCCGGCGACTTCACGCCGGCGAGATTGTCGGAGCCGGGCTCGTCCGCGTACTGGCTGCCGAAACGCGATAGCTGCTCGGTGCCCGGCACCTGCACGTCGGGCAGGCGCACGGTCGTCATGTCGAAGTCGAACGCGTCGATGCGCTTTTGAATCAGTGCGAAATCGGCGGTGCGAAAGTTCATCGTGATGCCGAGCTTGTGCAGATTGCGGCCGAACGCAGCGGCGACCGGTTCCATCGACACGCCGCCGCCCGTGTCGCCGAGCAGCTCGAAGACGAATGGCTGACCGTTCGCGTTGCGCAGCGCGCCGTCGCGATACGTCCAGCCCGCTTGGGCCAGCAGCTCGCGCGCCTTGATCAGGTTGGCGCGCAGCGATCCCGGTGGATCGGTGTTGGGCTGTTGCGGCATCTCGCCGAACACGGCGGGATCGAGTTCCTGGCGCAATGGCTCGAGAATCGCGAGTTCGCCTTCGCTGGGTTTGCCCCTGGCCTGCAGGTCCGTGTTGACGAAGAAGCTGTCGGTGCGCTTGTACTGATCGTAGAAAAGCTGCCGGTTGAGCCACTCGAAGTCGAACGCGAGATCGAGCGCCTCGCGCACGCGCACGTCCTGAAAGAGCGGCCGCCGCAGGTTGATGAAAAAGCCCTGCATGCCCACGCCGTTGTGATGAGGAAACTCGCGCTTGATCAGCTCGCCGCTGTCGAAGCGCTTGCCGATATCGCGCCGTACCCAGCTCTGAGCGGTGTGTTCGACGAGCACGTCGTACTCGCCCGCCTTGAACGCTTCGAGTTGCGCGACCGCGTCCGCATACAGCTTGTAGTCGATGCGCGCGAAGTTGTGCGTACCCACGCGGACCGGCAGCGACGCACCCCAGTAGTTCGGGTTGCGCTCGTAGCTGATGGTTCGGCCGTTGTCGTATCGCTCGATCAGATAATCGCCGCTTGCGATCGGCTTCTCGAACGCGAGTTGGTCGAAAGGAATGCGCGTGCCGTCCGGCCGCATGCCCCACTTGTGCGAAAACACCGGAATTCCGCCCGCGAGCAGCGGCATTTCGCGTGTCGCGACCTTGAAATCGAAGCGAATCGTGAGCCGATCGATCACCACCGCGCGCGCAATCTGCCCGAAGTACACCGCGAACTGCGGCAGCGCCTGCGGACTTTTCAGCGTGTCGAACGAGAACTTGACGTCCGCTGCGGTGACCGGATCGCCGTTCGAGAAGCGCGCTTTCGGATTGATGTGGAAGGTTGTCGACAGGCCGTCCCTGGCGACGTCGATGTCGTCGGCGAGCAGGCAGTACGCGCTCGCCACTTCGTCGGCGCTGCCGGTCGTCAGGCTTTCGAACATCAGTCCCAGTCCCGGTGCGGGATTGCCTCGCAGCGTAAAAGGGTTGAATTTATCGAAGCTCGTCAGCCGGTTCGGATTCGCGAGCACGAGCGTGCCGTCGCGGGGGGCCTCGGGATTGACGTAATCGAAGTGTTTGAAATCGGCGGGATATTTGGGCTCGCCGTATTGCGCGATCGCGTACACCGCGCAAGCGGGATCGGCACTCCATAGCGCCGATCCGCTCAGCACGAGCGTGAGCAGCAAGCGCCAGCTGTTGGACGAGCGGTTCGTCGGGATCGTCATGGAATTCCTCACGCCGTCGCGGTATTCGCACCAGTGTATCCACACGGCAGGCGATCGCGCTGCACGCGTCAGCCGCCCGCGCCCGTCACGACATCCTTTGGCGCGCCGACCGGCTTGCCGTTCTCGAACGTCACGTACGAGACCACGTAACCGCTCAACGGCGAGCGGTCCCAACTGCCGTGCTCGCCGATGAACGCGCCGCCGCGATACGTCCGCATTAGCCATGCCTGAACGCTTCACTTGACTGTCGGTCTGCGAGGTCTGCGCGGTTGGGCATGGCCGGCGCTGAGATTGGATACACCCGTTGGCAGCGTCGTCGCGAACGATAGACGCTCACCCGACGGAATAGCGGACGTTAATCACGGATCACCTCGCGCAGCACATGACGCGTGGACGCGTCATGGACAAAGCACTGACCGGTGAAATCGTCCATCGGACCTATCCGATTTTCGAAATCCGTTGTCATTTCGCATTCAATTGACACTACCTAATAATCTCAAAGGGCTTTCTGGCATATCTTCGACAGCCCGAAAGCTTATTGGTAGAAGAGAGTACGGCCGAATGAGGCGAGTATTAGTTATGGTTCTGGTTTGTGTGTTCAATGCCGGTCGTGCCGCAGACCTTACGTCACTCACCGATTCCGCTTTGGCGAACGACGCAAAGCTCAAAAGTGCGGAAGCTACCTGGCATGCAGAGATCGAAAAGGAACCTCAGGGGCGCGCCGGGCTTCTTCCTCGGGTCACTCTTCAGCAATCAAACTATCGCAATGGCGTGAGAGTGCCCGGGATGAGTTATCCGGGCTATTCAACGAACGGGTTCACGCTTTCCCTGACTCAGCCGGTTTTCAGATGGGATGCGTGGGAAACGTATCAACAGGGCAAGCTGTCAGTCATCGAAGCAAATCTGGCATTGGCGCAGGCAAAGCAGGACCTGCTCTTGCGCGTCTCACAAGCCTACTTCACAGCCCTTGGTGCGCAGGACGATGTCGAGCTGTCCCGCAAACACAGGGAGGCCGTTGCAGAACAGCTGGCGCTTGCAACGCACCGGTTTTCACTGGGTGACGCTACTGTCGTGGACGTCAATGAGGCACAGGCCGGTTTTGATTCTGCGCAGGCTGACGAGATCGCCGCACACAGCCAGCTCGATGAAAAATATGCCGCCCTGCAGAAGATCGTAGGAAGCCCTGTCACGCGGGTTGATGGCATGCGGGACGGTTTTAATATTCCCCCTGTTGATCCGCCCGATGTCGATTCATGGATCGATGCCGCGGCTGACGCTAATTATCATGTCCGCCAGAGGCAGGTTGCACTCGAAATTGCCGAACGTGAGCGCTCGAAGGCACGCGCGGGCGACTACCCGTCCATTTCTCTCGTCGGAAACGTGAATCAAGGCAATGCCGCATACGTCAATGGGCAATCGAACTTCAATACGGGCGGCAATCGCGGGACATCGAGTGCACTTGGCATCCAGATCACCATACCGCTCACTGACGGACTGATGACCCGAAGTCGGGTGCGCGAGGCCGCTGCGCTGAGGGAGAAGGCCGAACACGATCTCGACGATGCGCGGCGCAGCGCCGAACTCGAAGCGCATGAGGCCTGGCTCGGCGTGACGCGGGGGCTGGCGAAGATCGATGCACTGAAGACCGCAGTGAAGTCCGCGGCCATTGCTCTCAGATCAAACCAGACCGGCTACCGCGTGGGCGTCCGCGTGAACGCCGACGTGCTATCGGCCCAAGACAAGCTTTACAGCGCGCGGCGCGATCTCGCCAAAGCGCGTCAGGAAACTTTGGTTCAGGGCCTGCGGCTCAAGGCAAGTGCTGCGCGTCTCGAGCGGACAGACATTGAATCCCTGAATGCGTTGCTCGCGAGCAATAGCGATGCAGAACGGCCTGTACAGAATTCAAACGCTGGGGAGTGAGAATGTATCTGCTGATCAGGCGCCATCTGGTTCTGGCGAGTGGATTTGGTGTCATCTCGAATCTTCTGGTGCTCACCCCGACGATCTATCTTCTGCAGGTCTATGACCGCGTACTGCCGAGCCGCAGCATTGAGACGCTGTTGATGCTGATGGCCTTTATGGCTATCACGCTAGCCATGATGCTGCTGGTCGACGTGGTGCGCGGCCGCATTCTGGCGGATCTCGGCCTGCAACTCTGCGCCCGGCTGGACCGGCTCGCGCTGCTGGCGCGGCTTGATGCCAGCGCGCGCCAACGTCAGTCGTTCACGGTCGCGACCCAGACGGACATCAACACATTGCGCGGCTTTCTCTCAGGGCCGGGGGTTGTTGCATTTCTTGATGCGCCCTGGCTCGTCATCTACCTGATCATCATCTGCCTGTTTCATTGGGTACTGTGTCTGATCGCCGCGATCAGCGGAATCGTACTGTTCGCACTGGCCCTACTCAACGACCGGGTGATCGCGAAGAACATCGGCACTTACACGGACAAGCAGCGTGAATGCGACCTCGCCTACAGCCAGATTGTCCGGAATGCTGAGGTCGTAACGGTGCTTGGCATGGCGGAAAAAATCGTGCGCGCCTGGGATATCCGCAAGCGCGAATACATCGAGGCACAGCAGCAGGTGGCAGACAGCAGCGCGTTCTACAGGAACGTGACGAAGGTTTCGCGGCAGGCGATTCAGGTCATCATGATGGCTGCTGGCGCATGGCTCGTGATCAACGAACACGCAACGCCCGGTGTCATGCTCGCTACCACTATCCTGCTGGGCAAAGCGCTCGCGCCCATCGAACAGATGATCGGAAGCTGGAAGCAATTCGGCGAACTCCGTCAGGCGTGGGGGCGACTCAATGAACTTCTCAAACCCTCCTCTGAACACGACGCTATCGCATTGCCAGCCCCGGCTGGGGCTGTGTGTGTTGAGCGAGTGACCTTCAGTGTTCCGTCCCGGGTGCCAGGGCAGGCCGGTCGGCTTCTATTGCGCGATGTGCAGTTCTCCCTCGGTGCGGGTGAGACGCTGGTGATCATCGGTCCCAGTGCGTCGGGAAAATCGACGCTCCTGCGGGTAATTGCCGGCCTGTGGCGTCCTCAGGTTGGGGCGGTACGGCTCGATGGCGCGGATGTGTCGCAGTGGCCACGAGACAGACTCGGTCAGTACCTGGGATACGTGCCCCAGGATGTCGAGCTTTTCGCCGGGACGGTCGCGGAGAATATTGGAAGAACTGCACGGCCTTTGCAGCTAGATTCCGATTCGATAGTGCGTGCAGCGAAGCGCGCGGGGGCGCACGAGATGATTCTCGGTCTGCCCAACGGCTACGACACGCAGATCGGGGAGTCAGGCGAAACGCTCTCTGGTGGACAACGGCAGCGCATCTCACTCGCGCGAGCGTTATACGGAGACCCGAAGCTGCTGCTTCTGGATGAGCCAAACGCCAATCTCGACAGCGATGGCGAAGAAACGCTCGATGCAGCCCTGAGGCAGATCAGGGCGGACGGAGTCACGGTCATCGCGGTCACGCATCGACCAGCATTGATGGCGATTGCCGACCGGGTGCTATTGATGAGGTCTGGTCAGGTCGAGCGTTTCGGAACACGCAATGAGTTCGCGACGAAAACCGGTCAGAACACAGCTGACGAAATTGCCGTTCCGCCTACACCCGCAATCCGTTCTTCATCCATCGCGCCTGCGATGTCGAGAGCTTTGGACCCCGCAGTGAGAACCCTGTTGTGAAAGCATCAAACCTTGTTGCAAATGCTGTCAAAAAAACAAAGCGATGGTTACAGTCGACTGAAGACAACCAGGCAGACTGCCTGCCATTGCCACGAAAGCTCATCGTGAATGGATGCCTAGGTATCGCACTAGGCATTGCGGCGGTAGGAGGTTGGGCGGCACTTGCACCGCTCTCGGGCGCAGTTATCGCCGAAGGTGTCGTACAGACCGACGGCGAGCGCAAGACCGTCCAGCATCAGGAAGGTGGCATCGTGAAAGAAATCCTGGTCAACGACGGTGATGCAGTCAAAGCTGGACAAACCCTGCTTGTTCTGGACAACGTGCGACCCGGTGCTGCGCTAGCAGCCCTGGAGGTCCAACTCGACGCCGAAGAAGCGAAGATCGCGCGCCTGAGCGCCGAGCGGGACCTGAAAAAGGCCCCGGTTTTCCCGGAACGATTGACGGACCAGCGCGACGACGCGCGTGTGGCGGAATTGCTGCGGCATGAAATGGCGCTGTTCACCGCCCGCAAGCGGGCGTTGTTCGATCAGTTGTCCCTCCTGCAGATGGAACTGGGACAGACCCGACAGGAGATTGCACTCAGTCAGCAGGTGGTGACTACGGCAAGTCGTGGACATGCGCTCTCAGAGCAGCAGTTGCACACCAACGAGCAACTGCTGAAAGAAGGGTTTGTGGCCGAAACGAAGGTGGTGGACTTACGACGTGCCGAGGCGGAGTCGCTCTCCCGCGTCCATTCGGGCTCGGCCGAACTGGTGCGCGCAAATCAGAAGCGGACTGACATCGAACTGAAGATAAGCAGCCTGAAAAACGATTATTCGAAAGCTGCCAGCGACGAACTGAAGGAAGCGACCAGCAAGGCATTCCAACTCGCCGACGAGATCCGTCCAGCGAAGGATCTGAGCACGCGTACGCAGATTACGGCGCCGGTTGCGGGCGTCATTGTCGGGCTGAATGTGCATACGGTCGGCGCTGTAATTGGCCCGCGCGAGTCGATCGTCGATATCGTCCCGGAAAATACTCCACTGGTGATCGAAGCGAAAATCAAGCCGGACCACATCCGGGAGATTGCGCTGCAGAGTGCGGCCGACGTGCGGCTCACTGCCTATAACTCACGCATAACGCCGATTCTTGAAGGCAAGGTCATTTATATCGCTGCCGATACGCTCGTGGACAAGGATACCCGCCAGCCTTTCTACACCGCGCGCATTGAGGTATCTCCTGCAGCACTCCGGAAAGCAAACAGCATTGCAAAAAAAGAAGTCGTACTAGGTCCCGGTTTGCACGCGGAGGTATTCATTCAGACGTATGCGCGCTCGGCGCTGGATTACCTGCTTGAGCCGATGAAGGATGGAATCCGTAAATCCATGCGGGATTGACCGCGATGCGCCACTCCTGATCGTGAACTTCACATCAGAAATCACCAAAAGACTGGACCATTCCCGGCTTCTATGGGTGTTTTCCAATGACGGAAGAAATCGATGCTGGCATCGCAGAGTGTCTCATATTCCGCAGGATGCAGTCCGAATACCCTCAGGTCTCTGCTGCGATAGAAGTCTTTTCGTCATGAATTGGAGGACTTTCGTAATGTCAAAAAAAATAAACGTATTTTTCTTGCTCGCGACGCTATCTCTGTCGGCCTGTATAACGGAAGACCGAGGGCAGAGCATCCCGCTTTCGTCAAGCGAGTTCGCAAGATCGTTAAAACTCGTTGTGGATCATGGTGATCTGAGTGACTACAAGTTTTTGGGGGAAGCGCTGCATCTCGGCATTGTGCGTCGCCCGGAAGAAAAGACGATAAACCCCCTCGATGACAAGCTTCTGGGGTATACGACCAATTTTACATTTTCAAGTATTCCCTCGGAGTATGAAAGAGGGAATCTATCGTATAGCTATTTTCAACCCACTGATCGTGATTTTTCACGAGTGCAGTTTCTAATTTTTATTAACAGAGACTCCTTGTGCGTTAAGACAGAACAGATCAAGGGGGTGTTCGGTAACACTGCCCATCGACACCCCAACCCGCATTCAAATTCGGTTGGCTTTTTTTATCAAGAAGATAAGGGGATAAGGATTTCTTTTGATTACGTAAGTAATAGTAAGTGTTTGGTTTCCATTTCAATGTCGCAAAACGCAAACAGGGATTAATTAATGAGTCAAGCAGTTATAACGGGTCAAGAAGCGATGTTCGCTAACGTCGTGCTGTCAGCCGACGACATCAAGTTGATCAATATGAGTCCGACATTGGTTAGCGAGCTTCTTCAATACAATGCCGATGTGCTGGCGCACAAAGTAAACGCCATCGTGAGCAACCCCGCGAAGCAAGGCGTTGATTGGGACCCCAATAACAATTACATTCAATTCGGGACGTTCGGTGGAAGTAGCGCGTCTCAGCTCGACGCTACACTCTTTGTCGGAACACTTGCGCACGAGCTCGGGCACTACATCAATAACAAGGGTGATCTGGATCTACAGGCACAACTGTCTATAATAATTTTATAATTTATCAGGAAATCCGAAGTGCGGGTGGACCATCCATCACAGTTAACGGGGGGACCTCATCGCCTGCAGGTACGGCGTTGATTACCGTTCTGGACGGGTTGTACGCTCAAAGTATAGCTAACGGTATATCCAGTGACGTCATCAAGAATCTTCTGATAGACCCCGCTGGCGGTTATTTTGCATCATTACCTACCAGCGTGAGCGGCCAGACCTACGAGGCTTTTTATGGCACGGCTTGGGGCGCCCATTCAACAGGCGTTCCGGTTTCGCCTGCGGCAAGTATCGAATATAGAACAAATGCAACAACAGGGCTTATTGAATCGATCGAGCGCGATCTGACATCAGGTCAAGTGCAGATCGTGAAATTCGATGCCAGCCTTGCCTATACGTCGTCGCTGTACGGCGCTGGTGGTCAGATCGAAGAATTTACGTCGTTTTCCGCATCGAATTTTAAGCTGCAGGACATTTATTTCGATGGCAACGGTAATAAGACGCAGCAGTACGACTTCAACCTGGACAGCAGCTATGTTGTGCATGTCTTTAACTCGGATGGCACTCAGGTCGCAGGAGTTTTTGATCCGAACGACCAGATGACCGAATACGCAACGTTCGCCGTCAACGGCTTCAAGACAGAGGACCTGTTTTTCACGAACGGGAGGGAGACCACGCGGTACGACTTCGTGGAGGGTGGTAACACCACCAAGTACGAGTTCCATGTGGACGGCTCGCAGAATGTCTCGCTGTTCGGCCCGAACGGCCAGCTCACCGAGTACGCGACGTTCGCCGCCGACGGCTTCAAGACACAGGACCGGTATTTCACGAACGCGACGGAGACCACGCGTTACGACTTCGTGGAGGGTGGCAACACCACCAAGTACGAGTTCCATGTGGACGGCACGCAGAATGTCTCCCTGTTCGGCCCGAACGGCCAGCTCACCGAGTACGCGACGTTCGCCGCCAACGGCTTCAAGACACAGGACCGGTATTTCACGAACGCGACGGAGACCACGCGGTACGACTTCGTGGAGGGTGGCAACACCACCAAGTACGAGTTCCATGTGGACGGCTCGCAGAATGTCTCGCTGTTCGGCCCGAACGGCCAGCTCACCGAGTACGCGACGTTCGCCGCCAACGGCTTCAAGACACAGGACCGGTATTTCACGAACGCGACGGAGACCACGCGTTACGACTTCGTCGAGGGTGGCAACACCACCAAGTACGAGTTCCATGTGGACGGCACGCAGAATGTCTCCCTGTTCGGCCCGAACGGCCAGCTCACCGAGTACGCGACGTTCGCCGCCAACGGCTTCAAGACACAGGACCGGTATTTCACGAACGCGACGGAGACCACGCGTTACGACTTCGTCGAGGGTGGCAACACCACCAAGTATGAGTTCCATGTGGACGGCACGCAGAATGTCTCCCTGTTCGGCCCCAGTGGCCAGCTCACCGAGTACGCGACGTTCGCCGCCAACGGCTCCAAGACGCAGGACCGGTTTTTCACGAACGGCCATCTGACGCAGGAAAATGACTTCCTGAGTAACGGCAACATCATTGTCCATATGATCAACGGCGACAATTCGGAAACGGCGACGCTATATGGCGCGAACGGAATGCAACAGGAGCTCGCGAAGTACGATTACAGTGGCAGACTGTACCAGGACTTCCAGTGGGACTCGTCCGGTCACATCACGCAGCAGATCAACTTCAACGCTGATGGAAGCCGGACCGTGTTTCAGTTTCACGCCGACAATAGCTATGACGCATATCTGTTTAACTCGGCCTTGCAGGAAACAGAATTTGACTCGTTCAATGCACTTGGGAATCTGACGGGGTTCTACAAGTACAGCTATAACAATGACGGCAGCTACTGGTCAACTCAGTACGACGCGACCGGCCATGCGATCGGAAAGTCGGAAAACTCGTCATCCGGGCAATGGCTTCAGAACGGCGGCATCTACATCCCTGGCAATGGTGGTTCATTTCCGATCGGGAATCTGATGTTCAGCGGCCAGATCTAAAGCGGCAGCAGTAGTCCGGTACCAGCCGTCGATGAAGGCCGAAGTATCATCGCGCAGGAACAAAGCTGGGATGTGAGTCTGAAACCCGTCGTATGACACGATGGGTTTTCTCACTCCCAAGCGCGCGTCGACTGTGATGGTTACCTGGAGAGCGGGGCGCAGATTGAGATGCCCCCGCTGCCACGTACTACTACGATGTGACGGGCAACCTCGTGGGCCTGAAGGATGCGAACGGGCATCTGAGCACGCAGCAGCGGAAATGCGGTCTCGCGCAACCCGCCGTGTCGAAGTCGTGGTATGCGCTGGGTAATCGCGAGCGCACGTACCAGGACATCGATGGCCGCATCGTCAAGAGGATCAGCGCGGCAGGTCGAACGGTGCAGTATGACTACCGCTGGGCGAGCATTTTAACGCCGCCCCGCCTCGGCTTTCACACCAACCATCAACGCAACCCCACTAACCACAAGCAAACCCGCAAGCAAATAGATGGCGACATCCATATTCCCCGTCATCGTACGTATCTGACCGATCACCCACGGACTGATGATCCCGCTCGTAATCCCAATACTGCTAATAAACGCAATCCCCGACGCAGCCGCTTTCCCGGACAGATAGCCCGTAGGCACCGCCCAAAAGATCGGCAGCGCCGCGAAAATCAACACGGCAGCCAGCGACAAGATACCCAGCATCGCAGCAAAGCTGCTCAGGTGCAGCGTAAGTGCCGCGAGCGCGAGACCCCCGCCCACCGTGCAGAAAGCAAAATGCTTACGCCGTTCCCCAGTTCGATCCGAACGACGCGCAATCAGAATCAAACCCACCGCGCCGATCGCATTCGGCACCACGGTGTAAAGACTCACCGCCACGACATCCTGAACGCCGAAATCACGAACCATCAACGGCATCCAGAAGTTGAGTGTCAGCGATGCACAGGTCAGCGAAAAATAGATGAACGCGAACAGATAGACGCGCGGATTGAGCAACGCCGCAGCGAAGCTGCGACCATGATGCCCACTGTCTTTCGCCTGACCTTGCACGCAAAGCGCGACGAGCCGGTCCTTTTCTGCCTGCGTGAGCCAGCTCGCGTCGTGAGGTTTGTCGACCAGATAGCGCCACGACAGCAATCCGAGAATCACAGCCGGTGCGCCTTCGATCGCAAACATCCATTGCCATCCGAACAGCTTCAGCACGCCGCCCATGTCCCGCATGATCCAGCCGGAGAAAAGTCCGCCGAGCACGCCCGCGACCGCCACGCCCGCGAAAAACACCGAGATCACGGCGGCGCGCCGGCTGGCCGGAAACCAGTACGTCAGATACAGCACGATGCCCGGGAAAAAGCCCGCCTCGAACACGCCCAGCATGAAGCGCAGAACGTAAAAGTGCGCGGGCTTCGACACGAACATCATGCACATCGACGCGATGCCCCACAGCAGCATGATCCGCATGAAGGTTTTACGCGCACCGTATTTGGCCAACAGGATGTTGCTCGGCACCTCGCACAGAACATAGCCGACATAGAACACGGCTGCGCCGAGTCCATACATCGCGTCGCTGAAGCCGAGATCATGCTTCATCTGCAATTGCGCGAAGCCGATGTTGATCCGGTCCAGAAACGACACGACGTAGCAAAGAAACAGAAACGGCACGATGCGCCACGCGACCTTTCTGAACATCGAATCGTCGCTAGCGACGGACGCGGCGTGGCCAATGGCGTTGCCATCGAGGGAATGCTGCATGTCTCGCTCCAGGTGCGGAGCGCGCCTGTACGAAGACGAGCGCGCCCGAGGCGTCTAGCGCGCCTTCATGGTTTGAACGGGGAAAAGGAAAGACCGGACGGTCTTTCCCGGAGTGCGTGGGGCGATCAGCTCTGCAGGGCGTCCCACATCTCCTTATCGCGCTGCGCGGTCCAGATGCGCGGATGGCTGATGCCGCTCGCTTCGTCGTAGGCTCGCGACACGTCGAACGGCAGGCAATGCTCATAGATGAAGACGTTGCCGAACTTCGGGTCCATCGCCTTGCGCGTTAGCGCCATCGCACCCTTCAGATCGAGCTTGTCCCTGAACGCATCGCGGCCCGCCTGCAATAGCGTGGTCACGAAGTCTTTCGTGTAGTCGAGGCCCTTGTTCACTTCCGCCGGCGACAGCAGCGCGGGGCCGCGGCCCGGCACCAGCTTCTCCGCATTCAGCGCGCGCAATGCTTCGAGCGTTGCCGGCCATTGTTCGAGTTGCGCGTCGCCGCAGTAACAGGCCGCGTCGTACTCGACCAGGTCGCCGGAGAACAACACCTTCTGCGATGGCAGCCAGACGATAGTGTCGCCCTTCGTGTGGCCCGAGCCGAGATGCGCGATGCGCACCTCGAGCTTGCCGAGAAAGAGCGTCATTTCCTTTTCGAACACCAGCGTCGGCCACGTCAGGCCGGGCACCGTTTCGACGCCTGCAAAAAGGCGCGGGAAGCGTTCGATCTCCGACTTCATATCGGCTTCGCCGCGCTCGACGATCATTTCGTAAGTGCCGCGGCTGGCGATCACCTGCTGCGCGCCTTCCTTGAAGTACGCCGACGCCCCCAGCACGCGCACTGCATGATAGTGCGACAGCACGACGTATTTGATCGGCTTGTCGGTGACGCTGCGGATCTTCGCGATCAGGTCTTGCGCCATGGCCGGCGTGGCGGTGGTGTCGACGATCAGCACGCCGTCGTCGCCGACGATCACGCCCGAGTTAGGGTCGCCCTCGGCCGTGTACGCATACGCGTTTTCCGACAATTGGGTCCACGTGATCTTCTTTTCTTCCAGGTCGGTCTGGGATGCGAAAGCCTTCGCCATGTCTGTCTCCGTCTCGCGATTCGTTTGGGGGATGACTAATAGTCGTCGTCGCACGGACATTTGTCAATGACAAAATACCTTGTCATTCACTAAGCCAGGGTAAACTCCGTTGGTTGGTCGGCACGGTCCGATCGGATACCATCTAGGCCTTCCACGGGCGACACCGAACGGGCCGAATCTCCTTCGAGGCAAGGTCGGACAACACGATGGCTGATACGACAAGCGAAAAGAAACAGCGGGGCATTCAAAGCGTCGAGGTCGGCGGACGGCTGCTGCAGGCGCTGGCGCGACAGCGCGAGCCGCTCGGGCTGACCGAACTGGCCGGCGAGGCGCAGTTGTCGTCGGCGCAGGCGCATACGTATCTGGTGAGCCTGACGCGGCTCGGCCTCGTCAAGCGCGACGCGCTAACCGGAAACTACGAGCCGGGGCCGCTATCGTTGCGGCTTGGCCTGATGCATATCGAACAGCAGCCCGTCTATCGCATCGCGGCGCCCCACGCGGCTGCGCTCGCGGAGCGGATCGGTCTTTGCGTCGCGATCTGCGTGGCGGGCGTGCAGGGACCGACCATCGTCCGGTACGAGCGCAGCGGTGCGCCACTGCATGTCAATCTGCACATCGGCACGGTGATGTCGCTCGAAGCGACATCGACGGGCCGCGTCTTCTGCGCGTTTTGCCCACCCGAGCAGGTCGCGGAAATGGCGCGAAGCCAGGCGCAGTCGGCGGAGCCGACGCCGGCGCGCGGCCGCGCTGCCAAAGGGTCGGCTAGCGCCGAATGGCGAAAGCGCTTCGATGAGATCCGCGCGCGCGGCATCGAGCGCGGTATCGATGCGCCGAGTCCTGGCATCAGCAGTCTGAGCGTGCCGGTGTTCGATGGCGACCAACGGATGCAGCTCGCGTTGACGGCGATCGGCTCGTCGGGCTCGATCGACGTCGCGTGGGATGGCGCGGTCGCACGTCAGTTGCTCGAAACTTCCCGACGCATCACCGCAGCGCTGGTTATACCCACCTGAGAATCATGCAGATCGAAACCCCGGACGCGTCCGACGCGAACACGCCCCCACTCAGCGATACGAAAGCTCAGCGCGGCATCAGCGCGCTCGACAACACCGGTGATCTCCTGCTGGCACTCGTTGCCGCCGGCCGCCCGCTGTCGCTGCGCGATCTGGCCGCCGCCGCCGATATGCCCGCCGCCAAGGCGTTTCCGCATCTGGTGAGTCTGCTCAAGGTGGGCTTGCTGAGCCGCGACGACGCGGGTCTTTTCGGCGCGGGACCGCTCGGCATGGAGCTCGGCCTGATCGCGTTGCAGCGCATGTCGCCGATTCGCGATGCCGAACCGGAGATCGTCACGCTCGCGGCGGAGTCCGGCATGAGCGTCGCAGTGGCGATTCTTGGACCTTTGGGGCCTACCGTTATCCGCTTCGAGGAATCGGCGCGACCGCAACACGTGAGCCTGCGCGTGGGCACCGTGATGTCGCTCGTCAACACGGCGATAGGGCGCGTGTTCGCCGCGCATCTCGCGGACGACGTATTGGTCGGGCTGTTGTCGCAGGAATCGATCAGACTTGCTGGCGCGCCGGCCGCGGAGGTGTTCGTGTCGTCGAAAAAGGGCGCGCCGTCATTGGTCCCGACCTATCTGGCACGGCGCGCGAAAGTGCGCAACGACGGTATCGATGACGCACTCGATGCGCCGGTGCCGGGCATCGGCGCGTTGGCCGCGCCCGTGTTCGATCACACAGGCAGCGTCAGTCTGGTGGTCGCGGTGATCGGTCCGTCGGGCGGCGCTGATTTCAGCCTGGGCGGCGCGACCGCGCAGAGGCTGCTCGCCACGACACGACGGCTGTCGTGGCGATTCGGCTGGATTGGGCACTGAACCTGGTTCAATCCGCGCGCGCCAGCGCAAGCGCTTCGAGCAGCACGTCGGCATCGCCGATGTGGTTCGCGAGCAGCAGCACGAGCTTCGCGTTCATGAAGTGGCTTTGCTCGTCGGTCAGTCCGTTGTGCGCGTCGATGAGTTTTTCATAGAACGCATCGGGATCGGCCATGTTCGTTTCGATGTTCAGCTTGGTCATGATGGTTATCCGTTGCAAGTTGCGCGATCCACTGCCTTGGTGACCGATGCGGTGTCGAGAGCGCGCCAGCGCGCGCAGACGTGCTGGTCCGGACGCAGCAGATAAAACGTGCCGGGCCGCGCATCGAAGCGATGCGTGAGAATGCCTTCTACATCTTCGATCACCGTGACGTGAGGCATGTCCGGCAAAGCGGTCACGGGCGCGCCGCGCGGCACGACGATCAACGAGTGGACCGGCACCGCGAGACCGGCGAGCGCGCGAAGCTGTTCGGCGCATTTCGTCAGGTCGTCTCCCTGGCCGCAGAAGTGCACGCCCGTGAAGCCGCCATGTCCGGTCTGATTCAGGAACCAGGCGCTTTCGCCAGCCACCTTGACGGGCGCGTCGGTGCTTGCCGCACCGGGCACCATCCCACAGGTGAACACGTCGGCGTCGGGTGTGTTCAGCGGCGAGTCGCGCAGAATCGCCGGCACCGACAGACGGCCGCTGTTGACGATGCGCCGCGCGAACGGACACTCTTTCGCAAGCTTGAGCGTCGCATCGCGGAACATACGCGACACCGCGCTTTTCGGCGTGATGAAGTCGGTGGCGCGCGATGAGTTCAGGATGTTTTCGTCCGCCGCGTATTCGCGCTCCGATGCATAAGTATCGAGCAGCGCCGGCGGCGCGTCGCCGTTGACGACGAGCCGCAGCTTCCAGGCGAGATTGTCGGCATCCTGCACGCCGCTATTCGCGCCGCGCGCGCCGAACGGCGAGACACCGTGCGCCGAATCGCCCGCGAACAGCACGCGGCCATGCCGGAAGCTGTCCATCCGCAAACACGAAAACGTGTAGACGCTGACCCATTCGAGCTCGAACTCGGCATCGTCGCCGAGCAGCGCTTTGACGCGCGGAATCACTTTTTCAGGCTGTTTCTCCGCGACCGGATCGGCGTCCCAGCCGAGCTGGAAATCGATGCGCCAGACGTGGTCGGGTTGCCTGTGCAGCAGTACCGATTGATTGCGATGGAAGGGCGGATCGAACCAGAACCAGCGTTCGGTCGGAAACGGCGCCTTCATTTTCACATCCGCGATCAGGAAGCGGTCTTTGAAGGTTCGACCGTGGCTGTCGAGACCGAGCGCCTTGCGCACCGCGCTGCGCGCGCCGTCGGCGGCGACCACGTATTGAGCGCGCATCGGATAAATGCCGTCGGGCGTTTCGACCTGCAACTCGACATGGTCGTCTTGCTGCGTCACTCCGATCACATTGCTTTTCCAGCGCATTTGCAGATTCGCGGTCTGCTTCGCCTGGTCTGCCAGATAGCCTTCGACGTAGTACTGCTGCAGGTTGATGAACGCAGGTCGCGCGTGGCCTGTTTCGGGCAGCAGGTTGAAGGTATAAATCAGCTCGTCCTGCAGGAACACCTTGCCGACGTTCCAGCTCACGCCTTTGTCGACCATCTGCTTGCCACAGCCGAGGCGGTCGAAAATTTCCAGCGTGCGCTTCGCAAAACAGATTGCGCGCGAACCGCTCGACAGCGTGTCGTCGTTGTCGAGCAGCACGGTGCGAACGCCCTGCTGGGCCAGATCGATGGCCGCGGACAACCCGACCGGGCCAGCGCCGATCACGACGACCGGATAGGTGAGCGGGGCACCGGCATCGTGGTCGGCGGCTCGCTCGTAGTCGAAGCGCATCGTTTGGTAGTCGATCTGCATGGCGTCTCCGGTTCTGCGGATATCTTCGATTAATCTATAGCAAGCACTATTGCTCCTTGCTAATGCTGCTCATTTTATAAAGCTTTTCGAGCGATCGAATCTGTATTTACCCTGGTGCGGTTTGCTCCCGCATGTGCTGACCTTGCAACGAAATCGCTGACTCGCAGGTCGTGGAGGCGATTCAGCGAGTGAGTGTTCTCATCGCGGAAATCAGCAACGCTGGTGCGCAGCAGAGCGTCGGCGTCGGGCAAGTCGGTGAAGCGGTCAATCAGATAGACGAAACAACGCAGCAAAACGTAGCGCGCGTCGACGAAAGGGCTTCGGCGGCGGAGAGCTCGAGGCAACAGGCTGCAAACCTCGTTGACTGCGTCGCACAGTTCAGGTTTTGAGTGAGATGGCCGGCCGGCTTGCTACGGTGAAGTTGCTAAAAACTGCCATATAAAAAATTGCGGAGCCGCTCGCACATGCGAGGGCTCCGCTGTTAGGAAGGGCCGGGTGCCGACTGATCATCTTCGATTTGATTCTTCTCCGCTGAGGACCGGCCCCCGCTCTTCCTGAACAAACCCCGTAGCGTTTATGACTCATTGGGTGGTATGCGCCGCGCCGGCCTGAGTCGTGCCAGGTTGTGCCGATTCAGCCAAGGCCGCGCGTGCGCGGTCGCGGGATTCGCTCGCCGCCTGGTTGCGTTCTTGCCGGGCATCGCGAGCTTCGGCCCTGAATGCCTTTCTGGCTTCCGCGGTCCGGGCGCGTTGTTCGCGGTTGGCCTCGCGAATCTCGTTTCGCTTCTGAACGATAGGGTCATTGTGGGTAGTCGCCGGCACGGTAGCAACCTCTGCGACCGGGGGCGCCGTCGTGGTTGGCTGCTGCGCGATAGCTGCGCCCGAAGTCATCAGGCCGAGCACGACGAGCGTTGTGGCGATTCGGTTGGTAAGGCGGCTCATGATTTACTCTCCGTTCAATTGAGGTCTACTGAATAATGACGACTGTCTTCTAAGTGAGGTGAGGTTGTCAGCCGACTGCGGTTGCCTCCGGTACAGCGAGGCGCTGATGGACTCTTTCGGATTCGTCTCAGCACAGGACCCATTCTAACGAACGTCACATTCATTTCAAATAGCTTTCATTGAGATTTGCCAGGGTAAACCCTCTATTGGCAGGGCTGAATTTAGTGCCCGACCTTGCGGGGTCGCCGCTGATCGTCCGTGCGGCGGGTCTCCTCGTGTTGATTTACGCAGTTGTGCCGACGATCATTCGACGGTGTGTGAATCGACAACCGGACCGCCACGACTGAGCGAAACCAGCGGAGACGGGTTTATGCGAGCGATCCAGATTCATGAATACGGCGGTCCCGAGGTGCTGCGCCGTGTCGAACTCGACATACCGAAGCCGGGTTCCGGCGAGGTGCTGATATCGTGGGGCGCATACGCCGACTTTGCGATCGGGCCCGCCGCGCGGCTCGCGCGCCTGCCGGACGATATCGCTACGACATTGCGGCTGCGTCGATCTTTCAGGGTTCGACGGCGCACTATCTGATCGAAGACGTGGCGAAGCTCGAAGCGGGCATGACCTGTCTCGTGCATGCGGCCTCAGGAGGCATCGGACAGTTGCTCGTGCAGCTTGCGAGACGTCGCGGCGCGGAAGTGTTCGCGACGACGAGTACGCCGCAAAAGGCTGCTATCGCGCGAGCGCGCGGCGCGGATCATGTGATGCTCTATAAAAACGGCGCCTTCGCTGATCGGATTCGCGAGTTGACCCACGGGAGGGGCGTCGATGTGGTGTTCGATGCGGTCGGTAAGGCTACCTTGCGCGATAGCTTTCGCGCCGCACGCGTGCGCGGCCTGATCATCAACTATGGTTCGGTCACGGGACCGATGCGCGACCTCGATCCCTGCGAACTTGGTGAGGCGGGCTCGCTGTTTCTCACGCGTCCGCGGCTGGCCGATCATCTCGCCGATGCCGCCACGGTGCAGCGGCGAGCGGACGATGTGTTCGCCGCCATCCGGCAAGGCGCGCTCAATGTCGAGAGCGCTGCCGGGCACTGAAGCGTCGGGTTGAGCTCGGCAAGTGGTATTCGTGATACGTTAGCTGACACAGACAGCGACGGAGACCGCAGATGCTGATTCATCTCACGAACTGTGCCCCGCGATCGACCGCCCGGTTTGTGATTGCCTTGACGATCTGCGCCAGCGCTTGCGCGATGAGTGCGGGCAACCTTGGCCTCGCGCAGGCGCAAGCACAGCGGCCATCGTCGTTCGAAAGCTTCGCCGTGCCGGCCGGCAGCGCACCGCATGACGTCGCACCGGCGCATGACGGCACCGTGTGGTACACCGCGCAGGCGCGGGGAGCGCTCGGGCGGCTGGACCCGCGCAGCGGCAAAATCGACACGATCGCGCTCGGCACCGGATCGGCGCCACATGGCGTGATCGTCGGTCCCGATGGTGCGGCGTGGGTCACTGACGGCGGCCAGAATGCAATCGTGCGCATCGATCCGAAGACGCTCGCCGTCACCCGTTTTCCGCTGCCCAAGGACCGGTCAGACGCCAATCTGAATACCGCCGTGTTCGATAATCAGGGGCATCTGTGGTTTACCGGGCAAAGTGGTGTCTACGGCGAGCTCGATCCGCAAAGCGGACGCATGCGCGTCTTCGATGCTCCACGCGGCGCGGGGCCCTACGGTATCTGCGTGACGCGCACTGGGGATCTGTATTTCGCTTCGCTGGCGGGAAGCTACCTCGGTCGCATCGACCGGACGACGGGCGCGGCACAGATCATCGAGCCGCCAACGGCGAATCAAGGCGCGCGTCGCGTCTGGGCCGATTCCAGCGGGCGCGTCTGGATCAGTGAGTGGAACGCCGGCAAAGTCGGCGTATTCGATCCCGCGACGCATCAATGGCGCGAATGGCGGCTGCCCGGTAACGGTCCGCACGCGTACGCAATATTCGTCGACGACCAGGACATCGTCTGGCTCAGTGAATGGAGCGCTAATGCGCTAGTGCGCTTCGATCCGCGTACCGAGCGGTTCGACGTCTTGCCACTGCCGCGTGACCACGCGAACGTGCGTCAAATGATGGGCCGTCCAGGCGAGGTCTGGCTGTCCGAATCCGCGACCGATCATCTGCTGCTTTACCGGTCCCGTGCAGCCGGTGCGGGCCGGCAGTGACGCCACACTTTCCCCGAGAACGGAATTGCGCAGTCCGCTGCGCCCCACGTGCGCGGGCCCGCTATCAAAATGGCTAGAGCAGTTGGAGGGTTCGCGGATCGGCCTCGCCGCCGAAATATTTGCGCAAAGCTTCGACAAATACATCGTTGTCGTTCGTGGCGCGCGCGAACAGGGTCACCGACGAGCGAAACTTGAGGTGATCCGGATAGCCGAAAATTTCTTCGATGGAGCGGTCGCTGACGAGGTTGACCAGTTGCGTGGTTTCGCGCAGCCGTGCGCCAAGTATCGGGTGGCGCAGGTACGCTTGCGCTTCGGCCAGCGACGAAAGCGCGAATCGCTGAGCCATTGCGCTGGTGCCGAGCCCCTCGATTTGAGGAAACACGAACCACATCCAGTGGCTTCGCTTACGTCCATGCTTCAGTTCATCGCATACCTGGGCGTAGACCGGGTCCTGTGCATCGAGGAAGCGTTGAAGGTCGTAGGGATCGTCCATTTCGTACTCCGCTGCAAACGTGGAAACCTATCGTTGAATCACGATTCTCGCGCGCATGATCGTACAGGTCTACGATCGATCTTCGCCCCGTACCGGCAATGGAAGAGATTTGAGTAGTCTCACGAGCCTTGCTCGCTGCAACGGAGTCAGCCCTCGCGTAGCGCTCAGTTGCTGAACCCGCGCGCGCCAGTAGACGCCGGTGAACAGGGATTCCGCGGCACCCGCCGACAGGATCCGTTCGAGATGGGAAATCGCATCCTCGGCAGTCTGGGGCGTATAGGGGCTCGCTCTGTCTCCAGACGGTTTTCTGCTTGTAGTTTTCATCCACTTCTCTCAATGTGGTGACCGACTGAATCCGGTCTGTACGTCAGGCGTCAGGTGAGCCTGCTTCTTTCAGGCAATACATATGCGCTGGTGGATATCCATGTACGGCGTGCAATCACTTTCGTGCGCGCGTTTGATGCCACGAGTCGTGACGATTCAGTTCCCGCAGCATTCGTGCCCGCATTCGCTCGCGGCGATAGTGGCTAACGACCATGAACATTGCGATACCAAGGGCAGTGCCTCCGATCACCAGTCCCATCCAGGTTTCACTCATCACACGTTCCTCTCTGGAAAGCATAGGTGTGTTGCGTCAGCGGTTCGGGCCGGTTCGTGCGGTGTCTCTGCACGAACCGGCTGGCGCGGGCGTCGCGCGACTGTTACTGCATGTGCTGGCCGCCGTTGATCGCAACATTGGCGCCCGTCACGAAGCTGGCGTCGTCCGAGCAGAGGTAAAGCACGAGCGCCGCCACTTCCTCGGGCTTGCCCAGACGCCCCACAGGAACGTGCGGCAGGATCTTCGTATCGAGGATCTCTTGAGGGATCGCCGTGACCATCTTGGTGGCCAGGTATCCCGGCGAAACCGTGTTGACGGTAACGCCCTTACGCGCTACTTCCAGCGCCAGCGATTTCGTGAAGCCGTGCATGCCGGCCTTGGCAGCTGCGTAGTTGGTTTGGCCGATCGAGCCTTTCGAGCCGTTGACGGACGAAACGTTGACGATGCGTCCCCAACCCCGCGCGACCATCTCCTCGCACAGCGGCTTCGTCATGTTGAACACCGAGTCCAGGTTGGTGCGGATGACCGCGTCCCAGTTGACCTTGTTCATCTTCCGGAGCGTCATGTCCTCGGTGATTCCGGCGTTGTTCACCAGAATGTCGACCGGGCCGACTTCAAACTGAATTTTGGCTGCGCAGTGCTGGCATGAATCGTAGTCGGCCACATCGACCGGATACGCGCGAAAGTTCCTGCCTTGAGCTTCCATGTTCGCGAGCCATGCCGCTGCGCCGGTGTTGTTCGGCGAGTACGTGACTACCACCGCATAACCTGCATCGTGCAGTTTCGTACTGATCGCTTCTCCCAGACCGCCCATACCGCCAGTCACTACAGCAATTCGTTTCGTCATTCTTTCCATCCGTGATCGTCATATCTGCGAGGATCGTGAATAACCCAATGGCCGTCTCGCACAACCCGCCATTGCTTTGGCACAACGTATTGCCGCGACCTGAATTGCGTCAGGTCGTGCGGCGAAAATGAATCGGTCCTCTGTCTCTGTCGCGGACAAATGGCACGGCCTGCCTTGCGGGGTTCCGCACGCATTCGTCTGCTGACCAGGTGGGGCGAGCACTCCGCTTCTGATGACTTCATTGGCAGGACTAATTAATCAGATGAAACCCCGAAGGGGATTCGACAAAGACCTGATTGCACAAGAAGACGCGCCTCGCGTACGCTTACCTTGCCCCGAATGGTACCGGTAACAACTGAAGGTACGGAGAAGCCATCTGTTGTCCTTCGATTGCGATAGGCGCACCGTGTCGGCTAGGTCTCGCAACGGCCGTAAGTTCGACCGACGAGGCGATGGTAGTAGAAAAACTACATCTTTGCAATGAAAGAAATGTAGTTTTTGTACATCGTTGGCCTGCCGACTATCGCCCACGCATTCTTGAAGTCAGTGCGAACGATCGTTCGCGCGTCCGGTCGTCCGACCACAAAAGCGGATGGGTCATATCGACGGCGCGGGCCCGCACTCGGTCACCGAAGCGTCGGCGCCGATGCTTGCCGCCAGGGAAGGAGACTCTGTTTCGACGGGTTCGATGGCAACGCCGCGAGCGAGCGGGCGTCGGGGCGAAATGAAGGCGTTCGAAGCGGCTACGACGGATCTCGCTTGCTAGCCGCTTCGAGGAGGACGCGTTCTTCAACCCGGCTTGCCATCGACACGGGCGAGGACAAGCCACGCTCCGTATCGCACGCAATAGAGAACCAGCGCGGCCGCCCCGCATAGACCGGATGCGTATATCCAGGCCATCGTGAACTGCGGCGCGAGCCAGGGCCGAGCACCCGAACCAAGGTCGCCAGAATGAACAGACCGTAGCAGGCGACCTCGACCTTACCGGCCACGAGTTCGCGTCCGGTGTGTCCGCGTGCGGTCCGCGTGATCGTCGCGATGATCGCGGTTCCAATGACTCCCACCGTGAAGGTATGAATCGCGAGCGCCAACAGAGCGATGCGGGGTGGTGTGTCGACTTGACCTGATGCGATCCTGACGGTCCTGCCTTTTCGCCACATGCGACGAATGTTCGCGCCAGCGGAGCCATCTGGCCGCCCGATGACGCTCTCCAGACGAAGCCTCACAAACAGCATCGTCAGGTGCGGTGGAACCCATCGGCCTGGTTGTCATGTAAAAGTGCCAATTTCCGATCGAACGTTGATTCGCCCCGTCATTAGCGATACCTTTACATCTATCCTGGTCGTCGGGCGCTGGTCAACGAAGGGAGAACCGTTTCGTGAAGAGAGCGTCAGCTTTCTCCTGCATCGTCGCGTTGAGCGTGATCTTCGGCGGATGCGGCAAGCAGGGACCGCAAAACGCCACTGAGGCATCGGGCGCATCTGCGAGCTCGGCGCCGGTTCAACCTGCACAAAGCGCGAGCGAAGCGGCCGCCGCCTCGGGCGCGCAAGGCACGGTGGCGCTGGTCACTGTCACCAAGGCGCAGTTGCCGGCGGAGGCTGCCGAAACACTGCGCCTGATCAAAGCAGGCGGCCCCTTCCCGTTTAGCGACGACGGCGTCCTGTTTCGTAACACCGCGGGCTTGCTGCCGAAACATCCGCGCGGCTACTACCACACCTATACGGTTCGCACACCTGGCGCGACGGATCGCGGGCAACGCCGGATAGTCTGTGGCGGGCCGCGCAAGCAGATCGGCGAGTGCTATTACACCGACGATTACTACGCCAGCTTTAAGCGCATTGCAGAATAAAGAAGGAATCAACGGCGTGAGCGCTGCACACCTGACGACCGTATCAATCCCGCGCTCCTGACCATGCGCTAGCGATCAATGCCGATCGCGCCGGCGATGATGGCGTCGTCGTGTTCGAGCAATGGATAAGTCGATGGCCGCCGCGACCGCATCCCATTGGCGCTGACCGAAGTTGTCCAATGGGTCTGCGTTGACAACGATCCTTATCTCCCAGCAGACGATCTCAAGCGGTTTTCAGACGGCGCGATTCGTCAATCAGAAAAGCTGAAGGCAGCCATCAGAACTATGAGATTTTCCTGCCATCGGGCATCTGCGATAGTGGTTCTCAACCGTTGCGTTGGATTACCGTACCGCGCGTCGTCGACCAGGGAGGATCTTCATGCATCGTTTTGTGATCGTGGGAGGAGGGGCGGGCGGCATTGAACTCGCAACGAGGCTAGGCGATCGTTATGGCGGTCGACGAAGAGGCGGGGCGCAACGTGCGTCCATTACGTTGATCGACCGCAACCCGACGCATATCTGGAAGCCCCTATTGCACGAGGTCGCAGCGGGAAGTCTCGATCCATTCGCACAGGAACTGGCGTATGCCGCGCAAGCACAGTGGCACGGCTTCCAGTTCATCCAGGGCGAACTCGTCGGACTGGATCGTGGCTCCAGACACGTCCTGCTTTCGCCACTGCTCGACGACGACGGAACCGAACTGATTCCGCCGCGCCGAATCGAGTACGACTCGTTGATTCTGGCCATCGGTAGTACAACGCACTACTTCGGCGTGCCGGGCGCGGCGGAGAACTCGCTCGCGCTTGACAACGTCGCTCAAGCGGAACGCTTCAGAAAGCGCCTGATTGCAGCTTGCATTCGCGCGGAACAAACACAAAACGCAGGTGAGCGGGATGCTGGCGAAGTGCCTGGCGAACGCGCGCCTCGTGTTCAGGTCGTGATCGTTGGTGGTGGCGCTACGGGCGTGGAATTGTCCGCAGAATTGCGCAATACCGCGAAGGTACTGTCATCGTACGGCTTGCATCGGCTCGACCCCACACACGACGTCGGGATCGTGCTGATTGAAGCAGGGCCGCGGATTCTGCCAGCGTTGAAAGAGCGCGTGTCCACCGCGGCTGCAAGATTGCTGGGCAAACTCAATGTCAAGTTGATGGTCGACGAGCGGGTCGCAGAGGTCACGCCCGGATTTATCCGCACGAAGAACGGCAAGACGATACGTGCGGATCTCACTGTGTGGGCCGCCGGTATCAAGGCGCCCACGGTGCTTTCAACTCTCGATGATCTGACAGTCAATCATCTGGGGCAACTCAGTGTGCGTCGCACGCTTCAAACCGAGCTGGACGACCATATCTTTGCATTCGGCGATTGCGCGGCGTGTCCATGGTTGGGCTTCGAGCGCAATGTGCCACCGCGCGCCCAGGCGGCTCATCAGCAGGCATCGTTTTTAGTCAAGGCACTCGGGCGACGCATCGAGGGACAAAAGCTTCCGGAGTTTGCCTATCGCGATCTCGGCTCGCTAGTGTCGCTCGGGCATGCAAATGCGGTGGGGAGTCTGATGGGAGGCCTTATCGGCGGCAGCATGCTCGTGGACGGACTGCTTGCCCGCTTCATGTACCTGTCGCTGTATCGGATGCACGTTGCAGCGCTGCATGGCTATGCACGCATGATCGTCAATACCCTCGCGCATCGGCTCCGTCGAAGCACGGCGCCGCACGTCAAACTGCACTGAGCAACAGTTCGTTGTGAATGGCCGAAGGGTCTGGCCGTGACAAATAAATCAACCGATTCCAAACACCAGCAAGACGGAGAGAAACCATGAACAGCTTCGACCAATCGCCTTTCAGCGTCGACTCGAGCAGTGGCGCCACGCGCGCTCGAAACGGCAAGGATGGCTCTGAAAATCGATCGCGCTCCGTGTACCGATCGTTTCTTGCATCGACGGTATCGACGATCGCCTCGAATGTGCCTGAGAGGCCAGACGTGTCGTCTGCCGCTGTTCTTGGCTACAACTGATACGCTTCGGGTCACGAAACGGGCAACTCACCGATTGAGCCGGAGCTCACGGCTATTCTGGTCCGGAATTGGCCTTATGAACAATCTGCGCATTATCACTCCCCGATCTTGCAACTATGATCTGGCTTTCATCCATCACCAGACAGAAGATCTCCATGCCTCTCTCTCGCAGGCAAAATCGCCGTCAATAGTCGAGGTCATCGAGATTCGCGGAGTCAGCCTGGTTTGCGGTGGCGTTGAGTCAAGGAGTCGATATGAATCAGCCAACGCTATTCACGCCGATACAAGTCGGCAACCTGAAATTGGCCAACCGGATCGTGATCGCCCCGATGGCCCAGTACTCCGCCGAACACGGCCAGATGAACGATTGGCACCTGATTCACCTCGGCCACCTGGCGCTTTCAGGTGCGGCGGCACTCACGATCGAGGGGACGGCGGTCACCCCCGACGGACGCACCAGCTATGGTGACGTCGGGCTCTATTCGGACGAGTGCGAAGCCGCCATGGCACGAGTGCTGGGCGGCATTCGGCGGTGGTCTGACACGCCGATTGGAATCCAGCTCAACCATGCTGGCCGAAAGGGGTCTCGACAGAAGCTATGGGACGGCGGCGCACAGATTCCCTATGATGACGCGAATGGTTGGCACACCTACGGCCCGTCTCCGGTCGCTTTTGCCGCCGGAGAGACACCACCCACCGCCTTGGACCGCGATGGCCTGGCCGCCATTCGCGACGCGTTCTCGGCCGCAGCGCAGCGCGCCTCCCGGCTCGGGTTGAATTTCATTCAGATTCTTGGTGGGCACGGCTATCTGCTCCATCAATTCCTGTCGCCTCTGTCAAATCACAGGGACGACGAATACGGCGGTTCGTTGGAAAACCGGATGCGCTTTCCACTTGAAGTTTTCGAAGCCGTGCGAGAAGCGTTTTCGCATGATCGCCCCGTGACGATGCGAGTATCCGCTACCGACTGGGTGGACGGCGGGTGGTCCGTGCAGGACGCGATCGCTTTTGTCCACGCGCTGGAGGCTAGAGGCTGCGCCGCAATCAATGTCTCAAGTGGCGGTTCGAACCCAGCCGCGCAAATTCCGATCGGGCCTGGCTATCAGGTTCCCTTCGCGCGGGCAGTGAAGCAGGCGACGACGCTCCCTGTCATCGCCGTCGGCATGATCACCGAGTTCGAACAAGCCGAATCCATCCTCAGCACCGGAGACGCCGATCTGATCGCGCTTGCTCGGGCCGTGCTCTTTGACCCTCGCTGGCCCTGGCACGCTGCCGGTCACTTTGGGACTCAAGTCAAGGCGCCGAACCAGTATCTTCGCTCTCAGCCCGGTCGGCTGCGAAAGGTGTTCGTTTGAATCGGCTTCGTCGATAACGGGGCGGCGACCAGGGCGGCGACCAAACTTCCGACACATCGACGAACGCGGCGTCAGGCTTATCGCCAGGTCGGAATGACGGATGCGGCGAGCAGCACGCCCATCGCGAGATTGAGAAGGCGCCAGTGGCGTGGCGTCCGAAAGAGCCGCGCGAGTAGCACGCCGAGCGCGCACCATAGCGCGAGCGACGCGCAGGCAGCCACCCCGAACGCTCCCCCGAGCAGCATCGCGAGGCGGTTCGGGTTGTTTGCGAGCAGCGCGAACGACGCCGCCGCGCCGACTGTCATCGCCCACCCTTTCGGGTTGAGCCAGAGCAGCAGGAAACCGTTCACGAGCGTAACCGGACGCGCGGGGCCGTTGCCCGCGTTTGGCGGCCCGCTGCGCGCGATGCGCCAGGCGAGCCATAGCAGATAGGCGGAGCCGAGCGCTTTCACCGCCGTTTGCAGCGACGGCAGCGCCAGAAGCAGACCGCCCAACCCGAGCGCGGCGAGCGCAGCGAGCAACGCAAGGCCCAGAGCGATGCCGAGCATCAGCGGTATCGAGCGTACGAAACCGAAACGTGCGCCCGAGGCGGTGGCGAGCGTGGTCGCGCCACCGGGCGTCGCGGTCGCGACGGCGACGAAGAGCAGAAGCGGGAGTATCGAGGTCATCGGTGCAGATCCGAAATCAAGGAATTTGCACTGTACGGATCGTCAAAGCATCGTAAAAGCTAATAATATTGATGCGGTACATTACGCGACATAATGCATAGATGAGCCGAAATCTCGACCTCGATCTGATCCGCACCTTCGTTGCCGTCGCCGATAGCGGCAGCATGACGGTCGCTGCGAATTTGCTGCACATGACGCAAGGCGCGGTGAGCCAGCAGATAAAGCGCCTCGAAGATGTGCTGGATTGCCTTCTGTTCGTTCGCAAGACGCGCCGGCTGGAACTGTCGCGCCAGGGCGAGCAGTTTCTCGTGAAGGCGCGCAAGCTGCTTCAGTTGAACGATGAAATCTGGGCCGACATGACCGCGCAGCCGTTGCGCGGCGCCTTGCGTGTGGGCGTGCCTCCCGATCTCGTGACGCGGCTTGCGCCCGCGATGAAGGCATTCGCCGGCGCGCATCCGCACGTCGAAATAACCTTGATGTGCGCGGCGTCGCCAGAACTGAGCGAGGCGGTGAATAGCGGTCGCGTGGACGTGTCCTTGGTCGAATATGTCGCGAGCGAAGCCGAAGGTGAAGTGGTCTGCATCGAGCCGTTGGTGTGGGTCAAGGGGCGCGGCAGTGAGGTATGGCAGAAGCGGCCGTTGCCGCTGTCAATGGTAGACGAGCGTTGTGCTTTCCGTTCGGTGGTGCTCGGTGCGCTCGCGGACGAGGGCATCGCGTGGCGAACGGTGTTCGAGAGCGGAAACATCGAGGCGACCGCCGCAACGGTGCGCGCGGGCCTCGCGGTCACGAGTTGGCTCGCCTCCATGGTGCCGGCCGATCTGGAGACGCTCACGCCTCGCGTAAGCGGCTTGCCTGCACTGCCTCCATTCGCGATATGTCTGCGCTTGCCCGCGACGGTTCAGCCAGCGGCGCAGGAATTCGCGCGCCATGTACGCGAGTCGATGTCGAGCGACGCAAGCACGCGACGCGCGCCGCTAGCGAACATCGCGTGACGTACTGCGTTTGAAGTGCGTTCTGGAGCGTTCCTACAAGCGCTGCGGCAGCGCAGCCGCGAAAAAATCAGTGACCCGGCGCACGCGCGCAGGCACGAAACGCCGCCGCGGCCAGATGATGCTCACATCACGGGCGTCCCGAATGAAATCGTCGAGCACGGTCACGATGTCCGGATGCTTGAGTTCGTCGGCAAGCGAGAGCTTCGCGAAGAGGCCGATTCCCACGCCCGCGAGCACGGCCGATCGGATCGTCTCGACGCTATTCGACGACAGGTTGCCTCGCACCGGCACGCTGAACCGGCCTCGTGCCCCATGAAACGGCCAGTTCGCCGATTCCAGCAGACCACCGTAGAGCAGGCAGTTGTGATTGGCGAGTTCCGCAGGTTCCCTCGGTACTCCGTGTTGCTCGAAATAGCGACGCGATCCGACACAGACCAGCGGCGTGCTGGCAATTCGCTTCACAACCGAATCCGGATCGTTGACGGAGCCCACTCGAATCGCGAGATCGATTCGATCCTCCACCATATCGCGCACGAAATCCGACAACACAAGATCGACCCGAAGACCGGGATGGCGCGACAGCAGCTCGGGAATCAGCGGAAGAACGTGCAGGCGGCCGAATGTAGAAGCGCAGGCGATCCGCACAAGGCCCGAGACATCCAGCGTGCTGCTGGTCAGTTCGCTGTCGGCCACCTCGATCTCGTCGAGCAACGGCTTGGTCCGCTCGTAGTATTTCTGCCCTTGATCGGTCAAGGTCACGCTGCGTGTGCTGCGGTTGAATAGCAGTACCCCGAGGCGCTTTTCCAGCGCGCCGATCGACTTGCTGATAGAGGACTGTGACTCGCCGGTTCTGCGCGCCGCGGCGGAAAAGCCGCCCGCTTCGACAACGGCGAAGAAGGCGTTCAATTCGTGAAACCGATCCATTGCATTCCTCTCGTGGGACCTATTCTTTCGGTGAATGGATCTTATGATAAATCCGCCGATTATCATTCGTGGCGGCCGCCATTACGATGGGACTTCCATTCAACATCGGACGGAAGTTTCAATGAATACTCTCGCAGGCAAGATCGCCGTCATTAGCGGCGGAACGACCGGTATCGGCTTTGCGATCGCCCAGCGGTTCGTCGCCGAAGGCGCTCACGTCTTTATCTTCGGCCGTCGGCAAGGCCAGCTCGAGGAGGCCGTCAAACTGATCGGACGCAACGTTACCGCGATTCAGGCCGACGCCGCGAATCTCGATGACCTCGATCGTGTTGCTGCGGTTGTCAGGGAAGAAAAGGGTGTCGTCGATATCATCGTGTCGAACGCGGGTTATACCGAGCAGGCTTCGATCGACACCATCACGCCTGAGCATTTCGACAAGGCATTCAACCTGATGGCGCGCGGCCCAGTCTTTCTGGTGAAAAAGCTGCTGCCGATGATGACGGGTGGTGGGTCGATCATTCTGGTTTCGTCGGCCATGCACGTGATGGGCATCCCAGGACACACCGCCTACGCGGCGACGAAGGCCGCGTTGCGTTCCTATGCCCGCACGTGGGCTGCCGAATTCAAGGATCGCGGCATTCGCGTCAACATGCTGAGCCCCGGTGTCACCGACACCCCGATACTCGATTCCCAGTCGGCGACACGCGAGGATCTGGTGAGGATGTACAAGAGCATGGTCCCGATCGGCCGACTCGCCCGCGCCGAGGAGATGGCCGGCGCGGCGCTCTTTCTCGCCTCAGAACAGAGTTCCTATATGACGGGTGCCGATTTGATGAATGACGGTGGCATCGGCCAGGTGTGACGGTCGAAAAAGCCGCGGCGATGTTCGCCCGGCGTGTGCTATCTGACGCGCTCGTGGTACCACTCGACAGCGTCCTCGCCGGCGGGGATGTTGAACGGGCTCGATGAATCGGTCGCGGCGAGCCAAACCGCTTCGGCGACATCCGATGCATGCGTGACGGCCGTTTCTTTCTCCCACCTTGCGAAAACCTGCTGAGCGAGCGCGTCGTACGGCTCGGGAAATCCGTCTTTCATGCGTGCCCGCGCGTTTTCGCCGAAGCGGGTGGAAGGCGCGCGTCCCGGCAGCACGACACGCACGCGCACATTGAACTGCTCCAGTTCGAGTGCGAGCGATTCGCTGAACGCGTTGACCGCGGACTTGCTCGCGGTGTAGACCGACAGCAGATGCAGCGGTCTGCACGTGACGGTCGACGTCACATTGACGATCACCCCTTCGCGGCGCTCGCGCAACTGCGGCAACACGGCCTGCGCCATCGCGATGGTGCCGAGCGTATTGGTCTCGAAGATATCGCGCACGGTGTCCATCGGCGTTCCTTCGAGCGCATTCAGAAAGCCGATACCCGCATTGTTCACGAGCACGTCGATCCGGCCGGCCGCATCGATGACCGAGCGAATGCTTTGCGGGTCCTTCACATCGAGGGCGAGAATCGAAAGACGATCGGAGCGCGGCAACACGTCTTCACGTGGCGTGCGCATCGTCGCGATCACGCGCCAGTCGCGATCCAGAAAATAACGCGCGATTTCGAGGCCAAAGCCGGACGAGCAGCCGGTAATCAAGACGGTCTTCATGTCGAATCCTGTGGTTGGTGACAGTCCCGACACAATAAGTCCTGACCGCGAGGACTCGCTACAATCGAGCGTCCAGGTTTCATTCGAAATCGTCCGATCATGATCGACCCGCTCGCCGAAATCGTCACACTGCTCAAGCCGACGCCCACGTTCTCGAAAGTGCTCAGCGGCGCAGGGCGCTGGCGCGCGAGCCGCACGGACGTCGGCCAGCCGTTCTACTGCGTGGTGCTCGAAGGGTCGCTGCGTCTATCCGTCAATGGTTGCGAGCCGCTGATTCTTCAGGCCGATGACTTCGTACTCGTGCCCGAGGTGTTCAGTTTCACGATGACGAGCATCGATCCGCCCGACGATAACGACGTCTCCAATAGCGCGCCGGCGGCGCTGCCCGACGGCAGTTTTCGTTTCGGCGATGCATCGGGCGCGCCGGAAGCCCAATGGCTTGCGGGCCTCTGCGCGTTCGGTTCGCCGGATGCGGCCTTGCTTGTCTCGCTGTTGCCCAAGCTCGTGCACGTGCGCGGTGAACGCAGGCTCGCGACACTCGTCAAGCTCGTGAGGGAGGAATCGCGCGCGCAGCGGCCCGCGCGCGAGGTCGTGCTGGCGCGACTGCTCGAGGTGCTGTTCATCGAAGCGTTGCGAGCCACGGGAACCGGGGCATCGCCCGGACTCGTCCGCGGCCTCGCCGACCCCCGTCTCGCGCTCGCGATCCGTCATATGCACGAAAGCCCGCACCAGCCCTGGACGATCGCGCAACTCGCAAAAGCCGCCGCGCTTTCACGGTCCGCTTTCTTCGATCGATTCAGCCGCGCGGTCGGCGTCGCACCGATGGAGTATCTGTTGTCGTGGCGCATGGCTATCGCCAAGAATCTGCTGCGCTCGAACGAAGTCAGCATCGCGGCGGTCGCGGAACGTGTCGGCTACAGCTCGGCAAGCGCATTCAGCGTCGCGTTCACGCGTCATGTCGGACTGCCGCCGACGCAGTATGCTCGAGACGCGGCGAATGTCGTCGTCGCTCGATGAAGCTTCGTAGCGCAAGCGCCGTGTCTCGCCTCATGCAACCTGCGCATCGCCATCGTTAGCTGCCTCGCGCTCGAGCAGCGGATAAGCGAGCGCGCAGATGTGCGACTGAATCCGCACGAGATCGCGCAGCACGTCGAGATGCAATGAGCTCGACGCGATGCTGTCGGGCTTGCCCTCGCGCAGGCGGTCGAGATGAGCATCCCGCGCGGCGCGTTCAAGGCGCCGCAGCGCCTGTTTGTCCTCGAGCAGTTGCTCCGCGGTCTGCGTTCTTCCCGACACGAGCAGCGCCTGAGCCCGGTGAAAACTGTCGATCACCAACTGGTGCAGCGCGCGCAAGTCCTCGGCGCCTTCAGCGGAAAAGCTCACCTGTGCCTTGATCTTTTTCTGCGCCAGCTCCATCAGATTCTTGTCCACGATATCGCCGATATGTTCGAGGTTGATCACGGAGGTCATGATCGCCGAGGCCCAGCGCCGGTCTTCGTCGTCGAGCGACTCGCGCGTCACCTCGGTCACGTAGCTTTTGATCGCATCGTGCAGCATATCCACCGCATCGTCGCGCGCCGCGATCTCGTGCACCGCGCGCCGGTCGTTTGCGATCAGCACCGGCACGCTCGCGCACAGCATCGCTTCCACGATATCGCCCATCCGGATCAATTCGCGGGTCGCGCATGCGAGCGCCTGCGAGGGCACCCGCAGCGCGGCTTCGTCGAGGTAGCGCGGCGCGTCGCCGTTCTCGGCGGCGCCCGGCGCCGGCAGCAGCCGTTCGAGAAGGCGCGCGACAGGGGCGAGCAGCCCGATGAAGACCACGGCGATCGCCACGTTCACGCCCGTGTGGAAGTCGGCGATTGCACGGGCGGGGCTGCCGTAGACCTGCTGGAGCAACGTTGCGAGTGGCGCGCACGCGGCGAGCATCAGCAGACACACGCCGCCGCGCAGCACGAGGTTGCCGGCCGGCAGGCGCCGGCGGCTGCGGTCGGCGCCTTTCGCGGCCTCGAAGTACGGGTTGAGCGCGCTGCCGATGTTCGCGCCGAGCACCATCGCAATCGCTGTGTCCATCGGCACGGTATGCAGGTTGGCGAGCGACATCACGAACAGTACGACCGGAATGCTCGAATGCGCGGCCCAAGTGAGCACGCACGCGAGCGCCGCATTCAGCACCGGCTCGCCTGTCAGCGCGCCGAGTACCGTGCGCAGGGCGGGGGCAGTCTCGGCGGGCTGCACGGTCGAGACGAGCAGCGTGAGCGCAAGCAACATCAGGCCGAGCCCGATCGACGCGCGGCCGAGATCACGATTGCGGGAGCCTTTGCCCTTCTCGAAGAGCGTCATGCCAACCAGCAGACACACCGGCGAGATCCAGCTCAGATCGAGCGAGAACGCCTGCACGATCAGCGTCGAGCCGACGTTGGCGCCCAGCATGATCGCGAGTCCGGTAACAGGCCGCATCAAACCGCGTGCCGCGAACGACGACGCGATCATGCCGGTCGCCGTGCTGCTCTGCAGCGCGCCGGTGATCGCGAGCCCGGCGCAGAACGCGTTCAGCCGGTTGCCGAGACTCTTCGCCATGAAGCGCTTGAGCGACGCGCCGAACGCGCGCATCAGACCGGACTCGACCATATGAAGGCCCCACGTCAGCAGCGCGACGCCACCCGCGAGATGAAGCACGATCATGATCATCCGGCACCTCCCTTTATGTTTTTTGTCGTGCGCATCCTTCAGGCCGGGTCAGCGCCCGCCGCGATTGCCTCCTCGCGTACCTGCAGGGACACCGTCATCCACGCACCATTGCACGGTTCGAGATGCGCGAGAGCCCCATCAATACCGCGAGCGTGCCGATGCCGAGGATCATCGTGAGCGTGGCGGCGTCGAAGATCGCACCACGGTCCGACAGCGCGAAGATGCCCACCGGCAGCGTGACCCAGCCCGGCGGATAGATCATCAGCGTCGCACCGAGTTCGCCCATCGACAGCGCGAAGCTCAGGCTGAACGATGCGAGCAAGTACGGCGCGACGAGCGGCAGCGTCACGCGCGAGAGCTGGTAGAGCGGCCGGGCGCCGAGACTCTGGGCCACCTCGCCGTATTCGGGCGCGACCCGCGCAAGCCCTGCCGCCACGTTGCCGTAGGTGAACGCCGAGATCAGCAGGAAGTGCGCGATGAAGACGATCGTCGCCGTGCCGTTGAGCAACACCGGCGGCCGGCTGAACGCGACCAGCAACCCGAGCCCGATCGAAACCGACGGCACCGCGCTCGGCACGAAGAAGATCACGTCGAGCACGCGGCGCGGCAGGCCTTTGATGCGGCGCAGCGCGAGCGCGGCCCACGTGCCGCTGACGAGCGCCGCGACGCTTGCAACCACGCCGGTCAATACGCTCACTCGCAGTTGGCTCGCCGAATCGGTATGCAGCACCCGCGCGTAGTGTTCGAGTGTCAGGTGGCTCGGCAGGATGCCGTTCCACTGTCCGCTGATGCTGGCGAGCGCGATCATCGCGACCGGCAGCCCGTAGACCGCGCAGAACAGCAACGCCGTGCCGCCCCACGTCAGCGATTTACCCCATCTAGCCCAGAGCAGCACGGCGACCTCCGCAAAGTGACACGACGGCCCGATAGCAGGCATAAAGCCCGAGCGACAGCGCGATATTGACGACGGCGATCACACACGCGGTGGTGTAGTCGAATTCCTGGATCGCTTTGTCGTAGATCAGCAGCGGCAACGTGATCACGTCTTTCGCGCCGATGAAGAGCACGATGCCGAACTCGTTGACGGTCAACAGCAGACACAGGCTGCCGCCCGCCAGCAGCGCCGGCAACGCGGCGGGCAGGATGATCTGCCGGATGATGCGCAGCGGCCGCGCGCCGAGGCTGCCCGCCATCTCGATCTGCGCACTGTCGATCTGCGAGAAGCACGCAAGCAACGGACGCATGATGAACGGCGTATAGACCGTGATCTCCGACAGCACGACACCCCATTGCGTGTACAGGAAGTTGAGCGGCGGCAGCGGCAGATGGAACATCTCCATCAGCGACTGGTTCAGCAGTCCGGCCGAACCGTACACGAAGGTGAACGCGAGCGCGACGAGGAAGGTGGGCAGCGCGATGAACGTATCGATGAGCCGGCCCACGAAACGCGCGCCCGGGAACGGCACGAACGCGATCACGAGCGAGAACACGAAGCCGAGCACGAGGCATCCCGCCGAGGCCGATACTGCGATCGCGATCGTGTGATAAAGCCCGCTCAGGAACTGGCGTGAGCGCAGCACATGCTCGAAGTTCGCGAACGACAGCACATGCTGGTCGCCGCCCAACGCCTGGACGACGATCAGCCCGAACGGGTAGAAGAACAGCGCGGCGAGCACCGCGAGCGGCGGCGCGATCCACAGGCCCCCCAGCGCCGCGGCCGGCGCCCGCGCACGGGCCGGCGGCGCAATCACGATATCAGCCATGACGTTCAGCCTCCGGTACGAGCGTGACATCCGCGGGATCGAAACGTACGCTGAGCGCCGCGCCCGGCTCCGGCGGCTCCGCGAGCGGCGCGCAGGTGAGCCGCAGCAGCTCGCCTTCGACATCGAGCACGATGCTGTGCATTTCGCCGAGCCACTGCACGCTGACGACGGCCCCCGTCATCTGATTCATGCGTTGGCCATCGGCGCCTGGCGTGCTGCCACCCGCAACGAACTGCAGATGATGCGGCCGCACGCACACGAAGCAGGGGGCGCCGGCCGCGAGTCCGTGATGGTTGCAGCCCTCGAGCGGCTGGCCATGAAAGCGCACGCGGGCGCGCCCGTCGGCCATCGGTTCGAGCTGCTGCGCCGGCAAGACGTTCGCGCGGCCGAGGAACTCGGCGGCGAAGCGGTTCGGCGGATGACGATAGAGCCCTTGCGCGTCGCCGTAAGCGACCAGGTGGCCGTCGCGCATGATGCCGATGTGGTTCGCGAGTGTCAGCGCTTCGGTCTGGTCGTGCGTCACGTAGAGCACCGTGAGCGACGGCAGCGTGCGGTGCAGCTTCGCGAGTTCGTCGAGCATCGAGCGGCGGATCTGCGCGTCGAGCGCCGACAGCGGCTCGTCGAGCAGCAGCACCTGCGGACGGATCGCGAGCGCGCGGGCGATCGCCACGCGCTGCTGCTGGCCGCCCGACAGCTCGCGCGGATAGCGCTTCGCATACTTCGCCATGCCGACGAGCCCGAGGCACTCGGGCACCCGTTCGCCAATCACCTCGGCATCCGCGCCACGGGCACGCAGCCCGAAGGCGACGTTGTCCTCGACGCGCATATGCGGAAACAGCGCGTAGTTCTGCACCACCATGCCGATGTTGCGTGCGTACGGCGGCAGCCGGGTCACGTCGCGATCGCCGATGGTGATGCGCCCGGCACTCGGCTGCACGAAGCCGGCGACGGCGCGCAACGCGGTCGTCTTGCCGGAGCCGGACGGGCCGATCAGCGCGACGATCTCGCCGGGCTTCACGGTCAGCGTCAGAGACTCCAGAATGGTCTGGCTGCCGTAAGCCACCGACACGCCTTCGAAACCGATACCGCTCGCTCCGTGCGCGATGACGGTCGGCGCAGCGGAGGCGCGCCGCTGCGGCCCCCGTTCCATGGTCATGGTGTTTGCCATTAGTCGCTCGTCGGTAGCTGGGTTAGTCGATGGAAATCGCCTGGTTGTAGGCGGCCACGTCGGGACGCAACTCCTGGAGCACCTGGTTCCAATCGGGTTGCCAGATGTCGACGCCCTTCAGCAACGTGTTCAACGTCTGGAAGTTGCTGTCCGACGGATGAACATCGGTGCGCACTGGGAAGCCGTACGCGACCTTGCTGACCTCCTGCTGCGCCGGCGCGCTCAACAGGAAATCGATCAGCTTTTTGCCGTTGCCGGCATGCGGCGCGTTCGCCACGAGGCCGACGTAGTAGGGCAACGCAAAGGTCGTGCGGCGGCCGTCGGGACCGGCCGGGAAGAACATCGCGACGTTCGGGTTGTCGTGCATCTGCGCGAGGTTCATCTGCATATCGCCGTTGGCCACGAAGAGCTCGCCTTTGTTGACGAGCGCCGTGAGCTTGCCGGTCGATGCGGAAGGCCCGAGGTTGTTGGTCTGCAGCTTGCGCAAATAGTCGAAGCCGGCCGGCTTGCCACCGAACGCGTGGAAGGTCTGCAGCATCAGCGCGGTGCCGTCGCCGGCCTGGCCCGGCGTCGAGTACTGGATCTTCTGCTTGAACTGCGGCGCGAGCAGGTCTGCGTAGGTCTTGGGCGGGCTCTTCAGCACCGCCGAGTTGTAGATGAAGCTCGGATAGTTGCCGACCATCGCGTAGTACAGGCCTTTCGGGTCCTTGTCGCGCGTCTCGATCTTGTCGGCGCCCGCCGGCGAATAGGACTGCAACAGGCCGTCAGCCGCGGCTTTCTGCATGAAGGGCGGCAGCGTCACGAGCACGTCCGCCTGGGTGTTCGACTTCTCCTTGCTCAGCCGGTCCACCACGCCGCTCGAGCCGGCCTCGATGTACTGCACCTTGATGCCGGTCGCCTGCGTGAAGGCTTCGAACTGATTGCCGAACCAGCTCGGCGAACCGTCGTGCAAACCATCCGCGGCATAGATGGTCACGACGTCGGACTGTGCGTAAAGGGGGGGCGTTGCCATGGCGAGCGCGCAGGCGGCGAGAGCCATCAGACGAGTTTTCATATCCATCCTTCCTTGCGTTGAGTTCGGATGAGGTCAGCATTTCACTTGGTCGCGCGGCCGGTCACTCCCAGGGGATCGACCAGGTCCGCACATTCGAGTAGCTCTTCATTGCCTCGACCATGCCCTCCTTGTAACCATTGCCTGAATCCTTGATGCCGCCGAACGGCGACATCTCCGTGCGATAGCCGGGCACTTCCCAGACGTTCACGGTGCCGACTTCCAGCTCCCTGACGAAGCGCGTGATGTAGTCGAGCCGGTTCGTGCAGACGCCCGACGAAAGGCCATATGCGGTCGAGTTCGAAACCCGGATCACTTCATCGAGCGCATCGGGCACGCGGATGATCGGAATCACCGGGCCGAAGGTCTCTTCGCGCACGAGCTCACAGTCGTATGGCACGTGATCGACGACTGTCGGATGGAACAGCGCGCCCTCGCGCGGCGCGCCGTAAAGCACCCGGGCACCGTGGGCCTGCGCGTCTGCCACGCGTCGCTCGAACAGTTGCGCGGAGGCCTCGTTGATGACGGTGCCCACGTCGACGGACGGGTCCATCGGATCGCCGCACTTGAGCTTTTTCGCATGCACGAGCACGCGCTCGACGAACGCGTCGGCCACGCTTTGCACCACGAGAATCCGCTTGACCGCCGTGCAGCGCTGCCCCGAATTTTTCGTCGCACCGGTTACCGCGAGCTGCGCGGCCTTGTCGAGATCGGCGTCCTCCATCACGATCAGCGGATCGTTGCCGCCGAGTTCCAGCACCGTGCGGCGATAGCCGGCGTGCTGCGCGATATATTTGCCGATCCGCACGGAGCCTGTGAACGTGACGAGATCACAGTGCGGATCGGTGATCATCGCATCGCCCATCGTGCGCGGATTGCCGGTGACGACACTCAGCATCTCGGGCGGCAGGCCCGCTTCATAGAGCACGTCGGCAAGCGCGAGCGCGGTGAGCGGCGTGAGCTCGGTGGGCTTCAGCACCACGCGGTTGTTGGTCGCGATCGCGGGCGCCAGCTTGTGGCTCACCATGTTCAGCGGATGATTGAACGGCGTGATCGCCGAAATCACGCCGAGCAGCGGCAGCCGCGTGGTGAAAATCTTGCGGTTCTTGCCGTTCGGGCTGATATCGCAGGAATAGACCTCGCCGTCGTCCTTGATCGTGAGCTGCGCCGCGAACGACCACACGTCGTAGGCGCGGCTCGCCTCGTAAAGCCCATCCTTCCAGCACAACCCCGACTCCGCGGTGATCAGGCGCGCGAAGTCTTCCTTGCGTTCGCTCAGGATCTCGGCCGTGCGCTGCAGGATGCGCTGACGCTCGAAGCGCGTGAGCCGCGGCTTGAATGCGTGCGCTTTTGCGAACGCCTGTTGCACGTGTTCGGGACGACCCGCGGGCACGGTACCGACGACCTCGTTCGTGTACGGGTTGAAGACTTCGATCAGCTCGTCGGTGCTCGTGTGTTGGCCGGCGATGCGCATCGATTCCTGCCTGAAGGCGGGTTTGGTCATGACGTTCATCGAATACCTCGTTCAATGATCCGGTGGAGCCCGCAGGCCGCCGCGAGATGCGGGACGCGCGGGTTGTTGTGATCGACGCGTTATGCCGCGGCGGACCGCGCTACGTGGTTCAGCGCGACATCGAAGATGTCGAAGTTGCGCAGCGCGCGGTCCGCCGGCCAGTCGGTCTTGCGGTTGACGATCAGCGGCACGTTCTCCTCCGTTAGCCCGCCATGCGAACGCAACGGCTCGGTCAGTCCCGACAGGTCGTGACGCGCGGCGCTGGTGCCGAATACCTTGGCGCGTGTGCCGACCACGACGACGTCGCCGATACGGTCGGGGGGCAGCTCGAAGCGTTCGCAGGCCTCGGCGCTCGTCAGCGCGAGCTGGATGCCTTCGGTCTGGCGCAGCCGTTCGAGCAGCGCCGCTGCTTCAGCCGCTGCGAGCCCCTCGGGCAGATAGACGGTGGCGAAAGAGCCAAGCGCCCCGTGATGCGCGACGTACGGATCGGTGATGGGCAGGATCACGCGCGAGCGGCCTGCGCCGGTCCATTCGTCGAACAGGTCTTGCAGGTACAGCACGTCGGGCGCGCCATCCGCGCGATGCTTGCCGTTCATGCCGTGGTCCGCGGTGATCGCCAGCACGCAGCCTGCCGCATCGAGCGCGCCGACGTAGCGGTCGAACATCGCGTAGAAGTCGTTGGCCTTGGGCGAGCCCGGCGCCGCCTTGTGCTGCACGTAGTCCGTCGTCGACAGGTACATCAGGTCGGGCCGGAACGTGTCGAGCAGTTTGACGCCTGCCGCGAACACGAACTCGGACAGGTCGGCCGAATACACATCCGGGAGCGGCTTGCCGACGTAGGCGAGCACGTCGCCGAGGCCGTTCTGGGCGCGGGTAGCCTCGTTGGCCTTTTCAGCCGAAAAGGCGATTGCGCGGCCGCTCGTGAAGTCGAGCCCCTTGCCGAGCAGCGTGCGCAGCTTGTCTTTCGCGGTGACGACGGCGACCTTCGCGCCAGCGTCGTGGAACGTGGCGAAGATCGTCGGCGCGCGCAGGAAGCGGGCGTCGTTCATCATCACTTCTTCGCCGCTCGCGCGGTCGTAGAAGTAGTTGCCCGCGATGCCGTGCACTTTCGGCGGGCGGCCCGTCACGATCGACAGATTGTTCGGATTCGTGAAGCTCGGAATCACGCATTGGGCGATGCGGCTCGTGCCCGTGCGCAGCAGCTTCGCGAGATGCGGCGCGTGCCCGGCCTTCGCGGCTTCTTCTATATAGGCGGGCTCCGAACCGTCGAGGCAGATCACCACGACCGGCTCCGCCGGAAAGCGATAGTCGCGCCCATTGATGCTCAGGACGGTGTCTTGCAGCGTACTCATGATGTCCCCCTTCATGCCGTTTTCGCGACTGGCGCGTTCATGCCCATTTCATCGAGGACCTCACTGATCGCACCGAGCGCCGCGCGCATCTCGCGCTCGCCGAGCCGGCCGATGCAGCCGATGCGAAACGAGTCCGCGACGGTCAGCTTGCCCGGATAGATCACATAGCCGCGCGCCTTCAGGCTGTCGTAGAAGCGCTGGAATTCGAAGCGCGGGTCCTCGGGCATATGGAAAGTCACGATGATCGGAGCCTGCAGCGCTTCAGCCAGCAGCGGCTTGAAGCCGAGCGCGCGCATGCCCTCGACGAGAATCCGGCAGTTGTTGCGATAACGCGCGCCGCGCCCCGCGACGCCGCCTTCGGCATCGAATTCCTCCAGCGCTTGATGGAACGCGACGATCACGTGCGTGGGCGGCGTGAAGCGGTACTGGCTGGTCTTTTCGAGGTTGGTCCACTGCTCGTGCAGATCGAGCACGAGCGTGGTCGCGTTGCCCTGCGTGCGGGAGAGCGCTTCACGTCGGCAGATCACGAAGCCGAGACCGGGCACGCCCTCGATGCACTTGTTCGACGACGCGGCGACCGCATCGATATGCATCGTCTGCACGTCGAGCGGCAACGCGCCGAACGCGCTCATCGAATCGACCAGATAACCCTTGCCGTAGCGGGCCGCGAGCGCGCCGATCTGCGCGATCGGATTGAGAATGCCCGCGGTGGTCTCGCAGTGGACCGCGAACACATGCGTGATCGACGGCGAGGCGGCCAGCACCTTGTCGATCTCGGCGAGATCGGGCGGCGTGTCCTCGGACGTTTCGTGCACCACGGCTTTGCGGCCGGCGATTTCGAGGATGCGCTTCGCGCGCTTGCCATACGCGCCGTTGATCAGCACCAGCACCTCGCCGCCGGGCGGCACGAAAGTGGTGAGCATCGCCTCGACGGCGAAGGTGCCCGAGCCCTGCATCGGCACCGTCACCCAGTCGCGCGCGCCATTGGCGATCGCGGCAAGGCGCGCGAGCACCGAGCGATTGATCTCGATGAAGTTGGCGTCGCGCGAGCCCCAGTCGTGAACCATCGCGGCCTTGACGGTCCGTGACGTGGTCAGTGGTCCGGGGGTCAGCAACAGCGGATCGCCGGTTTCGGAACAAGCCGGCGATGCATACGTGGAACCGGTCATCGATGTCTCCTTGTGGGTCGATTTGGGTACTGCGCAGGTGCGTGAGACCCACTCTAGGGGCTGCAACAAAAACAGTCAAGATGCCAAAAATTGCCACATTCCGGTCGGACACGCGAAACGCCGCCTGGAAGTTGGCGAAGTCCGCGAAGGATATGGGGAAGCGGCCTCCGATCGGGACAAACCCGCATGGGGAGGCTGGAGGGGGACGGGGGGTGATCGAATGCAACGCGCGGCCGGTTGCGGCACCGGTCAGAAGGCCAGTGGCCTGCCGTCAGCGCCGAAACCCACGCTCGGAATCAGAACAGCCGCATCAGCGCGAGACCAGCCAACGTCAACGTAGCGGCCGCGGTACGCACGCGGCTGAACGGCTCCTTGAGCACATACACGGCGATGATGCCGGCGAACACCACGCTCGTCTCGCGCACTGCCGCCACGAGGGCGATGGGAGCGACGGTCATCGCCCAGATCACGATCCAGTACGCCGCGAGCGACATCGCGCCGCCCGCGAACCCCGGCAGCAGGAAACGCCGCATCGGCGCCATGCCGGCCGGCCCGTAGCGATACAGGCAAAGCGTCAGCATCGGCAACGCATCGAACACGAATAGCGTCGCCGCGTAGGAGTTCGGATTGCCGGCGACGCGTGCGCCTACGCCGTCGACGACCGTGTAGCCCGCGATCGTCACCGCCGTGAGCAGCGCGAAGCCGAGCGCGACACGGCTTTCAGATGCGGAGTGATGGCGTCCGCGCAGCGACAGCAGCAACACGCCGCTGCCGAGCAGCACGACTCCCGCGACGCCGCCCGCGCTCATCGTCTCGTGCAAGATCGTGACGGAGACGAGGGCGGTGATCAGCGGAGCGGAGCCGCGCGCGATCGGGTAGATCTGGCTCATGTCGGCACGACGGTATGCCTCGCTCAGACACACGTAGTAGCCGAAATGAAGCGTCACCGATCCCGCCACCCAGGGCCACGCAGCAGGCCGAGCGAATCCGGTGAACGCGAGCGACGGCAGCGCAATCAGGCCGCAGGCGATGCACAGCAGGGTCATCGCCAGAAAAGGATCGAGGCGCACCTTGATCACCGCGTTCCAGCCCGCATGCAAAAGCGCGGCCGACAGCACGGCGAAAAACACGGGAAGCGTCATCGTCATGCTAGCTGTGGCGATTGGCGATGATGATTTCCCAGCGCTGTTCGGCGCAGGCGCGGACGATGCCCGCGGGCGGCTCGGCGTCGACGATCAGTCCGGCGATATGCGGCACAGGCGCGATCAGTACGGGGATCTGCTGTTCAAACTTGCAGTGGTCCGCGAGCACGTAAACCTTTTTGCCCGACTTCATCATCAGATGACGTTGCTCGGCGGCGAGCCGCGAGTAGTCGGTGAATTCGCCTTCGGGCGAGATGCCGCCCACGCCGACAAACACGAGATCGGCGCGGAAATGGCTGAGCGCGGTCATCGTCTCGACGCCGATAGCGGCTTCGTCGTTCGGGTCGATGTCGCCGCCGAGCACGACGACCTTTACGCCGGGCGCGCGGCACAGCATCAGTGCGATCGGCAGGCTGTTGGTGATCACGGTCAGGTCGCGATGATGCTGCAGCGCCTCGGCGAGACCCAGCGTGGTCGAGCCCGAATCGATCAGCACGACCATGCCATCCGTGACGAGTCGTGCGGCCGCGGCACCAATGGCCGCCTTGCCCAGCGCGTTGACCGCCACGCGGCTTGCCAGCGACGGTTCGGCGACGGGCCGCTTCGCCGCGCCGCCGTGCACGAGATTCGCGCGGCCCTGTTCCGCGAGAATCTTCAGGTCGCGGCGGATCGTTTCGCGCGACACGCCGAGCGTCGCCGACAGGTTCGCGACGCTGACCGAGCCGCTCGCCTCGAGGCTTTGCACGATGTAGTCGATGCGCTCGATCGCGAGCAGGTGGTTCGGGTTCAATGAAGCGGGCACGGGCCCCGCTGAGCGGTTATCGAGCATGGTGTGGCTCTCCGTGCGTATCGTCGGCGGTGGCGTCGCTGGTTGCGTGGCAAGTTGCGTCGGGCGGACCGCGCAGGGGCGATCGATGCGCTGCCTCGCCCGGTCCCTCCGTCTCTTCTGCGAGGGCAGCGGTCATCGGCGCGGCCGTGCTGCCCGGATAGCGCACCTCTACGCCTGCCGCGGCGAAAATCTGGGCATAGTGCGCGTCGAGCGGCGCATCGGTGACTAGCACGTCGATCTCGTCGGGGTTCATCGCGCGCACCAGCGCGCTACGGCGTGTCGGGTTCGGCCGTCACAATGCCACAAAATAACACATGTTTCCTCGCTGTTCGCGATTTTTATTGCGGTTCGATGCCCGCGGCCTCCGCTCGAAAAAGGCGAGGTGGGTAGGTGTCTCGCGGATTCCGGTCATGCGTCAAAGACCCATTAGCCCACGGCTTTGCGGCGAATTTTCACCTGTCCGCGCTCTCAGCAGGCCTCCCGGCAACTGCCGGTTCATGTTGTTTTTTGCGTCTTTTTGTTGTAGTCCAAGGCCACAGTGTTTTCCACGCATTGCCACACACTTCCAAAAAAGCGAGGTCGCCCGATGTTCACGGAAATCCCAAGCCACGTGGCTTCGCGCTGGTGGGCTTCTTCTCGGGGGTGGCGGTCATTCAGGACGTGGACACGCCCGGTTGCCGCAGCGTGACCAACGCGGCTGAGACCGTCGTGGCGGCGGCACTCGCAGTGATGGACGGGCCGGATCCAGACGTGATCGTCTATGGCGACAGCATGGGTAAGTTCGACGGGCTGCTCGTCGGTGAGGAAGACTGCTTCGCCGGATATCTCCCGTTGGGTGGCGCACGTTCGCATGACGAAGCGCGTGCGCGATTTCCATACTCACTCGCGGCACTACGCGCGGACGTGGCCTATGCCCAGTCATGGTGGTGCCGCTTGCCTGCAAGACTCGCGATTTTGCGGAGCCCCGCCGAAGCGGGAGCCTGGTCAATCGCTTTAATTCGGGATAAGCCCGTTTTGACAACTATTTACGATTGTTTCGGACATCTCGATTTCTATTGCATATTCCTGCTGGTGCAGGATTAAAAAAGGCGGCATTAAGCCGCCTTTATCGTCAGGAATCGAAATGGTTAGTGCTGCGTCCATGAGGCGTCTATCGCCGCCAGCTTCGCGTTCACGCCTTCCATAGCGTCAGCGAGAATCGCTGCCACGTCCTCCGGTTTCAGTTGACGCTAGGGGGAGCCCCTTGGCGTCGAGCGGCCTTCGACCCAGACCTCTTCGATATTCAGTTTGGGGTGGAGTACAACGTAGGGCGAGCAGACGCAGGCGACCGGCCTACACGAAAGGTGCAATCCGGTCCGATCTGTCGAGCATCAACTACTTATCCGGCCGATGCCGCGGGACGCTGCTCAATGGCTGCTTCGTCGCTCTCTCGCACGGTCAATCTGTTCCTCACCGTCTTGACACCGAGCACCGATCTCGCCGCATTGGCGGCGCGCGAGATCTGCCAACTCTCCGGCACCGTGCCGGTGAGCGTAACGACGCCGTGGCTCGCCCTGATGTGAATCTTTGAATCATCCATATCCGGTACGCGCCTGAGGGCACGGCGAACGTCGCGAACTATCGAAGTATCCGGCTTGGGTCGAGGAGGTGAACCCGATGCCGCCACCTTTTGCGCGACCACGTCGGCCGTCGCGCTCAGACCGGGTTGCCCGTTCGCATAGGCCGAGCCACTCGCGATGGCCGCGACTAGCGTTGCGCCGATTATTCTGCTCGCATTGCTCTTATTCATGCTGCCCTCCGTTGGGTTCCGTCAACCTTGCGGTTCAAGACAGAAAGATGGGGCGCGGCTCCGCCGTTAATAGCGTTAAGCATACCAACGCAGTCCGAGTCAGCTGCTACGAATTGCACGCAAAATCTGGTCTCCGAGTCGAACGATTTCCCTGACCAGCAGATCCAGGTCGTCCCGACGGGTCCGGTGATTGCATATCGCGACCCTGAGGCAATGTACTCCTTGCACCGTTGGCGTTGCTCAGAGACGATGAGCTCACTGAGGTAGCGACCCTGCGCGATGTTTTGATCGATCAGACGGCCGAACTTCTCGACGCCATGCTGTTTCAGAGCTATCCAGACTTTGAGCGCGCGGAAACCTCTGGACGTCTGCAATCCATACTCGTATAACCAGGGAGCCGCAGCAATTCCACGCGGTGTGGCTTGCAGATATTCCGGAGTCAGCGCGAATGCGCCTCGATGAGCCCTCCTCACAGGAAGGCTTCGAATCCGTCAAAGATAGCACGCGGTTACACCGCGCCCGCCCCGCGCTTCGAGCGTGCCAACGCCAGCGCCAGCCTTGCGCCGACCTCGGCATTGTGTTTTACGAGCGCGATGTTTGTCGCCAGGCTGCGCCCGCCTGTCAACGCCTTGATGCGCGCCAGCAGGAAGGGGGTGACGGCCTTACCGGTGATTCCTTGCGCAACGGCCTCGTCGAGCGCCTGCCGAGTCAGCGCCTCGATCTCTTCGGCCGACATCGCTGCCGCTTCCGGCACCGGCGTGCTCAACACCACACCGCCGTCGAGGCCGAGGTCCCACTTGGTGCGGATGAAGCGTGCCTGCTGCGCCGCGTCGTCCAGCCTGAAGTCCGCGCGAAAGCCGCTGTCACGCGTGTAGAACGCCGCAAAATTGTCCTGTTCGCAACTGAGCACCGGCACGCCGTGGGTTTCCAGGTATTCCAGGGTGAGCCCGATGTCCAGGATGGACTTCGCACCGGCGCAGATCACCGCGACCGAGGTCTTCGCCAGTTCCTGCAGGTCCGCCGAGATGTCGAAGGTGTGCTGGGCGCCTCGGTGTACGCCGCCAATGCCGCCGGTGACGAAGACCTCGATGCCGGCCAACGCCGCGCAGATCATCGTGCCAGCCACGGTCGTGGCACCCAGGCCGCCGCCTGCCAGCACCGCCGGCAGGTCACGGCGGCTGACCTTATGCACGTGGTCGGAACGGCCGATCATTTCCAGTTCGTCGTCCGAAAGGCCGATGTGGATTCGGCCGCCGATCAGCGCGATCGTCGCCGGCTCGGCGCCCGCGTCACGGATCAACGCCTCCACTTCGCGCGCGGTGCGAACGTTCTGCGGGTAGGGCATGCCATGCGCGATGATGGTCGATTCCAGCGCCACGAGCGGGCGACCGGCGGCCTGCGCAGCGGCCGCAGGCGCGCTCCAGGTCAACCAGGAGCGTGGAAGGTTGGCAACCATGTCGATCCTTTCGGGGGGCGATTCACCGAAGTATGCGGTACGAGACCGGGTTAGGTGTCCGTGTGTCCCTGGCGCCTTAAAACGACATGCGTGGCTTTGTCCGACGCTACGAATTCAACGCATTCGTACCCCAGGGCCCGCAAGTCGACCCCTTCGAACAGCGATTCTCCCCGGCCAAGCAGGACCGGCGCGATGGCAATGTGCAGTTCGTCGATGAGGCCCTCGCGGAGATACTGCCGGATTGTCTGCGGCCCACCGCCGATCCGCACGTCCATTCCGGCAGCGGCCTCGCGGGCGCGGTCGAGCGCCTCGCGAATGCCCCCTGTGATGAAGTGGAACGTCGTGCCGCCTTTCATCTCGATCGGGGCACGCGGATGATGGGTCAGGACGAAGACCGGGACGTGATACGGCGGACTGTCCCCCCACCAGCCTTTCCAGTTGGCGTCCGGCCATTCCCCACGAATGGGGCCGAACATGTTCCTGCCAAGAATCCAGGCCCCGACATTCTCAAAGCCACGGGCGGCGAAATCATCGTTCACGCCGGTGGTACCGCCGTCGTTGCCGAACAAGGCCCGCTGGAACGTGCGGGTTGGGACTAGCCACTGATGCAATTCCGTCCCGCCAACGCCGAGCGGATTGTCAATGTCCTGATTCGGGCCTGCACCGTATCCGTCGAGCGAGATGGTGAAGCCCTGAACGCGAACGCGTGTCATCGTTTCCCTCCGATTGGACGCCTAACGTAATGTGGACTGTAAATCTGCATGGTTGCCGGAACTACGCGAAATTGTCGGGCAGCAGATTTATGCTTAACCATACGTGTTTAAGAGAATTTCCTGAATTTGTAAGCTGGCATACAGCAGTGATCGTCCGCCCACAGTATTGCCTGCGGCAGGCGTACGATAAACAGCATCGTCCCGTTGGCGGGTGGCTTGATTGATGGAGGATCGAGATGAGACGCCTTTATTTCCTCGCACCCGACACGACGACCGCGAAGGCGATCGTAGACGACTTGCTGCGGTCGCGGATCACATGGCGGCATATCCATGTTCTCGCGAATCACAGCGTCGCACTCGAAGAGTTACCCGAGGCAACTTTGCTGCAAAGCAGCGACGTCGTGCACTCGCTCGAACGCGGCGTGGCGCTCGGCGGTGCGACTGGAGCGCTCGTTGGCCTCGTGGCGCTGGCGTTTCCTCCCGCGGAGCTCGCCATTGCTGGCGGAGCCGTCGTCGCATTGACGTTGGCGGGAGCCGGCTTCGGGGCCTGGACGGCCGCGATGATCGGCGTCGGCGAACCGAACGCACAACTCGAGCGTTTTCGCGGCGCCATACGCGACGGCCAGTTCCTGATCATGGCCGACGTGCCTGGATCGCGAGAAGAGGAGATCGAGCAGATGGTCGCGCAGCATGTACCGAAGGCCGATCTGGAGGGCGCGGAACCCACCACACCGATCTTCCCGTGAGCAGCGCCTGAGACGAGGCCATCGGCGTCGGCCGGATGGGTAACGAAGGCGTCTCCGCCGATGCCGCTGCGGGCAGCTTTCGTTAGAATCTGTTTTCGATTCTTTTACTCGTCAATTACTGGAGGCGAACGTGCCAGGTTTACTTCCCGATGTCGACCCCGAGGGACTCCTCGAATATTCGGTCGTGTACACCGACCGATCGATCAATCATATGTCGGAGCTCTTTCAAGGCGTCGTACGCGATATTTCCGGCGCCCTGAAAAAAGTCTACAACGCGAAGTCGGCCGTAATCGTTCCAGGCAGCGGCACGTTCGGCATGGAAGCCGTCGCCCGGCAGTTCGCGACGAACAGCAAGTGTCTGGTCATCCGCAATGGCTGGTTCAGTTATCGCTGGTCGCAGATTTTCGACATGGGTGGCATTCCGTCCGAATCGATCGTGTTGAAGGCGCGTCCGGTCGGCCAACAAAGGCAGGCCGCCTATGCACCCGCTCCAATCGAAGAAGTGGTCGCCGCGATCAAGGAGCACAAGCCGGATCTGGTGTTCGCGCCGCATGTGGAAACCGCATCCGGAATGATGCTGCCCGATGCCTATATGCGCGCGGTGTCCGACGCCGTGCATGCGGTCGGCGGCATGTTCGTTCTCGACTGCATCGCCTCCGGCACGATCTGGGTGGACATGCAGGCCAGTGGCATCGATGTGCTGATCAGCGCACCGCAAAAAGGGTGGAGCGCGTCACCTTGCTGCGCCATGGTCATGCTCGGCCCGCTCGCCCGCGAACGAATCGACGCGACGACCAGCACCAGCTTCGCCTGTGATCTTCGCAAGTGGCTGCAGATCATGGAAGCCTACGAGAACGGCGGGTTCGCGTACCACGCCACGATGCCGACGGACAGTCTCGCGACGCTGCGCGACGTCATGAAGGAAACCGAAGCATATGGCTTGGACAAAGTGAGAGCCGAGCAGCTTGAACTCGGCAAGCGCATTCGCTCACTGCTGAGTGACAAAGGCTTCAAAAGCGTGGCGGCCGAAGGTTTTCAGGCTCCGGGCGTCGTGGTCTGCTATACGGACGATGACGGCATACGATCCGGCAAGAAGTTCGCCGATGCCGGTTTGCAGATCGCGGCCGGCGTTCCTCTTCAATGCGACGAGCCTGAAGACTTCAAAACCTTCCGGGTCGGATTATTCGGCCTGGACAAACTGCATGACGTCGAGGGTTCGGTCGCCAGGTTCGCCAAGGCGCTGGACCGTATTGTCTAGCAGGCTGTTGAATTTGGATCCCGTGTAAACGGGGTTTGAAGGACGGGCGTTATGGATATCGTGTTCATGATCTTTGGCAGCGGATGCGATGCGCGGAATGGACGAGATGCAGGAACCCCTGTTCACGACGGTCAAGCTCGAGGACTTCGTCCCGGCAGATCACCCGTTGCGACCGATCCGGTTGCTGGTGAATGATGCGTTGAAACGGCTCAACGGGCTGTTCAGCGTCATCTACGCGGACACCGGTCGTGCCTCGATTGCGCCTGAGAAGCTGATGCGGGCGCTGCTGTTGCAGGTGTTCTACTCCGTACGCAGCGAGCGCATGCTGATGGAGCAGATGCGCTACAACCTGCTGTTCCGCTGGTTTGTCGGGCTGGCGATTGAGGACGCCGTGTGGGACCACTCGGTGTTCTCGAAGAACCGCGACCGGCTTCTGGAGCATGAAGTCGTGGAAGCGTTCTTCACCGAAGTCATGAGCCTGGCGGACAAGCGGGGCTTGCTGTCGAGAGAGCATTTCTCGGTGGACGGCACGCTGATTCAGGCGTGGGCCAGTCACAAAAGCTTCCGCCGCAAGGACGGCCCGGACGATGGTCCGCCAGCCGGCGGTGGCCGCAACGCCGACACCGACTGGAAAGGCGAGCGACGTAGCAATGCCACGCACGAGTCGACTACTGATCCGGAGGCGCGATTGTTCAAGAAGAGCCACAAGAGCCCGGCCATCCTGTGCTACCACGGGCACATCCTGATGGAGAATCGCTCGGGGCTGGTGGTCGGCGCCGTGGTTAGTCACGCAGATGGTTTTGCCGAGCGGGCCAGCGCATTGCAATTGCTCGATTGCGTGCCAGGTACTCATGCGAAGACAGTTGGCGCCGACAAGGCGTATGACACCCGTGACTTCGTGAACGATTGCCGCGCTCGCAACGTGACACCGCATGTCGCGCGCAACGATGAGCGTTGGGGCGGCAGCGCCATCGACGGTCGCACTTCGCGGCATGCGGGCTACCGGACTAGCCAGATCATCCGCAAACGAATCGAAGAGCATTTCGGCTGGGGCAAAACCATCGGGCGGATCCGGCAGACGGTCTATCGCGGCCTCAAGCGCGTCGACCAGCACTTCAAGCTGACGATGGTTGCGAGCAATCTGACCCGCATGGCCCGAATGCCAGGGATGGTGCCGCGAGGAGCGACGCGATGAGCCGCCAATGCGCGAAGACTGCGCGCCAGACGAGCCGCATGCGTGCGCCTGCCCCGCGCAGATCGCGCGGTGAACCGTTAATTCAGCGCAATATCGCACGCGCAAGTCTCCTGAACATAGCTTCGGTCGTCATGACGGGGCGCTTTTCAACAGCCTGCTAGAGCGTCTTTCCGAAGCATGTGCGCATAGCTCGCCTTCGCAGCCGCATCGGCGGGAGGACTCCGGAGCCTGCCGGAATAGCTATGCGCACTCTGGATCGTGACTACACACGCAAATCTTGTTTCCCTCTGGGTCGCGAAAATACGCCCCGTAATAGTTCGGGTGATAGTGCGCGCGCAAACCGGGAGGGCCTTCGCAAGAACCTGAATTTGCCAGCGCGGTAGCGTGTGCGTTGTCGACTGAACGACGATCAGGCGCAAGCAATGCCACCATCTGGCCGTTCCCGTGTTCTGCGGGGTTGCCATCATATGGCCTGCCGATAAGGAAAAGCGGACGCGGCATACCCACAGCCATCCAACCAGCCCACGGTCTATCTGGCTCGCAAAACTTCAGTTGATGTCCCAACTCGCTCATGACAGCCGAATAGAACTTCAACGCGCGGTCAAAGTCATTCACCCCAACGAATACATGCGAAATCATCCTGCTACGTTCCTGTTCGAGAGTCGCGATCTCTGTTCACGTTAGCACGCGGAGTTGCGCTCGACCGATCAGGCGTCCGCGAGTGCCGCGCCTGCGAGTGGAAACCTGGAAGCTTCGATTAATGAATCTGTAATAGCAGGCGACGGAACCGTGCACGCATGCCCCATATTGGACGGACAACAGGAAAGCGCGCTCGCGCATGGTGCCAGGGTACATGCCGCATACCGCGAAGAAGCCTTCTGACAGTCCCGCCATTCAATCGCGCTCCGTCTCTCACGGCATCCATCTGATCGCCGAAAACCCAACGCGCGGCTCCTCCGATAACTCTCCCGCTCCGATACCGTTCGTGCGGATGGCATGACAGTTGCTTTGAACGTCCCCGCGCGCTGAGCCACCGTCAACGGCGGCCAGCATCGGCATGGGCGATCAACGGAGAGGCAAATTGAAACTAATAAGTGCGGTCATCAAGCCATTCAAGCTTGATGAGGCTCGTGAAGCCTTGTCATCGCTTGGCGTCTCTGGAATCACGGTAACGGAGGTCAAGGGCTTTGGGCGTCAGAAGGGCCATACGGAGATGTATCGGGGCGCGGAGTACGTCGTCGATTTCCTGCCGAAAGTGAAGATCGAGGTCGCCGTGCCGGATGACATCGTCGATCAGGCTATCGAAGCGATCGAGCGTGCGGCGCGCACTGGAAAGATTGGTGACGGCAAGATCTTCGTCACACCGATCGAGCAGGTGATCCGGATCCGCACCGGCGAGACCGGCGCCGACGCCCTATAAAGACACAGGACAAGAGGAAAGAGAGATGCGCAAACTGTTGATGACTTTGTTGATGGCGGGCTCGTTGCTCGCGGGCGGGCTGAGCCCCGCATTCGCGCAAGACGCGTCGGCACCCGCGGCCGCCTCCGTGCCGGTCGCGCAAGCGTCCGCGGCTCCCGCGGCGGATGCCGCTGCATCGGCGCCGGCCGCGCCGACCGCACCGTTCTCGGTCGATTCGTCGAAGATCAACTCCGGCGACACCGCGTGGATGCTGACTTCCACCGCGCTGGTGCTGTTCATGACGATCCCGGGCCTCGCACTGTTCTACGGCGGCATGGTCCGCAAGAAGAATGTGCTCGCGACGCTGATGCAAAGCTTCGCGATCACCTGTCTGGTGACGATCGTCTGGACCGTGGTCGGCTACAGCCTCGCGTTCACGCCGGGCAACTCGTTCATCGGCGGCTTCTCGCGCGTGTTCATGACGGGCATGAACTACATCAAGGGCGACAAGGCCACGACGCTGACCGTCAGCCATCTCGCGCCGACGATCCCCGAGACGGTCTACTTCGTCTACCAGATGACTTTCGCGATCATCACGCCGGCGCTGATCACCGGTGCGTTCGCGGACCGCATGAAGTTCTCGGCGATGCTGGTGTTCATGACGCTGTGGTCGATCATCGTCTACTCGCCGATCGCGCACATGGTGTGGGAACCGAGCGGCTGGCTGGCTACCGCGGGCATCCTCGACTTCGCGGGCGGCACGGTGGTGCACATCAACGCGGGTATCGCGGGTCTGGTCTGCTGTCTGGTGCTCGGCAAGCGCGTCGGCTACGGCAAGGAGTCGATGGCGCCGCACAACCTGACGCTGACGCTGATCGGTGGCGCGATGCTGTGGGTCGGCTGGTTCGGCTTCAACGCGGGTTCGGCGGTAGCGGCGGACGGCCGTGCCGGCTTCGCGATGTTCGCGACACAGGTGGCGACCGCCGCGGCGGCGCTCGCATGGATGTTCGCCGAATGGGCGGCCAAGGGTAAGCCGTCGGTGCTCGGTATCGTGTCGGGCGCGGTCGCGGGTCTGGTGGCGGTGACGCCGGCGTCGGGCTTCGTCGGCACGGTAGGCGCGCTGGTGATCGGCATCGTCGCGGGCGTGGTCTGCTTCTGGTCGGCCACGTGGCTCAAGCACAAGCTCGGCTATGACGATTCGCTCGACGCGTTCGGCGTGCACTGCGTGGGCGGGATCATCGGCGCGATTCTGACGGGCGTGTTCGCGGTCAAGGACATCGGTGGCGCTGACGGTGACGTGCTGCTGCAACTCAAGGGTGTCGCGACGACGCTGATCTACAGCGGGGTGGTTTCGTTCGTCCTTCTCAAGGTAATCGACGCAGTGATGGGCTTGCGCGTTGCCGAAGAAGAAGAGCGCGAAGGACTGGACCTGGTGCTGCACGGCGAGGCGGTCGAATAACGGTTGCGCCGCGAATGGAGTGGGTGCGACGGTCACGGTCGGTCGTGGCCTGGCGCTGACAGCGCTCAGGCCACGACCGAAGCCGGGGCCAACTTCGTACTTGAGGGCATGCGGGTGTCTGCCCCGGGTGTCTGCCCCCGTAGGCGCCCGTATTGCCGAAGTTCGGCCAGACGAGCAAGGAGGTCTTAGCGGCTTCGAGCAACCGGATTTCCGCCAGCCAATGAAAAAGGATAATCAGCAGCATATTGCGGTACTGGTTGTTCTCATATCCCAAATCGCCTTTCTGGCAATGTTCGCATTCGCTGAGCATGTCGTCAGGCATAACAAATGGATCGCCGCAGGATTTGGATTCGATCTTTTATTCGGGCTGATTCTGTCGGTCGGTTTTGTCGGGACCTGGCGCGCGCGCGCTATCGATTCAGATTTTCTCGGCCTTCTTCTGGCCAATCCGGTCGAACTGGCTGTCGTTATTGCAACTGCCGGTCAGTTGGTGGCCATTCTCCTTGTTTAAGGCGATCGGAAAGTACGCGTCGCAACATACGCTCAGCTATCGGCATGGCTCGCGATAAAACTCGCGAACGCGTTATACGGAAGCGCAAGCGCCGTGCCGTTGATCATCAGGCCGTAGGTGGAGTCCCCGCTATCGAGCTCGTAATACATCGCCGATTGGATGTTCTTCGTCTTTCTCGCCTGATAGTAAGTGAGCAGACGCGAGCTGATGTAGTTGGCCCGGTATGCCTCGCTCTTCTCCGGCCCCGTGTTCCATTCCGAGATCACGAAGGGGACGCCATAGCGGGCCTTGCAATAAGTGGGCAAATCGAAGCCCGGGCCGGACCCGTCGGTGCCGATGTCGAAGATGTCGCCGTACACCTCGTAGTTGTGCCACGTAGTCAGGTCCCACCTCACGGTCGGATGGCCGCTCGTGCCATCGGGCTGCTTGCCATCCCACAGAGCGTCGGACGCGCCGATATCAGCAACACAAAAGTTGACGCCGCATTTAGCATCCGCCTGCACCGACTTCACGCCGTCGATCATGCCGCGCATCGCACCGCGCATCAGCGGCCAGTTCGTATTGTTGAAGTCGACGACGCTCGTTCCCGCGCTGGTGGAGTCGAGAATGATCCCGTTCGCGCGCGTCAGTTCGTTACCGCATTCATACATGGTCACGCCGTGGGGTTGCAATGCCGACGCGACAGTCACCGCGCAATTGAAGCCCCGCGTATAGGCCGCCGCTTCACTCGTGAACAGGTTGCCGTTGCCGTCGTAGATGCCGACGTCGATCAGCACGAAAAGAGTCAAGCCCGCCGGCTGGAATGCTTGCGCCAACGCCAGGACCATGGCGAGTTGCGGTGCGTAGTCCGTACAGCTGAGCCGGTACGTCGAGCAGCCGAGGGCTTGCATGATCGATACGATCTGTGACGTCGAATACAGGTAATCGTAATGCCCGTTGATACCGTGAAACGAGCCGGCTGGCGCCGCGGTCGCGATGCGCGGATCGCTGCACGGCAACCATTGATCCGCATCGCCGCATACATAGAACTGACCGCCGGTCGATTGTGCCCAGAACTTGCCGCCGTACCACAGCAGCAGCGCCGCATTCGACATCGTGCCGACGGCATTGCGATTGCGATACACGACGCCGTTCACGACGGTCCATATCGAGCCGGCCTTGTCGATCAGATACGTCGCGGGCGGGATCATGGCGCCGTCGGCGGAGGTGCCGCCCAAACGCGGGTCATTGCACGCAAACCATGTCGTCCCATTCCATCCGTAAAACTGACCGCCGGTTCCCTCGTGATAGACCGCGCTCCCGTACCAGAGGATCAACGAAACGTTGTAGGTGTCGCCCGCTGCGACTCCGTTCCTGTAGACAGACCCGCCGACCAGGGTCCACGACGCGTTCTGACTGTCGATGATTACCGTCGCCGGCGGGATCGTCGTGTTCTGTGGCGAAGCGTTCGAAGCGTTGCCGGGCGACCCCGAGTTCGGGTCTGATGCTGAGCCGGAGCTGTCGCCCGAGCTCGCGCCGGACGTGTCGGCGCGTCCCGTTCCACTTGATGGAGCCGGCGACGAGCCGTTCGCCACCGTGGTCGCGCTACCCGTCGAGGGCGCAATACTCGCGGTGGTCGTGCCCGTCGTGCCCGTCGAGGCCGCGATTCCGGAGCTTGCCGTGCCGGTAGAGGGTGATGCCGCGGTGCCCGACGGACTCGCGGAATTGCCCGTGGAAGAACCGCCGGCATCCGGCGTACCACTACTACCACCACCACCGCCGCACGCGCTCAATGCGACAGTTCCGCCGAGCGCGGTAAGACAGCCAAGAAATTGACGTCGTCCAATCATGACAATAGCGCGGGCTGCCGCGAGGCGGCCCACGAGAAAATCTGGAGAGAGAGGGGGAGTCCTGCGGGTCGCGAGTGCGTCGCGTGAGCCGTTCAGGACATGCGATGTGCGGTAGTGGATGGTCTTTGGTTGCGACCGATCACTGAGTCCGGCAAGTCATGCCTGTCTGTCGGCACAAATTGCGCGTGGGAGCAGGGTGGGGCGGAAATAAAATCTTTTCGCTCGCGATGGACGAACTGCGGAAAGATTTCACTCGCTGGATGCGGGCGTGGGAATCGGGCGAGGTGTCGGCAGCGGCGGGCTTGGACCCCCGCCGCCTTTCGCGGCGCCTATGCGCGATGCGGCCCGACGATGCCCAGCCGCGCGATGCGCCGGTACAGCGTCGCGCGCGATATGCCCAACGCCTGCGCGGCGGCGTTAGGCCGCCACTGGCAACGCGTGAGCGCCGCGACGATCCGTGCCCGCTCGTCGTCGGCGCTGGCCGGCGACGTGGAGGCCGCCGCGAGAGCCGGCGTCGCGGCGGGCGCGAGTTGCGCGGCAAAGTCTGGCGACACATGCCGCAACTCGACGCGAGCCGAATCGCAGACCGCGCACGCATAGCGCAGCACGTTGCGCAACTGCCGGATATTGCCAGGCCACGAGAAGGCGGCAAGGCGCTCGGCGAATTGCGGATCGAGCATCAGCACATGGCTGGCCGCCTGTGCTTCCTCGTTGAACACCGTATCGATCACATCGCGGATGTCGGCGCGCTCGCGCAGCGGCGGTATCCGCAGCGTCGCGCCGCTCAGTCGATAGTAAAGATCCTCGCGGAACGATCCGGCATCGACCATCTGCATCAGATCCCGGTGCGTTGCGCAGATCACGTCGATATCGACGCGCACTGGCGTATCGCCGCCGAGCGGCACCACTTCGCCCTCGGCGAGCACGCGCAGCAGGCGGGTTTGCAGGCTGAGCGGCATGTCGCCGATTTCATCGAGAAACAGCGTGCCGCCATGCGCGAGCGCGATCTTGCCGCGCGCGCCGCGACTGCGCGCGCCGGTGAACGCGCCAGGCGCATAACCGAACAGCTCGCTCTCGATCAGCGGCTCCGGAATCGCGCCGCAATTCACGGCGACGAACGGCCGCGTGCGCCGCGAGCCCGAGTCGTGCACCGCGTGCGCGAACACCTCCTTGCCGACACCGGTTTCGCCGAGGAGCAGAACCGGCAGCCGCTTGCCGGCAATCCGCAAGGCGACTTCGGCGTTGCGCGCGATCCGTTCGTCCGAGCTGTGCAGAAAGCGGCTCATTGCGCCGATGCTGCCATCGGCGTGCACATCGCCCGGCCGTGTCGTGACGAGCGGGCGGGCCGCGCGTCTCATCGGCGCGCGAATGCGCGCATACAGCATCGCGCCGGTCGCGCGCAGCCTCAGCGCCACGATCATGTCGGTGCGCGCGACGTCGTGCAGACGGACCTCGGACGTATCGAATATTTCGTCGATGTGGCGCGGACCGTCGAGGCCCGCGATGCTCTCATGCGCCTTGCGGTTCGCGGCGGCGATGTTGCCGCATTCGTCGAAGGCGATCAGCGCTTCGGGTTGCGCTTCGACGAAATGGCGGCTTTGATGGCCGAACAGCACCCAGTGCTGCGCGGTCTGGTTCAGGAAGTAGCCGTCCTCGATCAAACTCGCGCTTTGCCGCACCAGTTGAAAAACCAGCCCCTGGCTGTCGCGGTTGTCGGGCGATCGGATCGCCGAGGCATCGAGCACGCCGATCAATTCGCCGGTCGGCGCGAAGATCGGCGAAGCGCTGCACGTGAGCGTCGTGAACGCGGCCCGGAAGTGATCGGTCTTGTGCACGGTGATCGGCGCGAGATCGGTGAGCACGTTCGCGATGCCGCATGTGCCTTCTTCGCGCTCGGACCAGCATGAGCCGATATGCAGCCCCGCATGCTTGAAATCGTTGCGCCGGTCGCGGTCGATCCGATAGTCGATCGTGACGCCGTGCGCATCGGACAGCATCACGCAATAGTCGGCGACGCGAATCATTTCGTGCAGCCGCGTCAGGCACTGGCCCGATGCGCGCAGAAAGGCTTCCTCCTTGCCCTGGACTTCACGCAGCTCGGCGGACGACAGCACGCGCGGGCCGATCACGGAGCTGGGGTCGAGCCGGTACTGCTCGTACGAGCGCTGCCACGACGACACGAGGCGCGGCGAATTCGCTGGCGCGGGCAAGCGTCCTTCGATGGCCCCGCGTACGCGATCGACGTGCTGCGTTTGAGAAACATAGGGCATGGCCGGCTCCAGGCGAGCGACACCGAGTAGGGCGAGTCCCTGTCTTGTAGCACATCCGCCACGAGCAATCACATTGCGGCGCAGCACCCGAGGCGCGTGAGACGAACGTCTCAGAGGCTGGCGAGACGCTGGTCGCATCGCGCAAACCCTTGTCTGGCGCGGTGCCGCTCAAGCGCCGCGGCGTGTGTCGAGCCTCGCGCCTCGTCGCGAAGCGCGCTCGTGAGACACAGTGAACTGCGCGGCGCAGGTCCGATGAAAGCGGCCGTGAACGCGGGCCCCGCGTCTGCCCTTTGAATACAACGCTTCCAGCCCGTGCGCACGGCGCGCAAGCAACTGGCCCGACCTTTGCAGTATCGCAGGCAGACGAAAGCAAACGCGACAGCAAGCGCGCTTCACCCCAGCAAGTCCGCTTCGCAACTCGCGCACCGGAGACAAGCCAGTGTTATCGCCCATCACCGTCGGCGTGATCGCGAACCCGGCATCGGGCCGTGATATTCGACGCCTCACTACACACGCTTCGGTGTTTCCGACCGCCGAGAAAGCGAACATGGTCGTGCGCCTTCTCGCGGGCCTCGGCATGTTCGGCGTCGCTCGCGTGCTGACCTTGCGCGACCGCACCGGGGTCGCCGCCTTGGTGCTGCGTGCGCTCGAAACCCATGCAGCCGTGGCCGAGCCGCAGCCCTGGCCGAAGGTCGAATTCCTCGAACTGCCGATCACGGACAGCGCGGCGGACACTCACGCGGGTGTCGCGCGAATGGTCGGCTTGGGTGTCGACTTGATCGCGGTGCTCGGCGGCGACGGCACGCATCGCGCGGTAGCCGCGCATTGCGGCGACGTGCCGCTGCTGACGCTGTCGACGGGCACCAACAACGCGTTTCCAGAACTGCGCGAAGCGACGGTGGCGGGCCTCGCGGGCGCGCTCGCCGCTTCCGGGCTCGTGCCGCCCGAGGTCGCGCTGACGCGCAACAAGCGTCTCGTGGTCCGCTGCGTCGCGGGCCCGAACAAGGGGCGGGAGGAAATCGCGCTGGTCGATGTGTGCGTGAGCCGGCAGCGGTTCGTCGGCGCGCGGGCGGTCTGCGAGCCGGCGGATCTCGAAGCGCTGTTTCTGACGTTCGCGGCGCCGGATGGCATCGGCCTGTCGTCGATCGGCGGCGCGTGGGCGCCGGTCGAGCGCGGCGCGCCCTACGGGCTGCATCTGACGTTCGCGCGTGCGGGCGAATCCGGCGTGCCGATCTTCGCGCCGCTCGCGCCGGGCCGTGTCGATCAGGTGACGATGCGCACCTGCGAGCGTTTCGAAGCCGGTTGCTGGACGCCGCTGCATACCGAACGAGGGACGCTCGCCTTCGACGGCGAGCGCGAGATCGAGCTCGAACGCGACGACCGCTACGAGATCGCGCTCGACTGGGCGGGACCGCTCACGGTCGATGTCGGCCGCACGCTGCGCTTTTGCGCGTCGCGGCAGTTGATGCGCGAAGCGGCGGCGCGTCGGAGCTAATCAACTCAGGAGGAAGCCAACGCTGGAAGCAAAGCCGGCTGAAGTAGCAGTGACCATCGAGATCATTCCCAGGAGACACACCATGTCTGTTTCGACGCAGTTGAGCAAGGAAAAGCTGCTGGAAGCGTACCGGATGATGCGCACGATCCGCGAGTTCGAGGAGCGTCTGCACGTCGAATTCGCGACCGGCGAGATACCCGGCTTCGTGCATCTGTATGCCGGCGAGGAGGCGTCGGCGGTCGGCACGATGATGCATCTTAACGATGCGGACTATGTCGCGACCACGCACCGTGGTCATGGCCACTGCATCGCGAAGGGTGTGGACGTGCGCGGCATGATGGCCGAAATCTACGGCCGCAGCACCGGCGTGTGCCGTGGCAAAGGCGGCTCGATGCATATCGCCGATCTGTCGAAAGGGATGCTCGGCGCCAATGGGATCGTCGGCGCGGGCGGTCCGCTCGTGTGCGGCGCCGCACTCGCCGCGAAGCTAAAGAAGACCGGCGGCGTCGGCGTGTGCTTCTTCGGCGACGGGGCGTCGAACCAGGGCGTGATCTTCGAATCGATGAATCTCGCTTCCGTCTGGCGCCTGCCGGCGATTTTCGTTGCGGAGAACAACGGCTATGCGGAGGCGACCTCGTCGACATGGTCGGTCGCGGCCGACAACATCGCCGACCGCGCGAGCGGCTTTGGCATGCCCGGCGTGATCGTCGACGGCTTCGATTTCTTCGCGGTGCACGAGGCGCTGGGCGCCGCGATCGAGCGGGCGCGCGGCGGCGGTGGCCCGACGCTCGTCGAAATGAAGTTGTCGCGCTATTTCGGGCACTTCGAAGGCGATGCGCAAACGTATCGCGCGCCCGGCGAAGTGCAGAAGCTGCGCGACGAAAAAGACTGCCTGAAGCGCTTCGAGGAGCGCGTGGTGCGGGCCGAAATGCTCAGCGCCGACGAACTGCGCGGCATCGATGCGACGGTGAAGCAGTTGATCGACGGCGCAGTGACGGAAGCGAAGGCCGCGCCTCTGCCGACGGCTGCCGACCTGCTGACCGACGTCTACGTGTCCTATCCGTAATCCACAGCGCGAATCAATCAACCTTCAGCTTTGCATGGGATCGCAGTAAGAGCTTTGCATGGGACTGGAGTAGGCGCTGAAGCGCCAACACCAGTCGACAGCTAAAGCGCTAACTCCGATCGACAGGAGACAGTCATGGCACGGAAGATCACGTATTCTCAGGCGATCAACGAAGCGCTGAGCCAGGAGATGGCGCGCGATGAAACCGTCATCGTGATGGGCGAGGACAACGCGGGCGGCGCCGGGTCCCCAGGCGAGCAGGATGCCTGGGGCGGTGTGCTCGGTGTGACGAAAGGGCTTTTTCACAAATATCCGGGGCGGGTGCTCGACACGCCGCTATCGGAAGGCGGGTTCATTGGCGCGGCGGTCGGCGCGGCCGCATGCGGTCTGCGTCCGGTGGCCGAGCTGATGTTCATCGATTTCATGGGCGTGTGCTTCGACCAGATCTTCAATCAGGCCGCCAAGTTTCGCTATATGTTCGGCGGCAAGGCAGTGACGCCTGTCGTGATTCGCACGATGCAGGGCGCTGGCCTGCGCGCGGCCGCGCAGCACTCGCAGATGCTGACGTCGTTGTTCACCCACATACCCGGCCTGAAGGTGGTGTGCCCGTCGACGCCGTACGACGCGAAGGGTTTGCTGATCCAGGCGATCCGCGACAACGATCCGGTCATCTTCTGCGAGCACAAGCTGCTGTATGGCCGCGACGGCGACGTGCCGGAAGAGTCGTATGCGATTCCGTTCGGTGAAGCGAACGTGGTGCGCGAAGGCGACGACGCGACGATCGTCACGTATGGCCGGATGGTTCATCACGCGACCGATGCCGCCGAAACGCTCGCGAAAGAGGGCATCCAGGCCGAGGTGATCGATTTGCGCACGACCTCGCCGCTCGACGAGGAAACGATATTGGAAAGCGCTGAGCGCACCGGACGCGTCGTCGTGGTCGACGAGTCGAATCCGCGCTGCTCGATTGCGACCGATATCGCCGCGCTGGTCGCGCAGCGCGCGTTCCATTCGCTGAAGGCGCCGATCGAACTCGTGACCGCGCCGCATACGCCCGCGCCTTTCGCAGGCGTGCTCGAAGACATGTATATCCCGTCGGCGGAGAACATCGCCGCGGCCGTGCGGAAAGTAAGGAGCTGAGCAATGCCGATTCACATGATCACGATGCCCAAGTGGGGGCTGTCGATGGAGCAGGGGCAGGTCAACGGCTGGCTGAAGGAGGTCGGCGAAAAAGTCGCGAAGGGCGACGAGATACTCGACGTCGAGACCGACAAGATATCGTCGGGCGTCGAGTGCGCTTTCGACGGCACATTGCGCCGGCAGATCGCGCAGCAGGGCGACACGCTGCCGATCGGCGCGCTGCTCGGCGTGGTCGCGGACGCCGAGACCTCCGATGCCGACATCGATGCAGCCGTCGAGGCGTTCCAGCGCGACTTCGTGCCGGCCACCGCGGATGCCGCGGACGCGGGGCCGCAGCCGGAAAAAGCGCAGATCGGCGGGCGCACCGTGCGTTACCTGAAGATCGGCGACGGCGGCACGCCCGCTGTGCTGATCCACGGCTTCGGCGGCGATCTGAACAACTGGCTCTTCAACCATGCGGATCTCGCCGCGCACCGCGCGGTGTGGGCGCTGGATTTGCCAGGGCACGGCGAGTCGGGCAAGGCGGTCGACACGGGCAGCCTCGACGAACTGGCGGACAGTGTGATCGCGTTTCTCGATGACCGGGGCATCGAGCGCGCGCATCTGGTCGGCCATTCGATGGGCAGCGCCGTGTCGATGACGGTCGCCGCGAAGGCTCCCGAACGCGTCGCGTCGCTGGCCTTGATCGCGGGCGCGGGGCTCGGCGACGAGATCAACCGCGAGTACATCGAAGGCTTCGTCGCGGGCAGCAGCCGCAACACGCTGAAGCCGCATCTGGTGAAGCTGTTCGCCGACGGGTCGCTGGTCACGCGGCAACTGGTCGAAGACATCGTCAAGTACAAGCGGCTCGAAGGCGTGAACGACGCGTTGCGCAAGATTGCCGCGTCCGCGTTCGAAGGCGGGGTGCAAAGCCGCGTCTATCGCGACCGGCTCGACACGCTCGCGCCGCGCACGCTGGTGATCTGGGGGGCGCAGGACCAGATCATTCCGGCCGCGCACGCACAGGGGCTGCCCGCTCAGGTGCGCGTGCACGTAATCGACGGCAAGGGGCACATGGTGCAGATGGAGGCTGCATCGGACGTGAACCGCCTGCTCAACGAGTTCTTCGGATAACCGCGATGGACGCCGCTTCTCATACCGACAGCGTCACGGCGCTTGGCCAGCATGGCAAGCGCAATCGCGACAAGCTCGCCCGCATTCCGGTGAAGATCGTGCCGGCGGACCATGCGGCCGTCTTGCCGAAGCCGCCCTGGCTGCATGCTCGGCCGATGATGAGCGAAACCGTCGCGGGCATGGCGGCGGTTCTGCGCGAGCACAAGTTGCATTCGGTCTGCGAGGAGGCGATGTGTCCGAACATCGGCGAGTGCTTCGCGCAGCGCACCGCGACATTCATGATCATGGGAGGGATCTGCACGCGGCGCTGCGCGTTCTGCGACGTCGCGCATGGCCGGCCGCAAGCGCTCGACGAGGACGAGCCCGCGCGGCTCGCCGACGCCGTCGCGGCGCTGGGGCTGCGCTACGCGGTGATTACATCGGTGGACCGCGACGATCTGCGCGACGGCGGCGCCGCGCACTTCGCGCGCTGTATCGCGCTGGTGCGCGAGCGCGTGCCGGGCATTCGCGTCGAAATCCTGACGCCGGATTTTCGCGGGCGCATCGGGCGCGCGCTCGATGCGCTGTCCGGGGCGTGGCCCGACGTCTTCAACCACAACATCGAGACGGTGCCGTCGCTGTATCGGGCGGCGCGGGCAGGCGCGGACTATCGCGGCTCGCTCGAATTGCTGTCGCGAGCGAAACGCCAGAACGCGGCGGCGTTGACCAAATCCGGCCTGATGGTCGGCCTCGGCGAGACCGACAGCGAACTGCTCGCCACGATGCGCGATCTGCGCGACCACGACGTCGACGTACTGACGATCGGTCAGTATCTCGCGCCGTCGCGGTATCACATGCCGGTGCGGCGATATGTGCCGCCCGCGACTTTCGACATGCTGCGCGATGAAGGTTTGAAGATGGGGTTCGTCGAAGTAGTGGCGGGGCCGCTCGTGCGCTCGTCGTATCACGCGGATCGGACGCCGCAAGGCCACGCCCCAATCCCGTGAATACCTCCCCGTAACATCGGCTTTTCGACCGATTGGCCGCCAGCCAGGTAGCCGACAATTGGTGGCTATACGAGGCGAGTCCCAGCGCGCGGCTGCCTCCCGGACGACGAAACGGTATTCGTCACCACGTGCACTTTGTCGAGGCAGACATGTCAAGCAACATTACGATCACGGACGAACTCGTAGCTGAAATCGCAAACCGGATGGCCGACGAGGGCCAGAAGGTGTCTCCCGTCGCCATCTGGTCCGAAGTCCATAGCGGTTCGGTGGTCGCGGTGTCCGCGGCATTGCGCAAGTGGCGCGAGACGCGCGCCGCGCGGGTGCCGCAGGTCGTCGAACGTCCTGCTTTGCCGGAAACCGTGACGGACACCATGCGCGAAGCGCTTGACCGGCTGTGGACGTCGGCGCAGGACGAAGCGGAACGCTCAGTGGCGCGACGCCTCGCCGCGATGCGTCAGCGTGTCGAGGACGCCAGCAACGAGCGCGACGAAGCGCTCGCCGAACTGCAAACCACCGTCCAGGAACTCGATGCGCTGCAGGTCGAGTTGGACAAGATGACCAGCGCCTACGACGAGAAGGTCGATGCCGTGGCCGGGCTCGAAGAGGACATCGCGCTCGCGGTGCAACGCACCGACGCGGCCGAGAAGCGCGCGCAGGAGCTTGCCGACCGCGTTTCGCACCTCGAAGCGGAACTGGAGCGCGCGGAACAGGCCGCGCAGCGTGGAGCGATTGCGGGCAACGAGAGCGATGCCGCGGGCGAGGGCGAGGCGGCGAGCGAGTCGGCCGAGTCGGTAGTCGAAACGCCGGCCGGCGAGGCAGAGCGCGCGGCGCTGGAAGCGGAGCATGCCGAAGCGGTCGCTCGTCTTCAGAGCGAACTCGAAGCGATTCGCGCGCAACTGCAGGCCGAGCAGGAAGCGCATGCGGCCCGACGCGAAGAGGTCGAGGGCGCGCAGGCCGAACGGGATGCCGCCGCGCTCGAATTGCAGAATGCCCAGACGCAAATCGCCAGCCTGAGCGACGAGCGCGATGCGGACGCTTCCGAAATCGCGAGGTTGTCGGCCAGCTTGTCCGGAGCGCAGGAGCGTGCCGACGCGGAGCAGCAGCGCGCGGCCGAACTGGCCGAAAGCGCGGCGGCCGCGAGCGAGAAGGCCGAGGACGCGGAATCGGCGTCGCCGGCGGGTGTCGACTCGCAGGAACTCGAGGCATTGAAGGCGCAGATGTCGCGCGACGCGCAAGCGCATGCCGCAGCGATTGCCGAGGCGCGGGAGACCGTCAGGAAATGGTCCGACTACTCGAACGCACTGAAGCAGCAGCTGACTCAGGCGAATGAAAAAATGGTGGTCGTCCTTGCCCGCGGCGCGGGCGAAGCGACCTTGAGCCGCCGGCTTTCCGCTGAACTCGGTCGGGTCGAGCCGGAGCATGAATTGCTGCGCAAGGAGATCCAGCAGCAAGTGATCGTCGAAACGATCACCGCTCACCTCGAGAAACAAGGCTACCGCTACGACGAGCAGACGGGTGCGGTGTCGAAGCTGAACACCGAAAGCTCGCCTGCGTGACAATGGTCAGAAGGCTGTTGTCGTTCGACGGGTTTTTCATAGTGTCCATCTTTATCGCACAGGCGTGCGCCATGCCACGTTCGATGGACGTGACATGGCATTGCCCTCTACGGCTTTGAAACGGTGCAGCGGGGAATGGACCGCGCGCTGGACTCAGCGCATCACGAACGGATCGCTGATCGGCTCGTCCGAGGTGCGCAGCCATACCGACTTCGTCGTCGTGTATTCGAGCGCCGCGGCCATGCCGCCTTCGCGGCCGTGACCGGACAGGCCAAAGCCGCCGAATGGCACCAGCGGAGACACCGCGCGATAGGTATTGATCCAGACGATCCCCGAGCGCACGCGCTTCGACACGCGATGCGCGCGAGTCAGGCTGGTGGTGAAAATGCCCGCGGCGAGACCGTAGGCGGTGCTGTTCGCCTTGTCGATCGCTTCCTGCTCGGTGTTGAACGTATCCACCGAAAGCACCGGCCCGAACAACTCCGTCGTAATGCTGTCGGCGTCGCTCACGCCGGTGCAGTCGAGAATCGTCGGCGCATAGTAGTAGCCGTCGCGTTCCAGCGTCTTGCCGCCGGCGAGCACCCTGGCGCCCTGACGCACCGAGTTCGCGACGACCTTCTCGATGTTGCGCAGTTGCCTCTCGGTGCAAAGCGGCCCGTATTCGGTCGTCATCTCGTTGGGCGAACCCACCCGTATGCGCGACACGCGCTCCACCAGCAGGGCGAGAAACCGCTCTTTCACGGAGGCTTCGATCAGCAGCCGCGAGCCCGCCACGCAGCTTTGGCCGCTCGCCGCGAAGATGGCCGCCACCTGCGCGTTCACGGCACTCTGGATATCGGTATCGGCGAACACGATGAAGGGCGACTTGCCGCCCAGTTCCAGCGACACCTTCGCGAGGTTGTTCGATGTGTTCGACACGATGTGCCGCGCAGTTTCCGGGCCGCCCGTGAAGGCAACCTTGTCGACCTTCGGATGGCTGCTGAGCACCGCACCGCATTCCGGCCCGAAGCCGGTAATCACGTTGACGACGCCTGGCGGGAAGCCGGCCTCGTGCACGAGCTTCGCGAATTCGAGCAGCGGTCCTGGGGCTTCCTCGGACGCCTTGAGCACGACCGTGCAACCGGCGGCGAGCGCCGGCCCGAGCTTGACGGCGGATAGGAACAACTGGCTATTCCACGGCACGATCGCGGCGACCACGCCGACCGGCTGCCGTTCTAGCCAGACCTGCATGTCCGGCTTGTCGACGGGAATGCTGCTCCCTTCGAGCTTGTCGGCGATGCCGGCGTAGTAGCGGTAGTACTCGGCGACGTAAGCAATCTGGCTGGACGTCTCGCGAATGATCTTGCCGGTGTCGTTCGTTTCAATTTCAGCGAGTCGCGGCGCAGCCTGTTCGACGAGCCCGGCCAGCTTGTAGAGCAGCTTGCCGCGCGCCGACGCGGTGAGGCCGGCCCACGCGGAATCGGTGAGCGCGCGGCTGGCCGCCTCGACCGCCCGGTTGACCTGCTCCGTGCGCGCTTCGGGCATTTGCGCCCACGCTTTGCCGGTGGCCGGGTTGACGCTCGCGAACGTGGCGGCGCCGGGTTCGAACTGTCCGTCGATGTACAGCTGAAAATGCGAATCCATGGCGTCGGCCCCTTACCGGAATGCAGGCATCACGTCGTTGATCATGCGTTCGAGCGAAGCCTTCTTGCGCTCGAAGCTCATGCCCGTATCGATCCAGAACGAGTACTCGTCGAAGCCGAGCGCCTCGTATGCCCTCAGGCGCGCAATCACTTCCTCGGGCGTGCCGATCACGTTGTTCTTGCGCATCGCCGCGGGCGTGTAGAACGGATGAGCAGCGATCTCTTCCGGGCTCAGCGTCTTGATCATGCCGCGGCTCACCGGCCGCTCGTTCTTGAACCATGCACCGAAGTAGTTGTAGAAGGTGTTCACTTCGTCGGCCGCGATCTGCGCGTCGTTTTCGCTGCTCGCGACATACGTGTGACGCAGCAGCATGATCTGCGGGCGCGGCAGGTTGCTGAACTTCTCGCACGCGGCGTTGAAGTGGCCAACCAGCTTCTCGACCTCTTCGTCGCCCAGATGCAGCGGCGTCACCTGCACGTTGCAACCGTTGGACACCGCGAACTCATGGCTGTTCGGGTCGCGCGCGGCCACCCAGATCGGCGGGTGCGGGCGCTGCAGCGGCAGCGGCGAAGACGTCGTGGAAGGGAATTTCCAGAATTCGCCTTCGTGCGCGTAATCGCCTTCCCAGAGCTTTTTCACGGCCGGGATCAGTTCGCGCATGCGTTGACCCGCGCCCCACGCGTCGAGCCCCGGATGCAGGCGTTCGTATTCGAACGAATACGCGCCGCGCGCGATGCCCAGCTCCAGGCGGCCGTTCGAAATGATGTCGGTCATCGCGGCTTCGCCGGCGAGCTTGATCGGATGCCAGAACGGCGCCACCACCGTGCCGGTGCCGAGCCTCACGTGCTTCGTCTTGTTGGCGAGGTCCGCGAGATTGATGAATGGATTCGGCGCGATCGTGAAGTCCATGCCGTGGTGCTCGCCGGTCCAGACGGCGTGCATGCCGCCGCGATCGGCAATCTGGCAAAGCTCGACCATTTCGTCATACAGCTGCTTCTGACTGGTCTGCCCGGAGACGCGCTCCATGTGAACGAAGAGGGAAAATCGCATGATGTGACCTTTCAGGAATGAAGCGGGCGGACTGTGCCGTTGCTATGGTCGCCGAAGTACAACCCGTAGCTCTTCAACTGGCTTTCCTTGCGGTAGCGGTGCAGCATGCTGGCCACGGCGCTGTCCTGCAACGCTTGGGTGTCGATGTCGTCGATGCCGATGAATTCGCCTGAAGCGTCAGCCGAAGCGGCGAGTTCATCCGGCGCGCTGCACAGGAACGAGATGTACTGGTATTGGGTTTCGGTGTTGTTGTAGACCGAATGGATGAAGCTTGCCGATGCGTCGGGCTGGTACTTCTCGCCGCTGCCCACTCGACGAACTGTTGCAAGCCGGCGCCTGGCTCGAGCGGATCGCTTCGACCGTGGCCCGGCATATCGACCGAGATCACCCGGAACTCGGACGACAGCCCTTCGATCTGCGGATACCACGCGAGCGCCTGCGTGCCGACGCTGTGGATCAGGACCAGCGGTTCGCCGCTGCCCTGCTCCAGATAGTGCGCGCCGCGCTTATTTGACAGCTGCAGGGTTCTTGGCGTCATTTCCGAGCTCTGCGAGGTCTTTGTAGCGATCGCCAATGCGGTGATGCGGACGGCCACCGGTAGCGGCGCCAATCGCGATCACGAGTTCGTCCGCGGCCGGCGCGTCCGCAATCGCAAACTGCAGCGTCAAATAGTGCGAACGGCGGCCTTCGTCGTTCTTGTCCATCATCGGGATCAGCAGCGGCGCGTTGGCGGGGCCGCGCGTGTTGTTGAACGCCAGATACGACTTCGCGCCGACGGCCGAGCGATACGTGTTGCCGAAGTGCAGCGTGTGGATCAGCGCGGACGCATGCTCGATCTCGCCCGCAAGGCCGACGATCGCGCTCTTGCCGAACGCTTCGACCGCTTCGCCCGAACCGGCTTCGTCGATGATCAGCCTGGTCAGGTGCTCGCTCAGTTGCGGCGCGAGCGCACGAATCTCCGGCGACAGGTCTTCCACATAACCGCGGCCCGCCCACGGGTTCTTGATCACGGCGGCCGCGCCGATCATTTTCAGCGGCTTGGCGGCGACCTTGTCGCCGTCGACATAGACGGTCTCGACATGGAGGATGGATTTGCGAATCAGGCTCATGGCAGCTTCCTGCGTGGGTTGGATGTGTGAGGCATTGTGGTATACCATGTTACGGCATGCCATGAGTGTTAACCCGGGGCGCCGTGGAAGCCGCGTCTGGCGGGGAAAGGGCGTTTTTTGCGAGGGATTTGCTGGCGAGCAGCGACGTCCAAAAAACGTAGCGCGCGGTTCGTCGGACCATCAACGAAGCGGCAGCTATGGCGCAAACCATTCTGGATTTAAGAAGGAGGAGATATGGCTGCATATTGGATAGCCCACGTAACCGTGCTCGATGCGGCGAAATACAAGGGCTACACGGACATCGCACCGCAGGCGTTCAACAAGTACGGCGCGGTGTTTCTCGCGCGCGGCGGCGCGTCGGAGGTGCTGGAAGGTGAATCGTTCGAGCGGCACGTCGTGATTCGCTTCAGGGACATGCAAACGGCGCTCGACTGCTATCACTCGCCCGAGTATCAGGCCGCCAAACAGAAGCGCGATGGACATTGCCGGGCACAGATCACGATCGTCGAGGGCCTGGGCGGCTGATTGTGCCCTCGTGTGCAAGCCTGAAAGTCAGATGAGTCATAATATGGCATTCCACGCCCGCGCCCTCGGTGCGGGCCCTCGTCCATCGTCCCACTGCCGCATATGCACGACCTCAAAATCGACCGCAATGTCAAAACCTTGCGTGAACTCACGCTCGACAAACTGCGCGCCGCGATAGTCCAGGGGTATTTCCGGCCGGGCACCCGCCTCGTCGAACGCACGCTGTGCGACGAACTTGGCGTGAGCCGCACCGTCGTGCGCGAGGTGCTGCGGCATCTGGAGACCGAAGGCCTGGTCGAGATCGTCGCGCGGCAAGGACCGATCGTCGCGCGGCTCGACCCCGCGCAGGTCGGCGAGATCTACGAGTTGCGCGGGCTGCTCGAAGCGAACGCCGCGCGGGCCTGCGCCGAGGGCGCCACGCCTGAAGTCGTGCGGCAACTGCGCGAGATCCGCGCAATCATCGAAGACGCATTCGAGAAACGCGATCTGCCCCGCGTGCTCGAATACACCGAGCGCTTCTATGAAACGCTGTTCGAAGCCGCCAACAAACAGGTGTCGCTGGCGCTCGTCACGTCGCTGAACGCGCGCATCAACCGCCTGCGCGCGTTGACCATCGCGACGCCGGGCCGAGGCGGCGATTCGAACCGCGAAATGAACCTGCTGCTCGACGCGATCGAGCGGCGCGACGGTGACGCGGCGTCCGCAGCGTCGTTCGCGCATATCAAGCGGGTGTCGGAACTGGCTTTGGCGGTTCTTGCGGAGCAGAACGAAGCGACCGGCGACGCCTAAGCCCATCCGTAGTCGCCCCTATCAAGGCCGCCGGCATCTGCCGGCGGCCTTTTCTTATGGCTGTTTGATCAAGCAAACACGCGCTTAGCCCAAACCGTGCCAGCGTAATTCATCGCAATATCATGGTATTCCATAATACGTCATGCATTGTTGTAGGCCATAAGATGGCATACCATAATCTCATCGATATTGATCTGCGGCTCGAAGCCTGAAAGGAGAACCCCATGACGTGCAAAGTGGAGCGTGTCCGATGAATCCTGATATGTCGCCGACGCGCGTGATCTCGCATGGTCAGCGTGGCCGAACCGCGGGCACCTGCTACAGCGTGTACGCGCGGCAATCGGACGCCGCCGCCGAAACCGTCGTGCTGATCCACGGCGTAGGCATGAATCAGAGCGTGTGGGCGCCGCAGATCGATGCGTTATCCGAATCGTTTCGCGTCGTTGTCTACGACATGCTGGGGCACGGCGACAGCGTGCTGCCGAGCGCGGAGCCCTCGCTCGACGAATACGCGGCGCAGCTCGCGTCGCTGCTCGACGCGCTGCGGATCGAGCGCGCGCACGTGGTGGGGCATTCGATGGGCGCGCTGGTCGCGCTGGAATTCGCGCTGACCCACCCCGAGCGCACGCTCAGCGTCGCCGCGTTGAACGCGGTGTACGACCGCACGCCGGCACAGCGCGAGGCGGTGATGACGCGCGCGGCCACGCTCGGCGATGCGCGTGCCGACACCGGGGTGGACGGAACCCTGTCGCGCTGGTTCGGCGATCCCATTCCGGGACACCTGACCCAGGCCGCGCGGGCGGTGCGAGCGCTGCTGCTTGCCGTCGATCCGGTGGGCTACGCGCGCACCTACCGTCTGTTCGCCTGCTCGGACGACGCGCATGTCGGGCGTCTCGCGAGTCTCGCGGTTCCCGCGCTATTTCTGACGGGCGAGGGCGATCCGAATTCGAGCGCGCAGATGTCGCGGGCGATGGCCGCGGCGGCACCACAGGGCCGCGCCGAAGTGATCGCGAACGCGCGCCACATGATGAACGTCACCGACCCGGAGCGCGTGAACGCAAGCCTGCTCGCGTTCCTTGTCGAAGCATCGGCGTTGCGAAGGAAGAACCCCGCAATGACCGCAGCAACTACCGCAGCAACTACCGCAGTACCAACCGGAGAACGCCATGGCTGAGTCGATCACCGCCCCGCGCGCGCAACCCCCTTTCGATATCGTCGATTTTCGACGCGCGCTCGGCGCATTCGTGACGGGCGTGACCGTCGTCACGACCGTCCAGGCGGACGGTTCGCCGCGGGGCTTCACGGCGAACTCGTTCACGTCGGTGTCGCTCGATCCGCCGCTGATTCTCGTGTGCGTCGCGAAGACGGCGGCGAGTTACGCAGTGTTCTCGGACACGCACCGCTTCGCGGTGAGCGTGCTCGCCGAAGACCAGAAGCATGTGTCCGGCGTGTTCGCTTCGAAGGCCGCGGACAAGTTCGCGCAAGTGCCGTGGAGCACGCGCAAAACGGGCGCGCCGGTGATGGATGGCTCGGCCGCGAGCTTCGACTGCACGACGCATCAAGTGGTCGATGCGGGCGATCACATCATCCTGATCGGTCGCGTGGTGGACTTCGTGCAAACGAGTTCGTCGCCGCTTGGCTACTGCCGCGGCGCATACGTGAACTTCAGCCTGTCGCAGGACGCGCTGGCCGCGGCCGCTGGGCGCGCGAAAGTCGGCGCGATCCTCGAGCACCGCGACGGGCTGGTGCTCGTCGACACCGGCAAAGGCTTGGGGCTGCCAACCGGCATCAAGCTCGACCCGGCCAGCGATCCCGCGAGCCTGCACGGCGTGCTCGCCAAGCTCGGCCTGCATGTGCATCTCGACTTCCTGTTCGCAGTGTTTGAGGACGGCAGCGGCAAGGAGCCCGGCGTGCATATCTACTATCGCGGCCGCGTGATTCCCAACGGCTCGCCGTGGCTCGACAGCAGCGTGCGCATCGTGCCGCTGTCCCAGATTCCGTGGGACGACGTGAGCGACGCCGCGGTGCGCTCGATGCTCGAACGCTATGAGCGCGAACGCAGGCAGGACGCGTTCGGCATTTATGTCGGCGACAGCGAAGCCGGCACCGTGCAGCCGCTCGGCCTCGCGCATTGACAGCGCGGCACCGCTGCAACCCACAACTCACAACTCACAACGACGAAGCCGGCGCGTTTTCTCGCCGCCGGACCGACGAAGCAACACCCAACCGTATCCCGGAGACAGACATGAGCAGCAGAAGCATTCCGTTTATCGCGCCGTTGTTCGTTGCTTGCGCGACGGCGCTCGCGGCAGCGCCCGCACTCGCCGCAGACCCGATCGTCTTCACCAGCTGGGGTGGCACCACGCAGTCGTCGCAACAGAAGAATTGGGCGCAGCCGTTCACGCAGGCGAGCGGCATCACCGTGTTGATGGATGGCCCGACCGACTACGGCAAGCTGAAGGCGATGGTCGATAGCGGCAACGTAAGCTGGGACGTCGTCGATGTGGAAGGCGACTTCGCGTACGCCGCGCAAAAGGCCGGCCTGATCGAGCCGATCGACTACTCGGTCGTGAAGAAGGACGAACTGGACCCGCGCTTTGCGACCCCGGACGCGGTGGGCAGCTTCTATTACTCGTTCGTGCTCGGCTACAACAAGTCGAAGTACACGGGCGCGCAGCCGCAGACGTGGGCAGATCTGTTCGACACGAAGAAATTCCCCGGCAAGCGCACGTTCTACAAGTGGTCGGCGCCGGGCGTGCTGGAAATCGCGCTGCTCGCCGATGGCGTGCCGCCGAACAAGCTCTATCCGCTCGACCTCGACCGCGCGTTCAAGAAGCTCGACACGATCAAGAGCGACATTGTCTGGTGGAGCGGCGGCGCGCAGTCGCAGCAACTGCTCGCCTCGGGTGAAGCGCCGATCGGCATGTTCTGGAACGGGCGTTTGCATGCGCTCGCGCAGACCGGCGTGCCGGTGGCCATTTCGTGGAACCAGAACCTGACCGCCGCCGACATGCTGGTAATTCCGAAGGGCGCCAAGCATCGCGCGGAAGCGATGAAGTATCTGGCGGCCGCGACGAGCCCGCAGGCGCAGGCGAAATTCGCCGCCGAGACGGGTTACGCGCCGATCAACGTGAAGTCGGCCGCGCTGATGCCGGCCGCGATGGCGAAGACGCTGCCCGACCAGTACAAGGACTCGCAGATCAATCTCGACATGAAGTACTGGGCCGACAACCGCGACGCGATTGCGAAGCGCTGGTACGCGTGGCAATCGAAATAAGCCGCACGGACCGACGTTAGAGCCGAGCGCCGCGCAATGAACCGGCGCGCAGAGACACCGAGCAGGAGACATCATGCCCAACGTAATGAGTACCGTCGCGCATCCGCCCGCGACGGCCGCGCGCAAGCGGCGCGACTGGCGCAGCATCTGGCTGCTGACGCCGGCCATGCTGCTGCTCTTGATCTTCTTCCTGCTGCCGGTGCTGTCGCTGCTATTGCGCAGCGTGCTCGAGCCGACACCGGGACTGGAGAACTATCAGCAACTGGTCGGTTCGACCACATATCTGCGCGTCTTCGGCAATACCTTTCTCGTCGCGACGGTCGTGACCGTCGTCACGGTGCTGGTGGGCTTTCCGATGGCATGGCTGCTCGCGATCGCGCCGCGCAAGCTCAGCTCCGTGCTTTTCGCGATCCTGCTGCTGTCGATGTGGACCAACCTGCTCGCACGGACTTTCGCGTGGATGGTGCTGTTGCAGGGTACGGGTCCGATCAACCGCGCGCTGATGGCGATCGGCCTGATTCACGAGCCGCTCGCGCTCGTGAACAACCTCACCGGCGTGACGATCGGCATGACGTACATCATGCTGCCGTTCCTCGTGATGCCGCTGCACGCGACGCTGCGCGGCATCGATCCGTCGACGCTGCGTGCCGCCGCGGTCTGCGGCGCGAGCCGCTGGCAGGCGTTCTGGCGCATCCTCGTGCCGCTCGCGATGCCGGGTGTGGCCTCCGGCGCGCTGATGGTATTCGTGATGGCGCTCGGCTACTTCGTCACGCCCGCGCTGCTCGGCGGTCCGTCGTACATGATGCTCGCCGAACTCATCGCGCAGCTCGTGCAGGAACTGCTGAACTGGGGCCTCGCCGGTGCTGCCGCTTTCGTACTGCTGAGCGTGACGCTCGTGCTCTATGCGTTGCAATTGCGCTTTACCGGCAGTGCGCGCGCAATTCAGGGAGGACGCTGACATGTTGCTCGATTTCGATCGTCTCGGCGGGCTTCGCTGGGCACTGGTGGCCATAGGCGCGGCCGTCGCACTGTTTCTGCTGCTGCCGATCCTGTTCATCGTCGCGCTGTCTTTCGGCGATTCGCAGTGGCTGATTTTCCCGCCGCCGGGCTGGACGCTGGAGTGGTATCGGCAGCTTTTCACGGACGCGGGCTGGATCGACTCGCTGCTGACGAGCGCGAAGCTGGCCGTGATCGTGATGGCGCTTTCGGTGCTGCTCGGTTTTCTTGCGTCGCTTGCGCTGGTGCGCGGCAAGTTCCGCGGCCGCGAAGCGGTGAAAGGCTTCTTCCTGACACCGATGGTGCTGCCCGTCGTCGTTCTGGCCGTCGCGCTGTACGCGTTCTTTCTGCGCATCGGCCTGAACGGCACGATGACCGGCTTCGTGCTCGGCCATCTGATCATCGCGCTGCCGTTCTCGATCATCTCCATCAGCAACTCGCTGGTGAGCTTCGATACGGCGCTCGAAGATGCCGCGCTGATCTGCGGCGCGTCGCCGCTCACCGTGAAGCTGCGCGTGACCCTTCCCGCGATCCGGCTCGGCCTGTTCGCCGCCGCGATCTTCGCGTTTCTCGCGTCGTGGGATGAAGTCGTGGTGTCGATCTTCATGTCGAGCCCGACACTCCAAACGCTGCCCGTGCGTATCTGGTCGACGCTGCGGCAGGACCTGACGCCCGTCGTTGCGGCGGCGTCTTCACTGCTGGTCGCATTGACGACCGTATTGATGCTGGCGGGCGCCGTGCTGCGCCGCGCGCGCTAATCGATGTAATCAGCGAGGTAAACGAGCCATGACTGCATTCCTGCAAATCCAGCGTCTGCGCAAGACCTACGACGACGTCGTCGCCATCGATCAGGTTTCTCTCGATGTGCGCAAGGGCGAATTCATGACGTTTCTCGGGCCGTCCGGTTCGGGCAAGAGCACGACGCTGTATATCGTCGCGGGCTTCCAGGAGCCCACCGACGGCCGCGTGCTGCTCGACGGCAAGCCGTTGCTGGCGGTCGCGCCGAACAAGCGCAACATCGGCATGGTGTTTCAGCGCTATACGCTGTTCCCGCATCTGACGGTAGGCGAGAACGTGGCGTTTCCGCTGCGCGTGCGCCGCCGCCCCGAAGCCGAAATCAAGACCAAGGTCGACAAGATGCTCAAGCTCGTGCACCTGTCCGAGTGCCGCGACCGGATGCCCGCGCAGTTGTCGGGCGGGCAGCAGCAACGCGTGGCGATCGCCCGCGCGCTGGCCTACGATCCGCCCGTGCTGCTGATGGACGAGCCGCTGTCCGCGCTCGACAAGAAGCTGCGCGAGGAAATCCAGCTCGAATTGCGCCGCATCCATCAGGAAACCGGCGTGACGATCCTCTACGTCACGCACGACCAGGAAGAAGCGCTGCGCCTGTCCGACCGCATCGCGGTGTTCAACAAAGGCCGCATCGAGCAGGTGGGCACCGGTGAGGAGCTGTACGCGAACCCGGCGTCGCGCTTCGTTGCGAGCTTCATCGGCAATTCGAATTTCTTGCCCGTGAAGGTCACGAAGAATAACGACGGCCGCATGAACGGCGTGTTTCCGAACGGTCACGAGATCGCGTCGGACGCCTTCAGTCCCGCGCTCAGCGCGGGCGACGACGGCACCTTGATGATCCGGCCCGAGCAGATGCGCATCAGCGCGCTGCAAGCCGCAAGCGGGGGGAACGGCACGAGCGGCCTGCCCGTGACGGTGCGCGATATCACGTATCTCGGCGACGCGATGCACTACGCGGTGGCGACCCCGTGGCAGCAGGAAATCTCGATCCGGATGCCGGCCGCGCATCGGCACGACAGCGGTATCGCGATCGGTACCCAGGCGCTCGTCGACTGGGACGCACGCGATGTGCGCCTGTTCGCGCAAGCATGACGGCGACTGCCATGAGCGGCGCACTGCCATCGCTGAAGGTTCAACGCCCGACGACCACCTTGCGCGAACTCGCGCTCGAGAAGATGCGCACGGCGATCCTGGAGGCCCATTTCCACCCCGGCGAGCGGCTCGTCGAGCGCTCGCTGTGCGAGATTCTCGGCGTGAGCCGCACCGTGGTTCGCGAGGTGTTGCGGCACCTGGAAACGGAAGGGCTCGTCGACTCGATACCGAACCAGGGGCCGATCGTCGCCGTGCTCGACTTCGATACGGCGGCGGAGATCTACGAAATACGCGCGCTGCTCGAAGGCGAGGCAGCGATGGCCTGCGCGCGGCATGCGGACGAGCAGACGGTTGCCGATCTCGCCGGCCTCATCGGCCAGATTCAGACAGCGTTCGAAGCGCAGGATCATCAGGCCGTCAGGGCGCTCACTACGGCCTTCTACGAACGCATGTTCATCGCGGGAAAAAAGCATGTGGCCTGGGAAATCGTGCAGTCGTTGACCGCGCGCATCAACCGTCTGCGAGCGCTGACGATCGCTTCCGACGACCGCGGCCGCCAGGCCGTCGACGAGATGCATTGCATTCTCTCGGCTATCTCGGCTCGCGATAGCGCCGCCGCGCGCGAGGCCGCGATCGCGCATGTGCACCGGGTGGCCGAAATCGCCCGCAAGCTGCTGGCCGAAGGGCACGAACAGGCGGTGTGGCGTCAGGCGGGCTAGCATTTTTGTGTATCAAAGGAAAGCAACGTGGAATTGAAGACCCTGTTGAAGGACGCGGCGCTTCTGCGCGATCAGGCTTATATCGACGGGCAATGGTGCCCGGCCGACTCGGGCGCGAGTTTCGACGTACTGGACCCGGCAACGGGCGCAACGCTCGGCAGTGTCCCGTTGATGGGTGAGGCAGAAACGACGCGGGCAATCGATGCGGCCAACGCCGCGTGGCCGGCGTGGCGAGCCCGCACGGCCAAGGAGCGCGCGGTCGTGATGCGCCGCTGGTACGAACTGATGATCGAGAACGCCGACGACCTCGCGCTGATCCTGACGGCGGAACAGGGCAAGCCGCTCGCGGAAGCGAAGGGCGAAATCGCTTACGGCGCATCGTTCATCGAGTGGTTCGCCGAGGAAGGCAAACGCGTGGCCGGCGACACGCTCGCGACGCCGGCATCGGACAAGCGGCTCGTCGTGCTCAAGGAGCCGATCGGCGTGTGCGCCGCCATCACGCCTTGGAATTTTCCGAACGCGATGATTACCCGCAAGGTGGGCCCGGCGCTTGCGGCGGGCTGCCCGATCGTCGTGAAGCCCGCCGAAGCCACGCCGTTCTCCGCGCTCGCGCTCGCGGTTCTGGCCGAGCGGGCCGGCGTGCCCAAGGGCGTGCTCAACGTCGTCACCGGCGATCCGAAGGCGATTGGCGGCGCGATGACGAGCAGCCCGGTGGTTCGCAAGCTGTCGTTCACCGGATCGACCGGCGTAGGCAGATTGCTGATGGCGCAAAGCGCGCCCACGGTGAAGAAGGTCACGCTCGAACTAGGCGGCAATGCACCATTCATCGTGTTCGACGATGCCGATCTCGACGCCGCGGTGGAAGGCGCGATTGCATCGAAGTACCGCAACAACGGGCAAACCTGCGTGTGCACGAATCGCTTCTACGTGCATGAGCGGGTGTACGACGCGTTCGCGTCGAAGCTGGCTGCGGCAGTCGAAGCCCTGAAGGTTGGGCACGGCATGGAGGGCGGCGTCACGCTGGGTCCGCTCATCAACGACGCGGCGCTCAGCAAGGTCGAAGCGCACATCGCCGACGCGCTCGGCAAAGGGGCGACGCTTGCCACCGGCGGCAAGCGCCACGCGCTCGGCCACGGCTTTTTTGAGCCCACGGTGCTGACCAACGTCACCGCGCAGATGGCCGTGGCGAAAGACGAGACCTTCGGCCCGCTCGCGCCGCTGTTTCGTTTCTCTAGCGACGAAGAAGTGGTGCGACTCGCCAACGACACCGAGTTCGGACTGGCCGCCTACTTCTATAGCCGCGATATCGGCCGCATCTGGCGCGTGGCCGAACAACTCGAATACGGCATGGTGGGCATCAATACCGGCCTGATCTCCAACGAGGTCGCGCCGTTCGGCGGCGTGAAGCAGTCGGGTCTCGGCAGGGAAGGCTCGCACTACGGAATCGACGATTACCTCGTGATCAAGTACCTGTGCATGGCGGTTTGACCTCGATCCGATAGTCAGCGTGCGGCACGGCCAAGCGTAGAATTGCGGGCGCGGCGGCGAGCCGATTCGTCGTCTGACCGGAGACCGATGGCTGATGGAAATCAAGTGGATCGAAGACTTCATCGCGCTCGCCCGCTATCAGAGCTTTTCCCGCGCGGCGGAGTTCCGCAACGTCACGCAGTCGGGATTCAGCAGACGGATTCAGCAGCTCGAACAATGGGTCGGCGCCGATCTCGTCGATCGCAGCGGCTTTCCGCCGACCTTGACTCCGGCTGGCCAACTGTTTCGTGATGCGGCCGAAGGCATCCTCGACAAGCTGTTCGACACGCGCGCGATCATTCGCACCGAACAGCGCATTGCCGGCACGAGCCTGCAGATCGCGGCGGGCCACACGATCGCGCTCAACTTCCTGCCCGCGTGGTTGCGCACGCTGTCGAAGCATGTCGGCGAAGTGCGCGCGCGCGTGATTCCGGCGAACGTGCACGATTCGATACTGATGCTGGTCAACGGCAACTGCGAGCTGATGTTCGCTTATCACCATCCGCAGCTGCCGTTGCATCTCGATCCGACCCGGTACGAATGCGTGACCGTGGGCGTCGACACTTTCATGCCGGTATGCAGGCCCAATCAGCGGCTTGCGCACGGGTACCGTCTGCCCGGCGTGATCGAACATCCGATGCCGTTCATCGCCTACACGGAGACCAGCTACTTCGGGCGCTGCTTCGCGTTGCTGATGGAGCAGAGCAAAGCGTCGCCCGCGTTGCATCTTCACTATGAGTCCGACATGGCCGAGGTCGTGAAGAAGCTCGTGCTGGAAGGCGAGGGCGTCGCATGGTTGCCGAAGAGCTCGATCGCCGCCGAACTCGACAGCGGTCAACTCGTCGCCGCCGGCCGCTCCGAATGGCAACTGCAACTGGAGCTGCGCGTGTACCGTGACCTGACGAATCGCAGCGAACTTCTCGATACGCTGTGGCGGCATCTTCTGGCTTCGTCGGGGCCCGCCGAGCAGCGCTGATAGGGTTATCCCGCGTTATGCGAAACTTGCATAGCCGTATGCAACACTAGCATTCAAGGCGGTTCTGCCGTCTCTAGAATTCCGTCCAGACACAAAAAGCGGTACATCGACATGCGATGTGCCGGCCATTCCCGAGCGCGCGCCGGTCGATGCCGATCGTTCGTGCGCCATCCCTGGACGGAGACACATGAAGAATCGGCTTACCCTCTACATCCTCGCCGGCATGCTGCTCGGCGTGGCCGTCGGTTATGTCTGCCATCGCACCGCGGCCGATGCCGCGCACGCGAAGGAGATCGCCGGCTACTTTTCGATCATCACCGATATCTTCCTGCGGCTCGTGAAGATGATCATCGCGCCGCTCGTGTTCGCCACGCTCGTGTCGGGTCTCGCCGGCATGGAAGGCACCAGCGACGTGCGCCGCATCGGGCTGCGCTCGATCGCGTGGTTCCTGTGCGCGTCGCTGTTCTCGCTCGCGCTCGGCCTCGTGCTCGCGAATCTGTTGCAACCGGGCGCGGGCTTGCACATGGCCCAGACGAGCGCTGACGTGGCCACGGGCCTCAATACGTCCAGCCTCAACTTCAAGGACTTCGTCACCCACGCGTTCCCCACCAGCATCATCGATGCGATGGCGCGCAACGATATCCTGCAGATCCTCGTCTTCTCCGTGCTGTTCGGCATCGTGCTCAGCGTGATCAAGTCGGACCCGCGCGTCGCGCCGCTGATCGCGGGCGTCGAAGGACTCGTGCCCACCATGCTGAAGCTGACCGATTACGTGATGCGTCTCGCGCCTCTCGGTGTGTTCGGCGCGCTGGCCTCGGCGATCACGGTGCATGGTCTCGACGTGCTGACCACGTACGGCAAGCTCGTCGCCAGCTTCTATACGGGGCTCGCGCTGCTGTGGGCCGCGCTGATCCTCGCCGGCTACGCTTTTCTCGGCAAGCCGATCTGGGCGTTGCTCAAGGTGATCCGCGAACCCGCGATGCTGGCGTTCTCCACGGCGAGCAGCGAGGCGGCGTATCCTCGCCTGACGGAGAAGCTGGAGGAATTCGGCGTCGACAAGAAAGTGGTCGGCTTCACGTTGCCGCTCGGCTATGCGTTCAATCTCGACGGCTCGATGATGTATCAGGCGTTCGCCGCGATCTTCATCGCGCAGGCGTTCGGCATCGACATGCCGATCAGCACGCAGATCGTGATGCTGCTGGTGCTGATGGTGAGCAGCAAGGGGATGGCGGGCGTCGCGCGCGGCTCGGTGGTGGTCGTCGCGGCGGTGGCGCCGATGTTCCATCTGCCGCCATCGGGCGTCGTGCTGGTGCTCGCGATCGACCAGATTCTCGACATGGGGCGCACCGCGACCAACGTAATCGGCAACAGCATCGCGACGGCAGCCATCGCGAAGTGGGAAGGCAAGCGCGTGGCGCGCCAGCAGCGCCGCGCGGCGATCGCCACGGCTTCGTTCGGCCAGTTCGAAGGCGAGACGAAATGAGCGGCATCGATGCAACCGCTGCCACGAGCGCGCGCAAGTTCGGGGTGGTGGGCGGGCTTGGCCCGCTCGCGAGTGCCGACGTGTTCTTCAAACTGATCAAATCGACGCCGGCCACGCGCGACGCCGAGCACTTCGATGCGATCTTCGAGCAGCAGCCGTTTCGCAGCGCCGATGCCGACAGCGAGACGCTGACGCAGCGCAAGCTGTACATCTTCGATCTGATCAGCAGCTTCGAGAAGCGCGGCGTGACGACGGTCGTGCTGCCGTGCTTCCTGAGCCATACGTTCATCGACGAACTGAAAGCCAATTCGCCGCTGCAGATCGTCGATATGGTCGATGCGGTGCGCAGCCACGTGCGCAGAAGATTTCCCGCGGTGCGCCGCGTGGGCGTGCTCGCATCGGCCTATACGCGGCGCAAGCGTCTGTTCGAGAAGTGCTTTGCGGCGCCAGAATTCGAAGTGATCCACCCGCGCATCAGCGACGGCACTGATTTCGTCACCGAAGCCGTCTATGGCGAGGATGGCGTGAAGAGCGGTAATCTGCGTGGCCGTCCGGTCGAATTGCTGCGCGCGGCTTGCGAGGATTTGATCGCGCAGGGCGCCAATGTCATCGTGCCGGGGCTCACCGAAATCGCGCTGGTCGCGGATGAACTGGGTGCGTTGCGCGTGCCGCTCGTCGATTCGAACCTGGCTTACGCGCAATACGTCGTGTCCGGCCAGTACCACACGCCCGAGACGATCTTTAAGGTCGGCGTGGTGGGCGGCGTGGGTCCGGCGGCCACCGTCGATTTCATTCACAAGATCGTGCGTGCGACGCCCGCGCAGCGCGATCAGGACCACATCAAGCTGCTCGTCGAGCAGAACCCGCAGATCCCGGATCGCACGGAGAACCTCATTGGCGATGGACCCGATCCGACCATCTCGCTGTACGCGACCTGCAAGAAACTCGAAACGGGCGGCGCGGATCTGATCGCGATCCCGTGCAATACCGCGCATGCCTTCGTCGAGCGGATCCAGCCTTATCTCGGCGTGCCGATCGTCAATATGCTGACGGTGACCGTGCGTTATCTGCGCGAGTCGTTTCCCGCGCTGCGCTCGGTCGGCGTGCTCGCGACCTCCGGCACGCTCGCGAGCGGCGTCTACCAGAAGGCGCTCGAATCGCAGGGCTTGCGGCAGGTCGTGCCGGCACCCGCGCTGCAGGCGCGCGTGATGGACGCGATTTACGGCAAGGAAGGCGTGAAGGCCGGATTCACGGCGGGGCAGTGCCAGCAAGACCTCGCCGCGGCGATCGACGGACTCATCGCCGAGGGCGTCGAAGTGATCGTTCTCGGCTGCACGGAACTGCCGCTGCTGCTGCGCGAGCCGTATGTGATCGGCGCGAACGGCGCGCGCGTGAACGTCGTCGATCCGACCGATGTGCTCGCGAAGCAGTGCGTCGCCTGCGCGACCGCGCCGCCTCGATAACCCAACCGCATCAACCATTCAATGCGACGGACCTGCACACGACGTGTGCCGGATGACCCCGCTCGCGTGTCGTTTTCAGAACCTGAGAGGAACTCATGCTTGCACCGACCGAACGTATCGAACACGACCTTCTCGGCGATCTCGCCGTGCCCGCGACCGCGTACTACGGCGTACACACGCTGCGCGCGCTGCAGAACTTTCCGATCACCGGTCTTCCGATCTCCGTGTATCCGAACCTCGTCAATGCACTGGCGAGCGTGAAAGAAGCCGCCGCGCTTGCGAATCACGATCTCGGCCTGTTGAGCGCAGCGAAGATGCAGGCCATCGTGCATGCATGCAGGCAAGTGCGCTCAGGCACCGCGCACGAGCATTTCGTCGTCGATGTGATTCAGGGCGGCGCGGGTACCTCGACCAACATGAACGCGAACGAGGTGATCGCCAATCTCGCGCTCGAACATCTCGGGCGACAGCGCGGCGAATACGCGATTCTTCATCCGAACGAGGATGTGAATCTCGGCCAGAGCACCAACGACGTTTATCCGACCGCGCTGAAGATCGCCACGTACGCGGGAATCATGCAACTCGTCGATGCGATGGGCGTGTTGCGCGCATCGTTCGAACGCAAGGCGGTGGAATTCGGCAACGACCTGAAGATGGGCCGCACACAGCTTCAGGACGCGGTGCCGATGACGCTCGGCCAGGAGTTCAGCACCTTCGCGGTGATGCTCGGCGAAGATGAAGAGCGGCTGAAGGAGGCCGCCCAACTGATCTGCGAGATCAACCTCGGCGCGACCGCGATCGGCACCGGCATCAACACGCATCCGGAATACGCACAGCTTGCCTGCAGGCACCTGAGCGAAATAACCGGTATTGCGTTGACCACGTCACCGAACCTGGTCGAAGCGACGCAGGATGTCGGCTCGTTCGTGCAGCTTTCCGGCGTACTGAAGCGCGTCGCCGTCAAACTGTCGAAGACCTGCAACGATCTTCGCCTGCTTTCGAGCGGTCCGCGCGCGGGCCTCGGCGAAATCAACCTGCCGCCGGTGCAGGCGGGTTCGAGCATCATGCCGGGCAAGGTGAATCCGGTGATTCCCGAGGTCGTCAACCAGATCGCGTTCGAAGTCATCGGCAACGATGTGACGGTGAGCTTCGCCGCCGAAGCGGGTCAGCTGCAGCTCAACGCATTCGAGCCGATCATCGCGCACAGCCTGTTCAAGAGCGTCGCGCATCTGCGCGCGGGGTGCCTCACGCTCGCGTCGAAATGCGTCGACGGCATCACCGCGAATCGCGAACGGCTGCGCGCGATCGTCGAGAACTCGATCGGCATCGTGACCGCGCTGAACCCGTACATCGGCTATACGCACTCGACCGAAGTCGCGAAGGAAGCGCTGGCGTCGGGCAAGAGCGTGGCGCAGATCGTGATCGACAAAGGGCTGCTGAGCCAGGCGCAGCTCGACCAGATCCTTCAACCGGCCATGCTGACGCAACCGAGAAAAATGTCCCCGGCGGAATGAGCGACGAAGGTTTTCCCAGTGACAGGTCGCGTGTATACGCACGCGACTCCTTTAAACGATGGTGGAGACGAAACATGAGCATCAACACGATCAATCGAAAAGCAATGCGGCTGTGCGGTTCGGCGGCACTGCTGATTGTGGCGCTTGCCGCGGGTACCGCCGCGCAGGCGGCCGACGCGTCATCGCAACAGGCAAGCGCCGTTACCGCAATGCCGCGCGTTCTGCTGCTGGCCACCGGCGGCACGATCTCGGGCACCGCCGATCCGCGCTCGGCAATCGGCTACAACTCGGGCAACGTGAAGGGGCAGGAACTGGTGCGCGGCGTGCCGGGCATCGAGAAGCTCGCGAGCATCAACGCGGAGCAGATCTCGAACGTCGGCTCGCAGGACATGAACGACAAGATCTGGTTGCAGCTTGCGCGGCGAATCGACGAGGCTTTCGAGCGCAACGAGGCCGACGCCGTCGTGATTACGCACGGCACCGATACGATCGAGGAAACCGCGTTCTTCCTGAACAACGTGCTGCACTCCGACAAGCCGGTGGTACTGGTCGGCTCAATGCGCCCGGGCGGCTCCACCAGCGCCGACGGCCCCAACAATCTGTACGAAGCCGTCGAAGTGGCGGCGAGCCCGCAGTCGCGTGGCCGGGGTGTGATGGTCGTGATGAACGATCAGATTCACGCGCCGCGCTGGATCACCAAGACCAATACCACGGCGGTACAGGCGTTCGCGTCGCCGAACGCGGGCGCGATCGGTTATGTCGATCCGGCCAGCGTGCGCTTCGTGATGCCGGCGGTGCAAGCGACGCGCACCGCGCTGAGCCTGCCCGCGAACGGGCAATTGCCGCGCGTCGATATCGTGTATGCGCATAGCAACATGGATGGCCGCCAGATCGAGCATGCGATCGCCGATGGCGCGAAGGGCATCGTCGTCGCCGGCGAAGGCGACGGTGACATGTCGAAGGAAGCCCTCGCGGCGCTCGACCGCGCGGCGGCAAAAGGCATCGTGGTAGTTCGTTCGACGCGCCTCGTGTCGGGATTCGTGAACCGGAACGTCGAGGTGGACGACGACAAGCGCGGCTTCGTCGCATCGCTCGATCTGAATCCGCAGAAGGCGCGCTTGCTGACGCAGTTGCTGGTGGCCAACGGCGTGACCGATCCGGTCAAGGTGCAGCAGGCATTCAGCGGAACGTGGTGATGGATTGGGGGCGGCGCGGCATCGCAAGCGACGGATAGCCGCTCTATCGCCCCTCGATCAGCGAGGAAAGCAGCTTCAGCAGGCTGTCGATATTGACGGGTTTGACGAAGTGATAGTCGAAGCCCGCCGATTGTGCGCGCAGCCTGTCGTCCGTCTGACCGTATCCGGTGATCGCGATCAGCAACGGCTTCGCATCGCCTTTGCGGCGAAGCTGCCTAGCCAGTGCGTATCCGTCGATATCCGGCAAGCCGATATCGAGCAGCGCCACGTCCGGCACGAATGACGGTGCGGCTTCCAGCGCCTCGGCTGACGAATACGCGACACGGGCAGCATGCCCTTCGGATTCGCACAGCATCGCGAGTGAATCGGCGGCGTCGCGATTGTCATCGACGACCAGCACGCGCAACGCGGTTCGCGCGTGCCCCGGCGCGGGCTCCGACAGCGCGACCGCCGAATGGCGTTCATGGTGGTGCAAACGCGGCAGTCGGACCGTCACCGTGGTGCCGAGATTGGGGCCTTCGCTGTGCACGGCGATCGTGCCGTTGTGCATTTCGACGAGCTTCTTGACGAGCGACAGTCCGATGCCGAGGCCGCCATCCGAGCGATCGAGCGTGCGTTCGCCTTGCGAAAAGAGCTCGAACACCTTCGGCAGAAGCTCGGCCGAAATGCCCGTGCCGGTATCTTGCGTGACGATGGAAACCCATTCGCCGTCGGCCGCTACGTTCACCGTGATATGTCCGTTCTCCGGCGTGTACTTGCTCGCGTTGTTGAGGATATTGACGAAGATCTGCGAAATCCGCGTGATGTCGCCGCAAACCCACGTGGTCGGATCGCAAACACTGACGTGCAACTGCTGATGACGAGCTTCGGCCATCGCCGCGATCGCCTCGACGGCGTGATAGACGGCCGTGCCGACCAGAACGGGCTCGAGTTGCAGCACGATGCGGCCTTGGGTGATGCGCGACACTTCGAGCAGATCGTCGACGATTCGCGTCATGTGCTCGACCTGCCGGCGCATCAGGTTGATCAGCTCGTGGGGGCGTGAGCCCGTGTCGGGCTGCTTGTCGAGCAATGCGATGGCAGTGCGTAGTGGCGCGAGCGGATTGCGCAGTTCGTGCGCGAGCATCGCGAGAAACTCGTCCTTGCGGCGATCGGTTTCGCGCAGCATCAGTTCGAGCTGCTTGCGCTGGGTGATGTCGATCACGCTGGCGATGATGCGCAACGGCTTGCCGTCCGCGCCTCGCTGAAGCAGCGCGCTGCCGTGCATCCATTGTTCGCCGTACGCGTTCTGCAAGCGGAATTCGAAGTTCGCGACCGGGTCGTGGCCTTCGGCCACTCGGCAGACATACTGTTCGAGCATCGCGCGGTCGTCGGGATGCACATTGCGCAGCGCCTCGTCGTAGCTGAGCACATGGTCTATCCGCGGTGCGTGGCCCTCTTCGAACGACAGCGTGCGCGAGGTCAGGTCGAAGCAGACGATGTTCAGCCGCGCCGCCTGCATCGCGACGGACAGACGCAGGTTGCGCGCTTCGATCGCCAATTGCGCTTCATATTGAGGCGTCACATCGGTCGTTGTGCCGAACCACTCCTGGAGTTTGCCGTGGCTGTCGAACAGGGGTGCCGCCTGGGCGTGCATCATCCTGTACTGGCCGTCGTGACGCCGCATGCGGAACATGATCGATCCGGGCGCGCGTCGCTGCAGCACATCGACCCACCCCTGCCTTGCCGCCTCGCGGTCGTCCGGGTGAACGTAGTCGAGCCATCCCCAGTCCGCCAGACGGACCGCGCCGTCGCCCGTGAAGCGGCTCCAGTCCTCGCCTGCGGGCCGGATGTCGCCGTTCGGCTCGGCCGACCATACGAGTGCGCCCGTCGATTCCACGAGCACCCGATAACGCCGCTCGCTGAGACTGAGTTGCTCTTCGGCTGCCCGCTCCTTGCTGATATCGAAGGTCACGCCGTACACATGCGCGAGCGTACCGTTCTCGTATTCCGCGTGGCCGCGCATGCGCAGCCAGCGTGGGGAAGGCGATCCACCGTTCAGCACGAAGTCGAATTCGAAGGGACCGCCGTATTGCAGAGCGTCATCGACCTTCCGCTGGAATAGCGCCCGATACTCGGGTTCGACACGGTTCTCCAGATCGGATAGCGCAAGCGCATCGGTGCCGGGTGGAAACCCGTACAGATCCGCGAGTTGCGAGGTCATTCGCACGACGCGGCGCTTCATGTCCCATTCCCACGCACCCATGCGAGCGCCGTGGAAGGCAGCCTTCAGGCGTCGCTCGCTCGCTTCGTACATGGCCCACGCGTGACGGGCTTCGTGGATATCTGTCGCGACGCCCACCGTCTCGCCGATGCGGCCATTCGCGTCGCGCTCGGCTTGAAGATGCAACACGTGCCAGCGATACTCGCCGTCCGCGCGCAGCAGACGCACTTCGACATTGCCGAGCAGCGTGCCGTCCCGCATCTGCCGCACTGCGTCGAGCACATGATCGATGTCGTCGGGATGAACGAAGGTCTTCCAGTGCATCCCGACCAGTTCAAGGGCGGGAATGCCGAGATACCGTGATGTCCACGGGTTGGCGTAGCGGACGACGCCGTCGCGATCGGCACGCCAAACGAATGAAGGAAGGAAGTGAGCAGGATCGTTCATCAGCGTCCTTGCATCGGTTTCCTCTGCGGACATGGCGCCGAGGATGATCCAGCGCTGCGCACATGGTGTGCCTGCTTACATTAGCTAGCCCGAACTGCCAAACACGATGTTTGTACCATGCGAATGTTCATGCGGTAAAGGCGAGCCAGACGGTCGGAGATATAGACGGATGCCGCGATGGCATTGAACTTGCTCAATTACGCATATCAAGCCGGCGGTTTCGGCGCAACGGACGCGTGCCTCATTTCTGCTTTGAACGCATCCGTGACGGGACCACCGGCCATCCAGAAGGAGACAACGATGAATCACCCCGAAAACAGCAAGCCGCAGGAAGGTCAGCCGCGCGATGCGGCTGGGATGAGCGAAACCTACGTGCCGTCATACCGTTTGTTGTTGAAAGAGCCGACCGTACTGCTTGCTGGCAACCCGATCGACCGCACGGATGTAGCGACCGCAGCGATCCTGGGCTACAACTGACGACCGCGCGCGATGCGCCAGTCCTGCATACATAAGTTACAAAGCCGCGCGTAGCGCCTCGTCGGCAACGGCAAGGCGCAACGCAATCGTCTTCACGAGAAACCGGTGCAACTGTTGCGCGGTTGCCGGGTCCTGCTGTTCGAGTTCGAGCAGCCGGGAGATCGACAGTCGGTACACGCGCGTCGGTGCCTCGGCAATCACGTCCGCGCTGCGCTGCTGCTGCGTGTACACCGCCATTTCCCCCACTACCGTGCCCGGGCCGAACGAGCGCAGACGCGCCGAGCGGCCATCGGCGAGCGGCAGCGAGATCGCGACACGTCCTTGCTCGACGAAATACAGCGCATCGCCCGGCTCGCGATGACGAAACAGTGCCTGGCCTGAAAGCAGATCACGCATCTCCAGACTCGCGACCAAGCCGTTCAACGCACTGGCCGTGAAATGCGGCTCGAGCATCGCACGCAGATCGCCGCCATGCGCGAACGCGAGCGAGTTCGACGCTAGAAGTTTGTCTTCGATCCACTCGAGACCCGCATCGAGCGTATCGAATTGATGGATCTTCAGACTGAGCGTGCCGGTCTTCTCGAGCAGATCGCGCGAGCGCGGCGGCAGCGCGGTCAACACGAGGTCCGCGTTCTTTGCCGCGCAGAGTTGCCTGATCTTGACGAAGCTGATGGATACCGAAGCATCCATGCCATGTGTCGCCGCAAAGTCCAGCACGACGAAACGGACTTGCACGGGACTGTTTGCATTGAAGCGTTCCCGCAGGCGCTGCAGAATCGAATTCGCCGTGCCGAAAAAGAGGAAGCCTTGCAGGCACATTCCGCATACCTGGGAGCCGATGGCACGCAGCGCCTGGGTGTCTTCGATGCTGCGCTCCACATTCGAGGACCGCGCGCGCAGGTCGAACTCCATGCGTATGCAGCCGACCCGGCCGTAGAGCAGCGTGAACATCACACATGCCGCAACGACGCCCACGACTACACCGACGATCACGCCATAAGCCGCGATCGTGCCGAGAATCACGGGCACGAGCAGATACTCATACCAGTTGAGCCTGGTCCAGGCGCCCGCGAGCCAATGCACGAGCAGACGCAGCCCCATGAACAGTTGAAGGCCGACCAGCACCGGCACCGGAAACAGCGCCACGATGTCGGGCGAGGTCGCGAGCACGACCACGCACGCAAGCGACGCGAACACGCCCGCCACCCGGCTCGTCGCGCCCACCCGCGCATTGAGCATCGAGCGATTGAACGACTGGTAGCCGACCATGCCGCCCAGCAGTCCGCTCGCGAGATTGGCGAGGCCGGCGGCGCGCATCTCGCGATTGAGGTCGACGTCCTCCCCGGTGGCTGTGCCGATCGCGGTCGAATTCATCAGGATGGTCACGGCCGACACCGACGTCACCACCAGGCTTTCGGGAAGATGCGCGCCGACCGCCGACCAGTCGATGGCGCCCTGTCCGAGCCTCGCGGCCAGGTGCAGCTCCGGCAGCCCGGCAAGGTGCAGCTTGACGCGCGGCAGCAGCAGACCCATGCCGCGCGCGTCGTCGATCGAAATTCCGGCAACCTGTAGCAGAACGTAGAAAAGCACGACACCGAAGGCCAGCGTGAGCGGCAACGCGGCAATGTGCTGCCACGTACGCATCAGCACCGTGGCGAGCACGCCGACGACGAGCGCCGGAAGCCATGTGATCCAGTGAAGGTGCGCGAGCAAGGCGAGCGTGTGCCACTCCAGCGGCTGGCCCGTCAGCACGCGGAACGCCCCGGCGAGCAGCAGGTAGCCCGTGCCGGCGAGAAACCCGCCGAGCACCGGATAGGGCAGGAACTGCAACGAGCGGCTGCGCCTGGACGAGCCGATCGCATAGAGCGCGATGCCCGTCATCACCGAACAAAGCGCGATTGCGATCAGCACCGTGAGGATCTGCGTCTGCGGTGAGCCGCCGTCCGCGCGCACGCTGCTGGCCACACCCGCCGCCACCCCCGCGAGAAAGGCCGCCGCGTTGCTGTCGGGGCCGCCGATGTTGATGCGCATCGAACTCGTCAAGGCGATCACCAGCGCCGTGACGACACAGCTCACGAGCGCGGTGGGCACGCCCAGCATCGCGTAGCGCGCAAGATCGGCGCTAAAGATCATCGTGCCGAGGCTCATCGCATAGCACAGCATGACGAGCGTCGAAACGGCGCCCGCCGCCACGTCGCCTGGCAGGCCCGCCAAACGCGAGCGCAGCGCGACGTCGGAGACGGAAACGGTCTTGCCCGGCTTCACGTGGATTCCCGGTCGAATGCGAGGGCGCCGCGAGGCGCGCCAGCCAGTATCCTGCGCGGCTCGAACGGCTGTCAAACGCGATGCAGCGTGCTGATCGGACACCTACACTGGTTATTCATCGGCCTCGTAGCTGGCGGCTCCACGCGAATGCACTGCGCGTCAGGGCCGTTCACGCCGACGGCCGTCACGCGCGTTATTCGTCTGAGTTTTTGCCCGCGGGACCACGCATCGGAGGCAGGGCGACGAACATGGACATCGACAAATGGCTGCGGGGCCTCGGGCTCGAGCAGTACGCCCACGCGTTCGCGGCAAACGACATCGACACGTCGCTGCTCGGGCAGCTGACCGACGCGGACCTGAAAGAGCTTGGCGTACAGTCGCTCGGCCACCGTAAGCGCATTCTGGCCGCGGCGACGGCATCGCTACCGACAGCGGCGCCGCTATCGCCTCAGCCGGCCGACGACCACGAAGTGCCCGCGGACGAGCGCAGGCAGGTCACGATCCTGTTCGCCGATCTGTGCGGGTACACGATGCTGTCGCGCTCGCTCGATCCCGAAGACCTGCGCGCGCTGATCGGACGCTATACGGCGCTGGTCGACGGGATCGTGCTCGCCTATGGCGGCACGATCGACAAGCACATCGGCGACGCGGTGATGGCGCTGTTCGGCGCGCCTCGCTCGCACGAGACGGACACGCTGCGCGCCGCGCGCGCCGCACTCGACATTCACGACGGCGTGGCGCGACTGGCCACCCAGACCGGACGGGCGTTGCAGGCGCATATCGGCATTGCGAGCGGCGAGGTCATCGCGGGCGCGCTGGGCCGCGCCGACGCGCAGGACTACACCGTGCATGGCGATCCGGTGAACCTCGCCGCCCGGCTGGTGGCTGCCGCGCCAGCGGGCGAAACCTGGCTATCCGACGACGCAGCGCGCACGCTCGGCGACGTCGCCAGTTGCGAGGCAATCGGCGAGCGGCGCTTCAAGGGCATCGACACGCCGGTGCGGCCATGGCGCCTCGTCGCGCTCGGCAGCGAGCCGGTCAGGACGAGCCACAGCCATTTCGTCGGACGCGAAGCCGAGCTCGAACAGTTTCACGGCATCCTGCATGCGTGCATGGCAAAGCGCGCGGGGCACGTCGTTCATGTGCGAGGCGAAGCCGGGATCGGCAAGACGCGGCTCGTCGACGAGATGCGCCGCCATGCGCAGGCCCAGGGCTTCACGCTGCATCGAAGCCTCGTGCTCGATTTCGGCGTCGGCAAGGGCCAGGACCCGGTGCGAACCGTCATCGGCAGCTTGCTCGGCTTGCCGGCCGGTGCATCGAGTGAAGCGCGGCAAGCCGCCGCCGCGCAGGTCGCGACCCAAGGCATCGTCAAGGCCGAGCAGATCGTATTTCTGCACGACTTCCTCGACCTCCCGCAGAGCGCCGAATGGCAAACCATCTACGAGGCCATGGACCACGGCGCGCGCAAGCGCGGCAAGCAGGCGCTCGCCGCGAGGCTGACCGAGGACGTTTGCGCGCACGCGGCGACGCTCATCGTCGTCGAAGACCTGCATTGGGCCGATGCCGAAGTCATCGGCTACCTGTCGGCGTTCGCGTCGGGCATTGCCAACGGTACTGGTCTGCTGGTGACGACTTCGCGCGTGGAAGGCGATCCGATCGATGCAAGCTGGCGCGCACGTTGCCGCGACACGCCGTTCGCCACGATCGATCTCGGACCGCTGCGCAAGGACGAGGCGCTGAGCCTGGCGGGCAATTTCATCGATGCGACGCAGCGTGTCGCGCTCGCCTGCATCGAGCGCGCGGGCGGCAATCCGCTGTTTCTCGAACAACTGCTGCGCAACGCCGAAGAAGGCAGCGGCAGCAACGTGCCCGCGTCGATCCGCAGTCTGGTGCTCGCGCGGATGGACCGGCTCGCGCCTCGCGACCGCCTGGCGTTCCAGGCGGCCGCCGTGATCGGCCAGCGCTTCGACCTGGCGCTGCTGCGAGAACTGATCGACGATCCTGGCTATGTCTGCGCCGGACTGCTCGTCAATGCACTGGTGCTGCCGGAAGGCGAGGACTTCCTGTTCGCGCATGCGTTGATCCAGGAGAGCGCCTACTCGACGTTGTTGCGCGCGCGCCGCCGTGAACTTCATCTGCGCGCGGCCGAATGGTTCGCACAGAGCGATGCCACGTTGCACGCCCAGCATCTCGATCGCGCCGAAGACCCGCATGCGCCGCACGCCTACCTGGGCGCGGCGGTGGCTGAGCGCGCCGCTCATCGTTTCGAAGCCGCGCTGCGGCTGGCCGAGCGGGGCATCGAGATCGCGCGGTCGGACGCGGACCGCCATGCACTGAGCTGCTGCAAGGGCGAACTTCAGCGCGACCTGGGCGACATTGCGGGATCGATCGCGACGTACCGCACCGCACTCGCCGCCGCCACCGACGACACCGCCCGATGCGACTGCCAGCTCGGGCTCGCGGAAGGTCTGCGGGTCAGCGAGGGTCTCGACGAAGCACTCGGTCTGCTGGCGCAAGCGCAACGGATCGCGGAGCGGGACAACCGGCTGGCCGAGCTGGCAAGCCTCCATTATTTGCGCGGCAACATTCTGTTTCCGCTCGGCAAGATCGACGCCTGCTGCGCCGAACACGAGCGCGGTCTCGCCTATGCGCGCCGCCTCGATCTGCCCGAGGCGGAGGCTCGCGCGCTCGGCGGCCTGGCGGATGCGGCGTATGCGCAGGGACGCATGCGCACCGCGTTCCATCATTTCAGCGAATGCGTGGCGATGAGCCGGGAGCACGGCTTCGGCCGCATCGAGGTTGCCAACCTGTCGATGCAGGGCTTCAGCCGCATCTATCTGAACGACGCGGGTCCCGCGCGCGAGGACGCCATCGCCGCCGCCCGCACCGCCGAGCTGATCGGGCAGCCTCGCGCGCAATTGCTGGGTGAGACGCTGGGGGTGTTCGCGTGCCAGGAATTGGGCGACGTGCAGGCGGCCAGCAAGCATCTGGCGCAGGAACTGCGCGTGATCCGGCAACTGGGTGCGCGCCGTTTCCAGGCGCAGAACCTTGAGATGCAGGGGCGCCTGCTACTGGACCAGGGATGCCGCAGTGAAGCGGTGATGGCGCTGCGCGAAGCACTCGCCATCTCACGCGAGGTGGGCAGTCAGTTTTCCGGGCCAAAGACCTTGAGCGCGCTGAGCCGCGCGGTTGACGACAAAGACGAGCGGACGCGGCTACTGGCTGAAGGTGAGGCGCTGTTGCGCCTTGGCGCGGTCGGCCACAATCACCTGTGGTTTTACCGCGACGCCATCGAAGCGATGCTGGGGGCGGGCGATCCTGCCGGCATGCTGCACTACGTGGACGCACTCGAGGCCTATACGCAGCGCGAACCGTTGCCGTGGTCCGAGCTTTTCGCGGCGCGTGGCCGTGCGCTTGCGCTCGCGCTTCAGGCGCCGCTTACCGACGCCACACGACATGAACTGCTGCGGCTGCTCGAGGCGCTACAGCAGGCCGGCTTTCGCAACTACGTGAGCGCGGTCGAAACGGCCCTTGCGGCTTGAAACAGGCGCGGAGCAGATCGTCAGCGCGGCGCGGAATCGTCGCGGGGCGGGTCCTTGTGGACCAACTCCATGTCGATGGTGCGGCCGTCGTCGTCGGGTGTGTCCCTGTGAACGACCTCCATGTCGACGGTGCGGCCGTCGTCGCCATACGCGGCCGCCTGCCGGCGCAACTTGCGCATCTTCCACCACAGATAGCCGACCACGACCGTGCCGACCGCGAACAGCACGGCGAACAGCACGATCGACAGCGTCGCGGCCACCACGAACAGGATCGCGCTCAAGGCGACGGTCAGCAACCGGCCGAACCAGCCTGAGCCACCGATCCGGATCCCTTTCTCATATGTCACCCGCCGCGGCGGCGGTCTGTCGTTTTGCATCGTTCATCTCCCGGCCGCCGTCCGGCGGCTGATGCGGGTAAGTCCTAATCCGTCGTCATTATGCGGGATGTGAACGGCGAGCGTCGCCCGCGCGGGGCGACTCGGCGTATAGTCGATTGACGCCGTTAAAGAAGCCCGCGCGTTGGCTCGTTTAACTTCGGTAGTAAGTTGCCGCTCGCCAAGGCTGACCGAGCGGCGTGGTTTTCAATTACCTCGGTTGCCCGCGTAATCATGCGACGCCTGCATCTGCTCGAAATCGAAGACCAGCCGTGGTGCCCACGCGCCCTCCGTGACGGCGGGACGGACTGGCTGCACTTTCTGGCCAATTCCCACAAGGGCTTCAACGTGATCGCGGGCAAGCTGCGCGAGGCGATGCGCCGGGTCGGCAGCGACCGGATCGTCGATCTGTGCTCGGGCGGCGGCGGGCCATGGCAGACGCTTGCACCGTTGCTCGCGCTGTCCGGCCGCGTGATGGTGCAGTTGACGGACTTCTATCCCAATCGCGCCGCGTACGAGCGGATTTCAGCCGGGTCGACCAACTGTGTCACCTATGTGAGCGAACCGGTGGACGCGATGAACGTGCCATCGAGATTCGACGGCGTGCGCACGATGTTCAACTCGTTCCACCATTTCCGGCCGGACGATGCGCGCGCGATCCTCGCCGACGCCGTGACGAAACGCCGCGCGATCGTCGTCGTCGAGGGTGCGGATCACCGGCTGCTCGGTATCGTGTTCATCCTGGTGATGCCGCTGATGATGCTCGCGCTGACCCCGCTGATCCGACCGTTTCGCTGGTCGCGGCTAGCGCTCACCTATGTGCTGCCGGCGATCCCGCTGCTGTGTCTGTTCGACGGCATCGTGTCGATGCTGCGCATCTACAACCCCGACGAATTGCGTGAGATGGTCGCGAGTATTCCGGATCAGCAGAGCTTCGATTGGGACATCGGCACGCTGCCGGTGCAGGGCTCGCCGCTCGGTCTGACTTATCTTGTCGGCGTTCCGCGGCAACCCGCAGGCTTGAACGCAAGCGCGCGCCGTCGGGCGCGGCGCGCGGATCACTTGCCGGCCAGATGCTCGGGTGTCTGGGTGTTGCCCGGCGGCAACTCGCCCATCGCCTGAAACAGCGTCGCCGTATCGGCCAGGCGCCGGCCGACCAGGCGGATTTCTTCCAGCCTCGCTGCTTCGTACTGCTGCTCGCCGCCGCGAGCGGAGGCAGCGGGCAGCGCGCCGAGCCGGTGACGTGACGTGGCATCGTCGAACGTCTCGCGTGCGTCGCGGGCAGCGCCGCTCGCGGCTTCGAGCGCCTGCGCGTCGTGTTCGAGCGACGCAAGCGTGTCGGCGACGTTCTCGAACGCGGCCAGCACGGTCTGCTTGTACTCGAACACGGCGGCCTCGTAGGTATCGATTGCCGCGCGCCGCTGCGCGACGAGCGCGCCGCCATGAAACAGCGCTTGCGACATCGTCGTGGCGATGCTCCAGATCGCGCCGGCGCCCGACAGCGCGAGCGGCCAGCTGAACCCGCCTTGTCCCATCGATGCGTTCAGCGTCAGGCTCGGAAAGAGCTGTGCGGTGGCGACGCCGACGTCGTTCGCGGCGGCTTTCAGCGCCGCCTCGGCGGCCGCGATATCGGGCCGTGAGCGCAACAGGTCCGATGGCAGCACGACCGGCACGTCCTGCGGCAAATGCAGGCTCGCCAGATCGGGCTCGGGCGGCGCCGCGTCGGGCGTGCGGCCGAGCAGCACCGCAAGCGCGTGTCGGGTCACGGTCAGCCGTTGCCGCAGATCGGCCGCGCTGACCTGGAGCGCGGCGGTGCTTTGCCGCGCAGCCGACACGTCGCCGCGCGTCAGCGACCCGAGCTGGTAATGCCGTTCGGTATCGTGAGCCTGATCGCCCGCCAGCACGATCAGGCGCTCGGTCGCATCGATCTCGGCGCGCAGCATCGCCGCCTCGATCGTCGCCGTGACGATGTTGGTGGCCAGCGCGCGGCGCGCGGCTTCGCGTTGATACGCATCGATGTCGACCCGCGCGGAGCGCGCCGCGTTGGCCTTGCGCACCGCGCCGAACAGGTCGAACGTGTATTGCGCCTGGACCACGCCGATGAACTCGTTGTAAAGCAGCGTATTCGGCGCGCCGGGAACCGGAATGCCGAGATCGCGTCCGCGCGAGGCCTGCGCGACCAGATCGACCGACGGCAGCAGCGTGGCGCCGATCTGCGCGCGCAGTTGTTCGTGCGCGGCGGCCAGGTGCTTGTCGGCGGCGGCGAGCGTCGGGCTGTTGCGCAGGCCTTCTTCGACGAGGTCGTTCAATGTCGTCGAGCCGAACAGCCGCCACCATTGCGGCACCGGCTGCGCGCCGGTGGTGAAGCGCTGTGCTACACCGAGCGCCTCGACGGTTTGCGCGGGCTGCGGCTCGGCGCCGTAATGGGCGGGCGAGGGCATCGCCGGCGGCTCGCCGCTCGGACCGAACGAGCATGCGCCAAGCGCGATCACAGCGGCCGCGCCGAACGCCGCGCGCCAGCGATGGGTCGCCACCGCCCGCGCTCGACGCGGCGCGTCAGTGAAATGCGGCGCGCTCGCCGGCCCGTCGATAGGGTTGCAGTCTGTGCGCACGATCAGCTCCACGTGTATTCGATTGTCGAGGACGCGGTTCGCACACCGCGTTCGAAGTGCCGCACCTTGAACGCGGTCGCATAGAGCGCGGGAACGAAGAACAGCGTCAGCACGGTCGCGCCTGTGATGCCGCCCATCAGTGCGGTCGCCATCGGTCCGAAGAAGGCCGATTGCAGCAGCGGGATCAGCGCGAGCACGGCGGCCGCGGCGGTCAGCATGATCGGGCGGAAGCGCCGGACCGTGGCGCTTACGATCGCATCGAAGCGCCCCTGGCCCGCGGCGATATTGCGTTCGATCTGATCGACGAGAATCACCGAGTTGCGCATGATGATTCCGGACATCGCAATGACGCCGAGCATCGCGACGAAGCCGAACGGCTTGCCGAACAGCAGCAGTGCGGCGACCACGCCGATCAGCCCCAGCGGCGCGGTGAGCACGACCATCAGCACGCGCGCAAAGCTGCGCAGTTGAATCATCAGCAGCGTCAGCACCACCACGAGCATCAGCGGCAGCTGCGCGATCACCGACGCCTGCGCCTTGCCGCTGATCTCGCCCGCGCCGCCGGTCTCGATCCGATAGCCGATCGGCAGCGACGCGCGCAGCGGCGCAAGCGTCCGATCGATCGCCTGGGTCACGTCGAGGTCCAGCGCGTTGCCGCGCACGTCGGCCTGGACCGTGATCGTCGGTTGACGGTCGCGGTCCCAGATCACCCCGTATTCGAGTTCGTTGTGCAGGTGCGCGAGCGTGCCGAGCGGAACCGGGCCGTTCGGCGTCGGCATCGCGAGGTTCACGATCTCGGCGGGATCGACCCGCTCACGCTGGGGCGCGCGCAGGTCGACGCTGATCAACCGGTCGCGCACCCGGTACTGCGTGAACGTATAGCCCGATAGCGTCATCGCGAGGAAGCTCGCCACGTCTTCCGACGTGACACCGAGCTCGCGCGCCTTCTGCTGGTCGATCTCGAAGCGCACCGAGCGTTCGCCGGGTTCGTCCCAGTCGAAATGCACGCCCGTCGTGCGGGCATCGGCCTTCATCGTCGCCGCGACTTTTTCCGCGATTTCCCGCACGGTGGCAAGGTCGTTTCCGCTGACGCGAAACTGCACCGGATAGCCGACCGAGGGTCCCGTCTGGAGCGGCGAAACGCGCGCACGTACGGCGGGAAAGCTGTTTTGCAGCGTGCTCGCGAGCCAGCGTTCGAGCTTTTCGCGGTCGTCGACGGACCTGGCGGTGATCACGAGCTGCGCGAAGTTCGGCTGGGGCATCTGGACGTCGAGCGGCAGATAGAAGCGCGGCGCGCCCGTGCCGACGAAGTCGACCAGATGATCGATCTCGGGCCGGCCGGCTAGCGTCTTTTCGAGGCGCGCGGCTTCGCGCAGCGTCGCTTCGAACGACGCACCTTCGGGCAGCCGCATGTCGACGAGCAGCTCGGGACGCTCGGAGCTCGGGAAGAACTGTTGCGGCACGAGCGCGAAGCCGGCCAACGCGACGACGAACAGCGCAGCCGTGACGCCAATCACGACGAGGCGGCGCTTCACGCACCACGCGATGCAGTCGCGCAGGCGGTCATGAAAGCGGGGCGCGCGCGGCGCCGCCAGCGGGGCGCGGCGCGTCTGCGCGTCGTCGCGCCGGCGCAGCTTGCGAAGCGCGCGCCGAGGCGGCGTCTCGCGCGCGATGTCCTTGCGTTCGGGCAGCAGGTGATAGCCGAGCAACGGAATCAGCACGACCGCCGCGAACCACGAAGCAACCAGCGCAATCGCGGACACCTGAAAGATCGAGCGCGTGTATTCGCCAGTGGCCGATTTCGCCAGCGCGATCGGCAGGAATCCCGCCACCGTGACCAGGGTTCCCGTCAGCATCGGAAACGCGGTGCTGCTGTAGGCGAACGCCGCGGCCCTCGCGCGGCCCCATCCCTGTTCGAGCTTCACTGCCATCATCTCGACCGCGATGATCGCATCGTCGACGAGCAGCCCCAGTGCGAGGACCAGCGTGCCGAGCGAGATCTTGTGCAGGCCGATATCGAACCCATTCATGCATAGCGCGGTGACCGCGAGCACGACCGGGATCGAGATCGCCACAACCACGCCGGCGCGCCAGCCCAATGAGATGAGGCTCACGGCCAGCACGATCACGATCGCTTCGGCGGCGGCGCGCAGAAAGCCGTTGACCGAGTGCGAGACCGCGTGCGGCATGCTCGACACCTGGACGAGTTCGAGCCCCGCGGGCAGACGCGCGCGCAATTCGGCCGTCTTCGCGTCGAGCAGCTTGCCGAGCTGAATCACATCGCCGCCAGTCTGCATCGTGATGCCGATGGCGAGCACCGGCCGGCCGTTGGTGCGAACCTGCGAGACCGGCGGATCGTCGTAGCCGCGCTTGATCGTCGCAATGTCGCCAAGACGAACGAGGCGGTGATTGATGTCGATCAGCGTGTCGCTCATCGCCGTCAGGTCGGTGAACTGGCCGCTCGGACGCACGAACACGCGATCGAACGCGGTGGTGAGCGTGCCGCTCGGCGTGACCGCGTTTTGCGCGTTGATCGCCCGCGCGAGCTGTTGCGGCGTGATGCTGAGCCGCGTCAATTGCGCGTTGGGAATCTCGATCGTGATGTGCTCGTCGGGGTCGCCGAAATAATCGACTTTCGCGACACCGGGCACACGGAGCAGCACGCCGCGCAGTTCGTCCGCATAGTCGTGCAGTTGGGCCGGCGAGAAGCCGTCGCCGGCTAGCGTATAGATGTTCGTGTAGACGTCGCCGAATTCGTCGTCGAAGTACGGCCCGCGCACGCCGGGCGGCAGCGTATCCGCGATGTCGCCGATTTTCTTGCGCACCTCGTACCACGTGTCGCGCACCTCGCTCACCGGCGCGGAGTCTTTCATCGTGAAGACGATCAGCGATTCCCCGGGACGCGAGTAACTGCGCAGATAGTCGAGATGCGGCGTCTCCTGCAGCTTGCGGCCGATCCGGTCGGTCACCTGCTCCTCGACCTGGCGCGCGGTCGCGCCGGGCCAGAAGGTGCGGATCACCATCGCGCGGAACGTGAACGGCGGGTCCTCCGATTGTCCGAGCCGGGAATAGGCGAGCACGCCGAACAGCGTCGCGAGCACGACGGCGAAAAAGACGAGCGCCTGGTTGCGGATTGCCCACGCGGACAGATTGAAGCGGCCGGTGTCGTCCGCTGCTGGCCGCCGCGGTCCACCCGGTTCACCGGGGCCGCCCGCTCCGTCGGGCCCCTGGCCAAACAGCGCTCTCATGATGCGAAGTCCTCGGGATGCAACGGCGCAACTGCGCGCACGGTTTCGCCGGCGCTGACTGTGTGCACGCCTTGCAGCACGACGCGCTCGCCGTCGGTGAGGCCTCGCGCGACGGAGATCGTGCGGTCGTCATAGCGGCCCACCTGGACCCGGCGCAGTTCCAGCGCCTCGTCGCCGGGCCGCACGACCCAGACGGCCGGCGCGTTGCCGTCGTGAAAGAGCGCGCTGGCGGGCAGCGTGATCGGGTCGTCCGCTTGCGCCTCGCCGGACGCGTCGGCGAAGGTGATGGTGGCCGTCATGCCGAGGCGGACTTCGGGGCCTGGCGCATCGAGCGTCAGTTTCGCGCGATAGGTGCGGCTGCCGGGATCTGCTGCCGGCGACAGCTCCCGGACGTGCGCGGTGAAGCGTCGGTCCGTGACGGCCGGCAGCGACACGCTGGCCGCGCTGCCGACCGCCAGCGCGTTCAGCAGGCTCTCGGGCACGTCGCAGAGGACATCGACCTCGCCGGACCACGCGAGGTGGTAGACCGGCTGTCCCGCCGCGACGTTCTGCCCGGTATCGGCGTCTTCGGCGGTGACGACGCCGGCATGGTCCGCCGTGAGGACCGTGTATTGGGTCTGATTCTTCAGCAGCGCGAATTGCTGTACCGCCTGATCGCGCTGCGCGGCGGCCGCCACATACGCATCCTGGGTCTGCTCCAGCTGCGTCGTCGAGATCAGCTGTTCCTGCGCCTGCGCGCGGTCGCGATCGAGTTGCTGCTCGGCGAAGGTGAGCCGATGCTGCGCCGCCATCAATTGGGCCTGCGCGCTCGCGAGGCTGCGCTGCGCGTCGTCGGCATCGAGCCGCGCGATCACCTGGCCGGCCGTGACCGTATCGCCGAGCCGCACCTTCCGCTCGACCAGCTTGCCGGCGACGCGAAACGACAGCGGTGTCGCATAGCGTGCGTTGACTTCGCCCGGCAGCGTCGCGAGCACGGGCTTGCTGTCCCGATGCACGACCACCGCGATGACCGGGCGCGGCAGCGTCACCTCGGCTTCTTTCGCGTGACAGGCGGCGAGCGCGAGTGCGCCCGACACCGTCAGCATGATCTCGCGCCAGCGCATGCTCACGAGTGTTCCTCCAGCTCGCCGGCTTCGAACTGCGCCTTGGTCCGGCGGCGCTGCACCTTGCCGCTCGAAGTCCGCGGCAAGCTGCCCGCCTGTACGATCGCGACGTGACCGACCTGCAGGCCCGCGCATTCGGCGACCTTCTGCGCGATCGCACGGCGCAGCGCCGTGGCCTCCGCGGGCTTGCCCTCGGCGCAGACGACCAGCGTCTCGTCGCCGTCGCGCATCACGCTGAACGCGATCACGCCGCGGCTTTGCACGCTCGGCAACTCGGCCACCGCCCATTCGATGTCCTGCGGATAGAGGTTCGAGCCGTGAATCACGATCAGGTCCTTGCTGCGGCCGCAGATATAGAGCTGGTCGCCCGCGACGTAGCCGAGATCGCCGGTCTGCAGCCAGCCGTCGCGGTACGCGTCGGCGCTCGCTTCGGTGAGGCCGTAGTAGCCCACGGTGATGCTGGGCCCGCGCGTGACGATCTCGCCGACGCAGCGTTCGGGCAACGCACGTCCGGATTCGTCGACGATCCGCAGCTCGTGTCCGGGAAAGCAATGGCCGCAGCCGACCAGTTCGATCGTGCGCAAGCTGGTATCACGCGCGGCCGGTATCGCTCGACCGAGCCCCAGCGGTGCCGCATAGACGACGTCGGTGACGATCGGCTGGCCGTGCTCGTGAAACGTGATCGCGAGTGTTGCCTCGGCCATCCCGTAGCACGGCAGCAGCGCTTCGGCGCGAAAGCCGGCCGGCTCGAAGCGCGCGGAGAACTGGCGCAGCGCTTGCGCGTTGATCGGCTCGGCGCCGCAGCCGGCCACGCGCAGTCGGCTCAGGTCGAGGCCTTCGAGATCCTGGTCGCGGGTGCGGCGCGCGGCGAGCGCATACGCGAAGTTCGGCGCGAAGCTGATCGTGCCGCGGTACTTCGTGATCGCCTCCATCCACAGGCCAGGCCGGCGCACGAATGCTTCGGTTGCTAGCAGCACGCTCGGCAAGTCGCAGATCAGCGCGCCCAGCACGCTGATGAGTCCCATGTCGTGGTGCAGCGGCAGCCAGCTCACATAGACGTCCTGCTCGTGCAGATCGATGCCGCGCGGTCCGAGGAACGCTGTCGCATTCGCGATCAGATTGCGATGCGTGACCATCACGCCTTTCGGCAGCGACGTGCTGCCCGACGTGTATTGCAGGAAACACAGGTCATCGGGATGCAGCGCGGGCAAATCGCAGGCGGGCGGCTCGCCGTCGAGCAGCGCTTCGACGGTCACGATGCATTCGAGGCCGGTGTCGGCGGCCAGCACGTCCTCGATAGTCTCGCGTGTCGAGTTCGACGTCAGCAGCATCCGCGCGCCTGCCGAGCGCACGATGTGACTGACGGTTTCGGCGTAGCGTTCGCGGGTTCTGAAGTTCAGGCTTCCGCGCGGAAAGATCGGGACCGGCACCAGACCGGCGAACGACGCGCCGAGGAAGCTCAGGATGAACGCTTCCGGGTCGAGGATCACGAGCGCGATACGGTCGCCCTTGTTCAGGCCGAGTGCCACGAGCTTTTTCGCACGCTGGCGTGCCTCGCGCTCGAGCGCCTCATACGGATAGTAGTGCTCGTCGCCGTGCGAGGAGACAAAACGAAGGCCTCGAGCGTCGCCGCGCGGCAGCGCTGAAACGGCATCGACTAGCGTCAGGTTCATGGTGACGGCTCCCCGCTTACTTGGTCGAGATTCCGTGATCGAGCGAAGCAGCGGGCGACCAGTCGCGGATCGGCTGCAGACGGCGGCGCAAGAGCGCGATCACCTCGTCGTCGCTGCGCACCGGCGCGCCCGGCAAGCGCACGAAATGCCTGGCGAGCTTGCGGTGCTGACGCGTGACGAGCAGCAGCCAGATCTGCGCGATGTCGATGCGATCGAACACGACCGCATCCTCGTGACCGTACTTCTCCAGGTTCGCGGCGAACTCCTTCGTGAGCTCGCTGAAGTGCGTGCCTTTGCGGACGTGGTGGTAGATGTGATAACCGGCGTTGAAGACGCGCGCATTGAAACGCGAGTCGATCGTATTGGTGCTGCTCGTGTACGGGTTGTCCGGATGATCGGGGTCGATGAACGCGTGCTGGACCCAGTTGCCGATCATCATCATCAGCCGCACGAACACGAACGGAAACACGAACACGACCAGCGTCGCCCGCAGGTTCCAGTACGCGGCCGCGCCGATCGCCGCGTAGAACGCGATCTCACCGACGAGCAGTTGGCGCATCAGCTTCGTATTGCGCGAGCGCCACAGATAGACGCTGAGCTCGACCGGCACCAGCGCGGCGAAGCGCAGGTAGTAGTGCAGAAAGCCGATGACGCTATCGCGCTGAAACCGCATCGTCGAACTCAGGTCGCGTGGCAGGTTGTCGTCGATGTGATGCATGCCCATGTGATGGACATAGAACGTGCCCGGCGTCTGGCCGAAGAACGGGCACAGCACCCAGTCGAGCAGGATTTCGAGCGCACGGTACTTCTTCCTGAAGAGCCGCCGATGCAGCGTGCAGTGGTAGCTCATCGTGAAGCGGTCGCCGAACATGTTCCAGACCAGCACATAGGCCACGCCCGCCCACCAGGGAAAGTGGCCGAGCCAATACAGCACGGCTGCGGCGGGGATGAATATCAGCGCGCACTCGATGTAGAGCCACAGATGCGGCAGGTCGCGACGATCGTTGAGCAGGCGGTACATGGCAGTTTCCTTCAGGGGCGGTTGCAGTGGTCAGTCAGGAGGTAGGGATTCGTTTCAGGTCGGCTCGGGCAGTTCGATCACGCCGCTATGGCCATCGACCTTGAGTTGCATGCCCGACTGCACGCGCGTGGTGAGGCCCGGAATCTGCACGACGGTCGGGATGCCGATTTCGCGTGCGACGATTGCGGCATGGGTCAGCGGACTGCCGCGCTCGATCAGCAGGCCGGTCGCCGACGCGAATACCGGGACCCAGCCGGGGTCGGTCCGATAGGTGACGAGGATGCCGCCGTCGAATTCGTTCGCTTCGCGCACGACCTTCGCGCGCCCTTCGGCGAAGCCCGGCGAGCAGGGCGTGCCGCGCAGCGTCGCGCCGGCCGCATGGGCGGGCGCCGCGTGCAGCGCGGCGAGGTTCGCCGGCTTGCTGAGCCAGGCCGCTACGGGACCATGCGTGAGGAAGCGTGGCGGCAGATCATCCATCGCGCGATACCTCGCGTCGTCGCGCTTGCGCTGCTCGATGAGCGGGCGCAGTTCGCGGTGGGACACGGTGCCTTCGAAGCAGCCGCGAATTTCGTCGAGACGCAGATGGAAGATGTCGCGGCCTGTGGCCAGCACGCCGTCGGCGGCGAGACCCTCGCCGATCGCGCGGAACATCCGGCGCGCGACCCCGAACGCGCGCGAACGGCAAAAGCGCACGGTCTCGCGCGCCCGGATCGCGGCGCGCACGCGGCTGCGTGCGCGGGCAAAGATCCAGCGCTGCAGCGGATTAAGCCGCTCACGCAACAACGCGTCGATGCGCGCTTCGGTGGCGCTGCGATCGATCGTCGCGGCGCCATGCGCGAGCGAGGCCTTCAACATATCGAACAGCACGCCCGGGTCTTCGCGCAGATCGGGTTCTTCGAGCTTCAGCTCGTTGTTGCTGCGGTACGCGAAGTCGGCGAGGTAGCGCTCGACGTCGGCGACGATCTCCGGCGCGCCGCATTCGCGCAGCGCCGCATACGCTTCGGCTGACGGCGTGTTGCGGATCAGCGCTTCGACCCGCGGCTTCGACCGCACGGCTTCCGCCAGCGCGGCCAGCCTGCGGACCGGCTCGATCGACTCGATGTCGTCCATGCCGCCGATCACCGCCACTTCGAGCCAGTCGGGCGCATCGGCAATCCACCGCTTGATCAGGCGCCTGAGCACGCCGTAACTTAGACCGATCGCCGATTCGAGCACGATCATCATGCCCCAGCGTGCCAGCAGCGCCCGCTCGAAGCGGCAGTAGTGCGCATAGACGGCATCGGCGGGATGCGAGCGATAGTCGAACGCGTTGAACTCGTCGTAGACCGGATAGAAGAACGCGCGGAAGCGCTCGACGTTGCGCTCCAGCCGCGCGAAGTGCCACGCGAACTTCGTGCCGCTCACGGCGCGGATGCAGGCGAGCCCAGCGCGCGAGCCGGCCTTGTACGGCGCGATCAGCTCGGCGAAGCTCGCCAGATCGAGCGGCTCGTCGACGCCCATCTGGACTTCCATCATCTTGCGTCCGAGGTCCTGGAACGGCGCGAGCCCGGACAGCTTGTACCAGTGCAGCAGGTTGTAGTACACGCGCCCGTTCAGGAACGCGAGCGTCGAGCCGAGGAAGCCGTCCATCTCGCGCCGCTGCTTGTGCGGAATCGCGAGCAGCCGGCAGAACTCGCGGAACACCTGCGCATAGACGTGCTGCGCGAAGGTGAAGGTCAGCTGCGTGGTCACGCCGGGATAGTTCTCGACGATGTTGGAGTTGTCCCACAGCTGGAATTCGCCGGTCCGCGATGCGGCCGGTGCGACCGGCGTGGTCACCGGGCGCGCCTGCAGAATCCACAACTGGTGCTCCGCGATACACCATTCAATATCGAGCGGCTCGCCGAACCTGCTTTCGAGCGTGCGGGCCGCTGCCACGACGCGCTCGATCTCGTCGTTGGAAAGGGCCGCTGCATCGCGCAGCGCGGCCGGCACCTCGCGGATGCGGCGGCCGTCATGACGCTCGCGTTTTTCACCGATCACCACCTGCTTGTGCTGCCCGGTGTGGCGGTCCACGGTGATCGTGTCGGCGTCGACGGCGCCCGACACGAGTCCTTCGCCGAGCCCGTAGACGGCGCTCAGCACCAGCTCGTCGCGGTTGCCGTTGGCCGGGTTGATGGTGAACACGACGCCGCTCGTGTCCGCTTGCACGAGGCGCTGCAGGATCACGGCCATGCCGGCGCCGGCCATGTCGAGTCCGTGCTGATGCCGGTAGCGCAGCGAGCGCTCGGAATACGCGGAGGCCCAGCACCGGCGCACGTGTTCGAGTGTCGAGTCGAGCCCGCGTACATCGAGGAACGTGTCGAACTGGCCTGCGAACGAGAAGCTCGCGCTGTCTTCTTCGACACCTGACGAACGCACCGCGAGCGGTCCGTCTCCGATCGCATCGTGCGCGCGTGCAATGTCGGCGCGCAACGCGGCGCTGATGTCGCACGTCAGCACGGCCTCGCAAATCCTGCTCGCGATCGCGGCGGCGTTGGCGGGCGTGAAGTCGCTGAGCAGCGTGGCGATGGTTTGATCGAGGCCGCCGTCGCGGCGGAACTCCGCAAAGCAGTCGGTGCCGAGGATCGCCCAGTGCGGCACCGCTACACCGAGGTTCGCCAGCCGATGAAGCGACCGTCCCTTGTTGCCGGCGAGCCGCTCGATGGCTTCGGCGGGACTTGCCGCGGTGAGGATCAAACGTGGCGATGCTGTTGGGCCGGCGCTGCTGCTTGCGTCGAAGCTCTCGTGCTGTGCGTAGCTCTTGCCCGCTTCGAATTCGCCGCATGCGCGCGCAATGGTGTCGAAATTCATTGAGGTCCCCGTTGCTCAGGTGCTCGACGAAGCGAGCAGGTCTCTTGCTTCCTCGGCGGTACCGCGTCCGCCGTGAGCGGTCTGCGGAAAGCGCGCGTGCAGATGCGCACCGAGGTTGATCCAGTCGTAGGCGGCGTGGATCGTGCCGCGCCAGCCCGACGCCGTATCGAAGCTCGCCGGAAACTGCGGGTCGCCGCCGAGGTTGCGCAGACGCTGCGCGAGCTCATCGGCCAGCGCGACGTAACGCTCGGCATCCGGTGCCGATCCGATCGAGCACTGTTCGAGTTCGCGGATGCCGTCGATCAGCGCCGCATCGAGAGGCAGCAGCCGGATCGCGTCGAGCGTCGCTTCTTCCATCGTGGACTGCGGCGTCACGCCGTGCGCGCCGAGCGTGACCATGCAGGCGGTTTGCATCATCCGTTGCAGCGCGTACTCGAGCACCTTCCATTGGCCGCGCCGCAGTGCGCCCTGGGCGTCCTCGCGCGCATTTTCGAGGCCGATGTTGGCCCAGACCATCTCGAGGCCCACTTCGGCGAAGCGCCCGGCGGGCATCGGCAGCAACTGGGCACCGCTCGCGCGGCCGGCCGCGAGGCGTGCGCCGTCGATCGAGATCAACGGCGCACGGGACACCGGCGTCGAAGTCGCCTGCTGTCGTGCGTGGATTTCTCCGCTGCCCTTCCAGCGCAGGCTGACGAGACCCAGCCGGCTGAAGTCCGCGATCAGCGCGCGCTGCCGGCTCGCCGCCTGCGCGTCGCCACGGCTGGCGATGGCCGTGCATGGGGTGTCGAAGGTGATCGCACGCCAGGCCTGGGCGGCTTCGTCGTCGAGCGCAAAGACGTCGCTGCCTCGCAGCACATGGACCCGTTCGCCGATCTGCCAGGTCGTCGCGTCCTTGCCTGGGCCGATCAGCACGTTCTTCCCCGCGAGGCTCACACCGCCGACGCCGAACTCGCGGAGCAGCGCGACCCCCGCCGCGAGGAACGCGCTTTCGGCGCCATGCTCGCGCGGCGCGTGTAGCAGGTTCCACAGACGGCCGGCGAGACCCGCGTCGACAGCCGCGCGTTCGAGTTGCAGCGACAGCCATTTCGGGCTCATGTAGCACTCGCCGAGCCGCGCCACATGACTCTTCGCCGCATGAAACGCGGCGGTTCTGATCCAGGCGCGGGCGTAGTCGGGCTCGCCGAGCGCGAACATCGCGACCGCATAGCGGCCGGTCTGGCGCGCGAAATCCTCGAACCACAGCGCCACCGCCTCGCAGAGCGCGTCGCGGCCAAGCTCCGCTTGCAGCGTTTCGATCAATGCCGGGTTGTCGATCGGCAGCGCGCCGATGAAGCGCTGGCACCGTTCGAGCAGATTCCACGACAGGCGCGCGACCGCGCGACGCCCTTTGCCGAGCGCTGCGCGTACCTGCGCGAGCTCGCGGCGCAGGCGCGCCGGACTCAGCAACCTGACTTCGATGCGGCGGCCGTCGATGAACAGGATGTACGGCATCGTGGCCGGCTCCAGCCCGCTATCGACGATCGCGACGAAGTCGACATCGGAGCGCTCGTTGCCGAAACCTTCGGCGATCGAGCCTTCGAGAAAGACGGCGCTCGGTGCCCGCTGTTCGAACTGGGCGCTCAACGCGGTGCGCGCTTTTTGCCAGAGCTCGGCGAGAATCGGATCGGTCATCAACATGGTTAGGCTCCCTGAGCGTCAAGCCGTGCGCGGCACGAAGTAGCCCGCCGCGATCCCATAACGGAAGATCCTGCGCAGCAGCGTTTTGCCCGTCGCGCGAGGCAGGGCCGGCAGGATCGCGGCGGTTGCGTCGCGTGCGAAGCGCACCTGGCGCGTCAGGTACGACTCGTACAGCTTCACGACCTCGTCGTAGTAGCGCCGCTCGAGCGGCTTCATCGCGGCGGCGTCGAACACATGCCGCGGCACATAGCGAGGCACGTGAAACGACGGGAACTCCGCGCAGACGTCGTTGATTTCGCGCAGCGTGGTCGGCGCGCCCGAGGTCAGATGCAGCGTGCGTCCGCGCACCAGCGGGAACTTCACCAGTGCCTCGACGACGCAGTCGGCGACCCAGTCGATCGGCACGATGTTCAGCGTCGCGCCGTAGTCGCCGGGCATCGTGCGCACGAGTCCCGCGGCCGTCAGGCGCACGACGGTGTAGAGCGTGTCGAACTTGCGGATCACGCCGCTCGCCGAGTCGCCGACGATGATCGACGGGCGCAGCACCGCGGCCGGCAGACCGCTGCGCATCGCCGCCCGCACCGATTGTTCCGCGCGGTACTTGCTCTGCTCATACGGGTTGCCCAGCCGCTGGCCGAGGTCCAGATCGTCCTCGCTGAACACGCCGGGACGCTCGCCGCAGACATAGGCGGTGCTCACGTAGAGCAGCGGAATCGGCGCTTCGTCGCGAGGTTGCGCGAACTCGACGATGCGCTCGGTGCCGCGAAAGTTGATCGCGTCGTAGACCTCGGGCTTGCGGCCGAAGCTGGTGAGCGCGGCACAGTGGACGATCGTGCCCGTCGTCGCGCGCAGCGCCTCGTAGGTGTGCGGGTCGAGCCCAAGGTGGGGTTCGGCGACGTCGCCCCGCACACATGCGAAGGTTCCGGCCGAAGGCGTGTGGCCGTCGTACGTGGTTGCCGCGAGCGGCGTGCCGTCGTTGCGGACAACCGGTCCTTCGGAGCGCAAGAATGCGACGACCGGGTAGCCCATTGCCGTGAGCCGGGCGATCACTTCGGCGCCCAACAGACCTCGCGCACCGGTGACGAGAACGTGCTTATTCATCGTGGGTGACCATCCAGGGTTGCGTGTCATTTGAGGAAAATCTCGGCCAGCATTCCGAGCTCGACGGCGACGATGAAGCGCGTGCCCGCCCAGCGTGGCCGGCCCGGCCTGCTCGCGGGGCCCGGCCGACTCGCGTTGAGCCAGACGAGCCATACGAGTGGCAGCGTCGCCGCATAGATCGAATAGGTTTGCGACAGGCCTGCGAGGCGCGACAGCGACACGTTGATGCCGAGCGCCAGCATCAGCAGGACATTCAGCGCGACGCGGATTTCGCGCGCCGACAGGTGATAGGGCTGCAGTGCGGTGGTGCCGACTTTGCGCGAGAACTTCCAGAATTCGTAGCCGGTCCACATCGAGCCCGCTACGCACATCACGGCATAGAAGCTCAGTTCGCGGCCAGCCATGTCGCGCCACCAGAAATAGCCGTACATGAAGACCGCGAAGGGCGCCCCCTCGAATGCGGGAAAGCACAGCAGCGGGCTGCTCGGGAGCAGCCGCTTGAATACGAACGGCGCGGCGAAGGCGAGGGCGGTGGCGGCAGCGGCGGCCGTCCTCGCGTGCTCCATGCCGGTGTTCAGCGCAACGAGCAGCAGCGCGCTGGTCGCGAGGCTGGCGACGAGACGTGTGCGTCGTGCCTCGCGGCGCGCCAACAGCGCGTGCCCGGCGGGATAGTCGCGTTCGAGATCGTCGAGATCGTCGATCAAGCGAAGCTGGACGAACAGCAGGAGAAAGGACACGAGGCCGGCCAGCACACGCCAGCCCGGTTCAACGGCGACGCCGGCGATCCGTCCGTACAGCAGCAGCGAGCAGACGAACGCGCCGGCGATCGGCAGCGCTTCGGCGGCCAGCGGCAAGCGGCCGAGCGTGTTGCCGACGGCAGCTGCCGCGGCCGCAAGCCGGCCACGTCTTGCCTGCGCGGTGGCCAGCGAAAGGCGCGGGCTCATGTACGCATCCCCTCGTTGGCGTCCACGCGGATGGCGGCGTGCCGGATGCACAGGTCCACGAGCGAGCCGACCGTGAAATACGTTTCGGCGTGTTCTTCGTTCAACGCTTCTAGCGGCAGACGGTCGATGCCGAACGCCTGCTCGACTGCGACCACCGCTTCGACGAGCGATAGCGAGTCGAGGCCGAGATCGGCGATCAGCGAACTCTCGAGGTGAATCTCTGCGTTGAAGTCGCGCTGATGCTCGCGGCAGACGCGCAGCAACTGCGTGCGTACGATGCCGAATACGGTGTTGCGCAGCGACGCATTTTTCGGTGTGCTGGCCATGCTGGGTTCCTTTCCGTTCACGCGTTGCTCGGCGCGGCGTAGCGCCACGGCAGAGTCTGGCCACCGGCCAGGATGCCCTGGGGATGCGCGAGCGCGACCGGCTCGATCGCCAGTTGCAGGCGGACGAGTGCGAGCGGTCGCTCCAACGCTTGTTCCCAGCGGTATGAGAGGGGAATGCGCGCGCGCTTGCCACGCAGCCATGCGCGGTGCAGAAAACGATGGACCCAGAAGTTCGGCCACCACGGCGCGGTCAACGCGGTGCCGAGCAGACCGACGATGCGCGCGCGCATCGGTTCGAGGCCGCAGTCGAATGCGAGAAGCGAGGTCTCGCCGGCCCAGTCCTGTCCATAGCCCGTCAACACGTGCAGCAGGTCATGAATGCAGCCGCTGCGCTCGATGAACCACTGACGGTCCGGGCCCGGCAGGATTTCTTCGAGACCGGCGGCCAGCCGGCTTGCTTGCAGCAGACCATCGGCGCTGTAGCCGCTGCGCTCCATCATCGCCATGTAGGCGCGGCCGAACGAGCCGGGCGGCAAGCGCAGCAGCGTGTCGGAATCAGCGAGCGTATCGAGCAATGACGGCTGTTCCGAAAGCAGCGCGCCGGCGCCCGGCTCGCTCAGAAAGCGCTGGTACATCGTCTCCATCTGACCGCCGTCGAGCGCGATCATCACTTCGTAGGCATGCTGAATGTCGTCTACGTTCTCCCTCAACGCCTTGATCGCTCGCAACGCGCGCGGCCAATCGATGTGGCGTCGCGCCAGCGCGTCGTCCTTCAAAGTTGCTGTCATCTGCGGCTCCCGGCAAAGATCAAGAGGGCGGGTCACGAGTGGCGATCGACCGGTGCCACTTCTTGCGGACGCATTTTGCAGGGTTCATGCCAGTCATCCGTTGGCACCACGCAAGTCGTCCTCATCCCCTGCAAGAACGGAACGAAGTGCCCAGATCTCAAAAGGCGGGGCGGGTATCGCGCGGATTGAAGCGGTGTCGGCGCATTGCCGACGCACGTTGGAGGAAAACCCCTCAGCCTCCTGAATGTCGGTGCCGGTCCAACATCCGAAGGAGATCTGTTGGTTGCAGCTCGACTGCACGACGTCTGATACCGGCCCGGTTCACATGCCAACGTCCAAACATCTAAACGTTCGGATATATGGCCCGGCCTTTTGAAATCTGGCGGCCTGCTTGCGTCATTGCCTCTGACGGGGACTCACTTCGCGCAGCAAAAGAATGCCTGGCACGAACAGTGCACCAGGAGCGCGAACAACGGGTGGTGCCCTTTGGAATTCCTGGAACTCACGAGGACGGAGGTAGAGCAATGAATCAGGCCTGGAAGGCGAAAGCGGGGCAGTTCCTGCCGGGGGCGAATCTGACTGTGCTGCCGCACTGGGAGCGCGACGCGGTGCCGAGCTACGATCGTGCCGAAGTCTCGGTGCCAGGGCGCCTTCACTTCGCCGTGTTCGACTTCATGCAAATGATGCCCGGCTTCGGCGGCGGCGGACTCGGCGTATCGACGAGCACGGTCGGACACCGGATCACCGTCACGAAGACGAACAACGGCGAAGGCGGCTGCGACGTGCCGAGCGGGCGGCACATGCTCGAGTTGTTCAAGCGAACGGTCGGCTACTCACGCGACGACATCCGTGTCGATCGGCTGCGCAGCATCCAGCATCAGCACAGCGGCTTCGGCTCGAATGTGTCGTTCAACACCGCGACGCTCGCCGGCTTGAACGCGTTGTTCGGCTCACCGTTTTCGCCGCACGACATGTGGGAAATGATCACCCGCAACTACGTCGAGACCGCGAAGGATGACGAGCACGTGTATTTCGGCCTCGAGACCGGCGTCGGTGAAGCTTGCCTGTTCTTCGGCGGGCTGGTCTGGGTCGACGAGAAACACGGCAACGGCCGTTTCCTCGGCAACCTGAGTTCGGAAAACCTGTGGGTGACCACCGCCGTTGGCAACTACGACACGCTATCGACCGAAGCGCTGCGTGCGCATGGCGAAGGCGCGGACATGTCCGGCACCACCGAGGCCGGTTTCGTGCCGACGCATTTCGTCGAGTGGCAGAAGCGCTATGGCACCGCGTGGCGCAACTTCATCGAACAGAAACTGCGGCCGGCGCTGCATCGCAACGACCTGTTCGCGTTTCTGAAGCACGGCTGGGAACTCAACAGCATGAGCAACATGAAGGTGCTCGAAGGCATCTTCCGGACCGACGTGATGCGTGAGTTCGACGAGACGATGCAACGCGAGGGCGCGGTGTACGCGGGGATGAGCAGCGCGGGTCCGGGCTTCTATGCGTTTTCCGACTGCGAGGAAAAGGCGAAGCACCTCTCGGCGGTGATGCGGCATCGGTTCAGTGAATTCATGAGCGAGATGACGGTGGCCCGCGCGGGCCAGAAGATGTCGATCGACGTCGCCGTCTAGCCGCGCCCTTTTTCGACCCCTTGCGACCCCTTGCGACCCCTTGCGAACCCTCGCGAAACTTTCCACTGAGACTGATCGAACATGGCCAAGCGCGTCACCTTCGTCAACACGAACCAGATCAAGCCGGCGATTGCGCCGATTGCCTTCGACTATCTGTCGGCGCCGATGGAGCGTGCAGGGTTCGAGCTCAACTTGCTCGACCTGTGCTTCTCCGACGATTGCGAGGCGGCCATTGCCGAGCACTGCCACACCGCCGCGCCGGATTACTGGGGGGTGACGCTGCGAAATACCGACGACGTCTATTTCTCCAGCGGCTACAGCTTTCTCGAACGCATCAGGGACATCGTCGCGATGCTTCGGCGTGCGCGCGCGGTCCCGATCGTGATGGGCGGCGCGGGCTACTCGGTGATGCCGGAAAAACTGCTTGCGTACCTCGACGCGGACTTCGGCATAGTTCGGGAAGGCGAATTCAGCTTTCCCGAACTGCTGACCTGCCTCGAAGAAGGCAGGAGTTTCACGCACATACCCGGCTTGGTCTACCGCGATACGGCCGGCGTGCATGCTACGCCGCTCGCGCCCAACACATGCGGACCGTTGGCCAGCATAGGGCCTCACAAACGCGAGCTGGTCAACAACCCGCACTATTTCGCCAAAGGCGGCCAGATCGGCATCGAAACGAAACGCGGCTGCAATCGCTCCTGCATCTATTGCGTCGAGCCGCTGATCAAAGGCCGCTCGGTGCGCATGCGCGAACCCGATGACGTCGTCGCCGAGATGGCATCGCTCGAGGAGCGCGGGGTCAACGTCTTTCACATCAACGACTCGGAATTCAATCTGAGCGTCGCGCATCCGATGGCGCTGTGCGCCGCCATCATCCGGCACGGGCTCGCCGGAAAAATCCAGTGGTATGCGTACGGGATGCCGCGGCCGTTTCCCGACGAACTCGCGGCCGCGATGAAAGCGGCCGGTTGCGTCGGCATGAACTTCGGCGTCGATACCGCCAGCGAAACGATGCTGAAGATACTGCGCCGCACCTTCAGTGCTCCCGACATCGAACATGCGGTCAATACCGCGAAGCGCCACGGCCTCGAGCACATCATCGAACTGCTGTTCGGCGCACCCGGCGAGACGCAGGAGACCGCTCGCGAGACGATCGAGTTCATCAAGCGGGTCGATCCGGAGCGCGTTTCGGTCACGGTCGGGCTGAGGATTTTTCCGGGCACCGAGCTCGAACAGATGATCCGCCGCGAAGGCCTGCACGTCGGGAATCCGAATCTGCACGGCCATATCGAAGGCAACGACGATCTGCTGCACCCGGTGTTTTATCTGCCGACCGCATTGGGCCCGGACCCGCAGCAGTTCGTTGCCGATCTGATCGGCAATGACCGGCGGTTCTTCGGGACCAATGCGAGCCTGTTCAACTACAACGCGAACGACGCGTTGGTCGAAGCGATCGCGCAAGGCGAACGCGGCGCGTATTGGTCGATCCTGAACCGGATCGAGAAACGCTTCGAAGCGGCCCATCACGCGCGCGCTTGTCACCGCGCGTCGGCGGACGGCGGCGATCCGGACTGGACGCCGATCGAGATTTTGCCGATCGAGCAAAGCGCCTGACGCGGGATGTGATGTCCGAAGCGGCCAGCCATCCGCTGGCCCGTGTACTTTCAACGCAGGAGGAGTGCATGCTTTTAGAAAACAGCCAGCCTGAGCCGTACAGGATCAAGATGGTCGAGCCGATCAGGCTGATCGACCGCGAGCAACGGCAGGCGCGGCTTGCCGCTGCCGGGTACAACGTGTTTCGCCTCGAAGCCGACGACGTCTATATCGATCTGATGACGGACAGCGGCACCTCCGCGATGAGCGCGAACCAGTGGGCGGGCATCATGACCGGCGACGAGTCGTATGCCGGCTCCCGCAGCTTTACCAAGCTGACGCAGGCGGTGCGGGACATGCTCGGCTTCGAATACGTATTGCCGACTCACCAGGGACGGCCGGCCGAGCACTTCCTGTTCCGGACCCTCGTGCGCCCGGGCCAGGTGGTGCCGTTCAACGCGCCGTTCGATTCGACCGAGGCGCACGTATCGATTGCCGGCGGGACCGCGATATCGTGTGTCGCCGAAATCGGCTACCAACCCTCTGTCGAGCATCCGTTCAAGGGCGACGTGGATGTGCAGAAACTGCGCAACGTGATCGAGAGCGAAGGGCGCGACAACGTTCCGCTAATAATGGTCTCGCTGACGAACAACGCGGGCGGCGGACAGCCGGTATCGATGGCGAACCTGCGCGCGGTGAAAGCGTTGGCCGATGAGTTTGCGATTCCCGTGTACTTCGACGCGGCGCGCTGCGCGGAGAATGCTTATTTCATCCAGCAGCGCGAGAGCGGCTATGCGAACCGGTCGGTGGCGGAAATTCTGAAGGAGCAGTTTTCCTACGCCGACGGCTGCACGTTCAGTTGCAAAAAGGATGCGCTGGTCAACATCGGCGGCTTGCTCGCGACACGGTCGCGCGTGCTCTACGAGCAGGTTGTGCCGCTGCTCGTGCTGCACGAAGGCTTCGTCACCTACGGAGGGATGGCAGGCCGCGATCTCGAAGCGCTCGCGATCGGTCTGCGCGAGATGGTCGACGACAGATACCTGCAACACCGCGTGGGTCAGGTCGAACGGCTAGGGGACACACTGCTTGCCGGTGGCGTTCCGATCCTCAGGCCGACCGGTGGACACGCGGTGTATGTCGATGCGGCCGCCTTCCTGCCGCACGTGCCGCGCTCGGAGTTCCCCGCCGAGGCGCTGGCTTCCGAGCTTTACCTGGAGGGCGGCGTGCGCGCCGTCGGTCTGGGCTCGTTGGCGTTCCTGAAAGAAGATCCATCGACGGGCGCGCTCAGCGCCCCGAGGCTGGAACTGCTGAGGCTCGCCATTCCTCGCCGCGTCTACACCGATAGCCACCTCGCGGCGGTTGCGGCGGCGTTGATCCGGGTCTACCAGCGACGCGATTCGATCCGCGGTATGCGCATCGTCTCGGCGCCGCCGATGCTCAAGCACTTCACCGCGGTGCTCGCGCCGATCGAGGCCCGTGACGAGGTGTTTGCGGAGAGCCGCGAAGTGATGGTCTGAGGTGATTTCATGTCGAATGCCGTGTTCGAAGCGCTCGAGCTCAAACCGCATGCTTATCCCGGCGTACTGGTCACGTTGTGCGGCGTGGATGGGGCCGGAAAGTCCTCACTGATGAAAAAGCTCGAAAGCGCGTGTACGCATGCAGGGCTCAATTGCGTGACGACGTTTACGCCGACCAGTCGCATCCGCAAAGATGCGTTGTTCCGGGAGATGGTCGACAGCCACTGGCATACCTTCAAAGCGAGCTCCGAGCCCGACGCAAGCGTACGTCGCGTCGACATGCTGGGCATTCTGCTGTCCATCATGGGCGACCTCGTCCAGCATCTGACCGACACGGTCATACCGGCACTGGGACGCGGCGACGTAGTCTTTTGCGACCGCTACGTGTTCACCTCTCAGGCCGAGATCGGCACGCGTTCCGATCCGGCTGCGACTGCGCCGGTGCTCCGCAGCATCGCTGGCCATGTGCTGCGTCCCGACGTCGCCTTTGGTCTGAACGTTTCCGGCGCGACTTCACACCGCCGCGTGCGCTCAAGGAACGACGTGAACGACCAGCCGCCGCCGATGAGTTTTCTGACGCGTCAGGTGGCGGCCTATCGCGCCGTGTTCGACGTCAATGGCGTCGTCGCGCTGGATGGGGAGCGGAGTATCGACGAGACGTACCGCGCGGCAATCAGTCGTATCGCGGCTATCGAACGGGTTGCGGGGCGGTTGGGCCCTATCGCGGCGGAACACGCTGCAGGAACCCTGGCGGCATGCTGAGGCTTCGACCTGCACCGACACGCCGCGTCCTGGCGTCGAGGTGGGCGACAAAACGCACGTCGACACGTTTTGGTGAGCATGTCAATACAGTCTCCGAGTCGATTCACTAGGCCGCCAGCGGGACCGCGCCTGTACATTTGATTTCATCGAGGCAAACGCTGGACTTGACTCCGCTCACGCCCGGAATACGCATCAGCGTATCCAGTAGAAACTCCGACAGCGCTTTCAGGTCGTGCGCGACGACTTTGAGCATGTAATCGATATCACCCGTTACGACGAAGCATTCCTGAACCTGGGTGAGTTCCGAGATCATTCGCTTGAACTTCGACAGGTCGCGCACATGGCCTCGCTCCATCGTCACCTGGATGAAAGCCACTACGCCGAAGCCCAGCAGCTGCGCGTCGAGCCGCGTCTCGTAGCACTTGATTACGCCCATTTCCTCGAGCCGGCGATGACGCCTCAGCGTTTGCGCGGGCGACAGCTTGATCGCCTCCGCCAACTCGAGATTGGAGATGCGCCCTTGCGACTGAAGAATCTCCAGCAAACGCACGTCGATTCGGTCGATGTCGATTGTATGCACTCTTATTTCCTCGTTCCGCAGCGAAATGAAATGTTAATGCACAAATCAGGGTTTGTCTGCGTCCGCTAGGAAATCCTATTGCATCGATAAAAAATTAAACTGATTCCAGATGTTGCTGCGACACGAGCGCGTGTGCTGGGAAGGTGGTCAGATGAGCAGGTGGCTCGAGGGCCTTTCCCTGCGTGACGAATGGGAAATTTTCTTTCATTGTTCCAACATGCCTCCGCATCAGTCAGTGCCCGTCGATCGCCACCAATCATTCAACCTCCGCTGAACCTGAGAAATCATGGCCGACCTGTTTGACAATCCAATGCAACTGATGGGCTTCGAATTCGTTGAATTCGCCTCGCCCGCACCCGATGTCCTCGAACCGCTGTTCGAGCAGATGGGCTTCACACTGGTGGCTCGCCACCGTTCGAAAGACGTGCTGCTTTACCGCCAGGGCGAAATCAACTTCATCGTGAATCGTGAGCGCAATAGTCAGGCCGCTTACTTTGCCGCCGAACATGGCCCGAGTGCTTGCGGCATGGCATTTCGCGTGAAAGATTCGCACAAGGCCTACGCCCGCGCGCTGTCGCTGGGCGCTCAGCCGATCGAAATCGCAACCGGTCCGATGGAGTTGCGATTGCCGGCAATCAAAGGCATTGGCGGCGCGCCGCTTTATCTGATCGACCGCTTCGAAGACGGCAAGTCGATCTACGACATCGATTTCGAGTTCATCGAAGGTGTCGAGCGCCGGCCGGCCGGTCATGGCTTGCGCCTCGTCGATCATCTGACGCACAACGTTTATCGCGGCCGCATGACGTATTGGGCCAACTTCTACGAGACGCTGTTCAACTTCCGGGAGTTGCGCTACTTCGACATCGAGGGCGAATACACGGGGCTCACGTCGAAGGCGATGACGGCGCCGGACGGCAAGATCCGCATTCCATTGAACGAGGAGTCCGGCAAGGGGAGCGGCCAGATCGAAGAATTTCTGATGGCCTTCAACGGCGAGGGCATTCAACACATCGCCTTCCTGACCGACGATCTGATCGCGGTGATCGACAACCTGCAGATGGCTGGCGTGCCGCTGATGACCGGGCCGAACAGCTACTACTACGATGCGCTCGAAACCCGCCTGCCAGGCCACGGTCAACCGGTTGGCGAATTGCAGTCGCGCGGCATTCTTCTCGATGGAACGACTGCGGATGGATCGCCGCGCCTGTTGCTACAGATTTTTTCCAAACCGCTGCTTGGCCCCGTTTTTTTCGAATTCATCCAGCGCAAGGGCGATGAAGGTTTCGGGGAAGGCAATTTCAAGGCGCTGTTCGAGTCGCTCGAACGCGATCAGATCGAGCGGGGCACGCTGAAAGTTTGACGCGCATGCAACCCGTTCATCGCCGCTTCAACCATACCTATCCCAGCAAGACACGGCACCGGCGTCACAAGCGTCGGCTGTGAGGCCTCGGCATACTTCGCCTGCTCTGACCCGAGCAGGCGAAAAAAGCGAAGCGTGGCGTCCAGAACCAACCGCAGGACACAGGAGACAACATCGTGGCACACCAGCAACAGGGCACGCTAAAGCGCGGCCTGAAGAATCGTCACATTCAGTTGATCGCGCTAGGAGGCGCAATCGGCACGGGCCTGTTTCTCGGCATCGCGCAGACCATCAAGACGGCAGGGCCGTCCGTGTTGCTTGGGTACGCGATCGCGGGCATCGTCGCTTTCTTCATCATGCGGCAACTCGGCGAAATGGTCGTCGACGAACCCGTCGCAGGTTCTTTCAGTTACTTCGCAGGAAAATACTGCGGGCAATTCTCTGGCTTTGTTTCCGGGTGGAATTACTGGGTGCTGTACGTGCTCGTGTCCATGGCGGAACTGTCGGCCGTTGGCATCTACATGCAGTACTGGTGGCCAGGACTGCCAACGTGGGTCTCCGCACTCGTGTGCTTTGGCGTGATCAACGCGATCAACCTCACGAGCGTGAAGTCATACGGCGAACTCGAATTCTGGTTCTCGATCGTCAAGGTCGCGGCGATCGTTGGCATGATCGGCTTCGGCGGCTATCTGCTGATTTCGGGCCATGCGGGTCCTGAGGCGGGCGTGACCAATCTGTGGCGCCACGGCGGCTTCTTCCCGAACGGCGTGTCGGGTCTCGTGATGGCGATGGCCGTCATCATGTTCTCGTTCGGTGGACTGGAACTCGTCGGCATTACGGCCGCCGAGGCCGAAGATCCTTCGCACACGATCCCGCGCGCGACCAACCAGGTGATCTACCGGATCCTGATTTTCTACGTCGGCGCACTCGGCGTGCTGCTGTCGCTGTATCCGTGGGAAAAAGTCGTCGCGGGCGGTAGTCCGTTCGTGCTGATCTTTCACGCGATGAATAGCAACTTCGTCGCCAACGTCCTCAATGCGGTGGTGCTCACCGCCGCGCTGTCGGTGTACAACAGCGGTGTCTATTGCAACAGCCGCATGCTTTACGGCCTCGCAGGCCAGGGCAATGCGCCGCGCGCTCTGCTGAAGGTCAACGCGCGCGGGATTCCGCTCGTCGCGCTGGGTGTGTCCGCCGTGGCGACGGCCGCCTGCGTGGTAATCAACTATCTGATGCCGGGCAAGGCATTCGAGCTGCTGATGGGGCTCGTCGTCTCGGCGCTGATCATCAACTGGGCAATGATCAGCATCATTCATTTGCGTTTCCGCGCTGCGAAAGCGCGCGCCGGTGAGACGACCCTATTCCGCAGCCTCGGTTATCCGCTTACCAACTATCTTTGCCTGATCTTCCTTGCCGGCATTCTGGTCGTGATGTGGCTGATACCGGATCTGCGCATGTCGGTCTACCTGATCCCCGTTTGGCTCGTTGCGCTGGGCGTCGGCTATCGCTTGCGCAACAGGCGGGCGGGCGCCTCGGTTGCCGTTGGCGTGCCGACGCGCTAGGCACCGCGCTTTTGCGATCTTTTGGCCTGATTCAAGGAACTAGCATGTTTGAACACATCGATGCCTATGCGGGCGACCCGATCCTCACTTTGAACGAAAACTTCGCGAAGGATTCGCGCGAGCACAAGGTCAATCTGAGCATCGGCATTTACTACGACGATCAAGGCCGCTTGCCGGTGATGCAAGCGGTACGCGAGGCCGAAGGACAACTGCTCGCCGAACTCGGTCCCAAGCCGTACCTGCCGATGGCGGGCTTCGCCCACTACCGCGATGCCGTGCAATCGCTGGTGTTCGGCGACGACTCGGCGGCGCGTACCGAGGGGCGCATCGCGACCGTGCAGACCTTGGGCGGCTCGGGCGCGCTGAAGGTCGGTGCGGATTTCATCAAGCGCTACTTTGCGGGCTCGCGGGTATGGGTCAGCGATCCGACGTGGGAAAACCACCGCTTCATCTTCGAGCGCGCGGGATTCGAAGTCAATGCGTACCCGTACTACGACGAGTCGAGCGGCGGTCTGAAGTTCGAAGAGATGCTATCGGCCATCGACGCTCTGCCGGCGCGCAGCGTCGTCCTGCTGCACGCGTGCTGTCACAACCCGACGGGTGTCGATCTGAACGACGCGCAATGGGTGCAACTGATCGAGGTCATTGGAAAGCGGAACCTGCTGCCCTTTATCGACATGGCGTACCAAGGCTTCGGCGCTGGTATCGACGCCGACGCATTCGCGATTCGTGAACTGGTGCGCCAGAACGTGCCGGCGTTGGTGGCCACTTCGTTCTCGAAGAACTTCTCGCTGTATGGCGAGCGGTGCGGCGGACTGTCGGTGATTTGCGAGTCACCGGACATTGCCGCGCGCGTATTGGGTCAATTGACGAGCGCTGTGCGCGCGAACTACAGCAATCCGCCGACGCATGGCGCGAAGATCGTAGCGCGCGTGCTGACCACACCGGCGCTGCGGCAATCGTGGCAACAGGAGCTTGCCTCGATGTGCCGGCGCATCATGCGCATGCGCGCGGAGATCCATGAACGCCTGCGCGGCAAGGTGCCGGACACGATGCTCGCGCGCTACCTCGAGCAGCGCGGCATGTTCACGTACACGGGGCTGTCGGCGGAGCAGGTCGACACGCTGCGCGAACGGCACGGCGTCTACCTGATCCGGTCCGGGCGCATGTGCGTCGCCGCGCTCAATGACAACAACGTTGCGACGGCGGCGCAGGCCATCGCTAAGGTCATCTCGCGCGCAGGCGATTGACAGCACCGCAGGCTGAGCGCGCCAGCCTGCTACGCGATGTCGTCAAATGCGCCGTCCGTCCATGTCAGTTTCGTCGCGCGCTCGCGTTGCCGCTGTGCTTGAGCGTCGGATCGATCAACGAAGCCTTGACGTCCACCGAAGACGCTTGCCCGAGCTTCGCGTAGCCGCCCTTGAGCCATTCGTCGGCGACTTCACGGCCACGCTCGAACAGCGTGCTGAGCAATGACCAGGACGTGCTGCTCTTCGACACGAATCCGAACTTCGCCAGAAATTCGTCGTCGCGAATCAGGTGAAACCTGACGGGCTTGTAGCGGCTCTTGCTCGCCGCTTCCTCGCCGACCGAATCGAGCACGTGGTTGACCGCTTCGATCGCGTTGATCTCCAGCACCACGGACGCGTTGAAACCGATTTCATTGAGCCGTTCGAGAATGCCGCGCGCATCTTTGGGCGGCATATCGTGGCGCACGAACGGATTCGCGAGCACGAGAATCAGGTCCTGGGCGTGCTCGATCAACGGCGCCAAAGGCGGGTTGCCCAGATAACCACCATCCCAGTACGGTATGCCGTCCACGCTGACGGTGCGAAACTCGTTCGGGAGGCATGCGGAAGCGCGCAATACGTCAATCGAAATAGCGGGGCGGGTGAAGATTGCGCGTTGGTTGGTTCGTACGTCGGTTGCGCAAATGAATAGTTGCGGGCCGTCGCGCGTCGTATTGAGCGCGGCGAGATCGTGCTCGGGGAGCGCGGAACGGATCACCGGCCCGAGCGGATCGCGGTAGAACGGATTGCCATAAGGCGAAGCGACGAGTCCGACGGCCTCCAGCATGATGGCGGCGGGATTCCAGTCGATATTCCAGCCGCCGAATGGGCCAGGTTCGGAAAAGCCGAGGAGCGCGTTGCCCGCCAGCGCGCCGGCGCGCGATACCGCTTCCCAAAACGCGCGCAGCATGTCGCGTGCTTTCGTTGCCCCGCTGGTTGCGAGACCCGCCGCGCACAGCGTCGCATTGATGCCGCCCGCGCTCGCGCCGCTGATTGCCGCGATATCGAGTGGCATTGCCTGCGACGAAGCCTCCAGCAGACGGTCGAGCACACCCCACGTGAACGCGCCGTGCGAACCGCCGCCTTGCAGGGCAAACGCGACCTTGGGGCCCTTGTGCCGCGTCGAGTTCCGAGGTTCCTCCATCGTCACGGCTCCTTCGCGTCTTGATCGCGTTCCGGCAATCTTACCCGTAAGTGTCACGCGTTTGGTCTAGCCTCGCCAGACGCGGCTGCGGGTTTGTCTCGGTTAAACCGCCGCCCGGCAGCAGGTACAGTGTGAGGCGATTTGCGGCGGGCCGGGGCCCAAACCTCGGCCGATCGATACTATTAATAGTCGCAAGTGACATATCCGATAAAAAACGGGCCATGAGAGAGAAGTTGAATGACATAAGCCAGCGTGCCAGGGCGGCATCGCGGGCTCACCGCGCTTGTCCGGGGGCGCCTCGATGAAACGGGATTTCGACCAGGATTGCCGAGGCGCGATCACGCTAAATGGGCTGGCGCGCAGGTTGGGGCGTACCCGTGAGCAGGTGATGCAGCGCTGGATCGCCGAGACTTCGGAGCAGGGCGCGCACCCCGGTGCGGACGGCGGGCAGGGACTGACTGCCTGTTTCGCCTACATGCTGGCCGAGGTATGCGCTTCCTTGCTGGTCGCCGACAGCGACGCGTCTTTAACCGATCACGTAGGTATCGCGCAGCCCGGCAGGTTCTGGCCGGACGACTGGCGGGTCACGGATCTGTTTCGCAACATGGATCTGATGCAGCGCTTTCTGAAGCACGAGATCCGCGCGTATTTCGGTCCCGTTGCCGCATCCGTCGACGTTCACATGCGGGCGCACGACGTTGTCGAGCGCACCTTTCGCGCGATGATCGAAAACGCGATCGAGGCGTACATGCAACGTCAGGCGGGCGAGGTGGCGGCGGCACAGGACAGCCTGCGCACGGCGCTGACCGCGCTGAAGCTCACGGAGGAGCGGCTGCGTGTCGCGACGAGCGCGGCCGGCATCGGCATCTTCGAGTGGTGTGGCGCGTCGCGACAAGGCGTGTGGGAAAACCGCCGGATGTACGAAATCACCGGGCAGCCCGAGGACAGGGGCCCGTTGACGGAAACCGAGTTCATGACGTCGGTCGTTCATTCGGACGATGTCGAACTGCTGCGAAGCCATTTCCAGGCCCGGCGGGTCTCCGGCGAACCGGTGCATGTCGCGTTCCGGCTGCACCGCATAACCGACCGTGCGCTGAGGACCGTCGAAATGTTCGGGTATCTGCGACCGCCGATTCATCAGGACGATTACACGTTCATCGGCAGCTTGTGCGACGTGACGGAGCGGGCCGACGCGGAGGCGAAACTGCGCGACGCCGATCGCCGCAAGGACATCTTTCTGGCCACGCTCGCGCACGAGCTGCGCAATCCGTTGGCGCCCGTGCGCAACGCCGCGCATCTACTGGGTCACAGCGCGGGAGCCGATCCCGCCAAACGCGAGTGGCTGCGCAATGTGATCGAACGCCAGACCGGTCACCTGTCGCATCTGATCGACGACCTGCTCGATGTATCGAGAATCACCACCGGCAAGATCGAGTTGAAGCGCGAGGTCTTCGATATCAGGCTGGCACTCGACCACGCTCTCGAGATCACGATGCCGGCTGCGTCGCAGCGGCATCACGACATCGTGCGTCTGCCGCTGGAGCACCCGGTGTACGTGCACGGCGACCCGGCGCGGATCACCCAGACATTTTCGAATCTGCTCGATAACGCGATCAAATACACCGACGAGGGTGGGCGGATTGTCGTATGCGCAACGCTCGTCGGGCAGGAAGTCTCCGTGACGGTGTCGGACACGGGCACAGGTATTTCGGACGACGCACTGCCTCACGTGTTCGATCTGTTCGTACAGGGTTCCTGCCACGGCGAGCCGTCGAGGGGCGGTCTTGGGATCGGGCTGTCGGTGTGCAAGACGCTGACCGAAATGCACGGCGGGACCATTGCCGCGAGGAGCGCAGGCAAGAACAGAGGCAGTGAATTCGAAATACGTCTACCCGTTTGCCAGGGCCGCGATCAGGACGCGAAGGACGGTGCCGAAGCCGGTCTGCCGGCGTCCGACCGTCTGCGGGTTCTGATCGTCGACGATAACAGCGATGCCGCTGTGTCGCTCGCCATGATTCTCGACGCGCACGATGTGCGCACCGCGCACAGCGGTGAAGAGGCGCTTCAGATAGCCGCTGCGTTCGAGCCGCAGATCGTGTTCCTCGATCTTGGGCTGCCGGGAATCAGCGGCTATGAGGTTGCGCGTCGGCTGAGGGAACATCAGGCGGCCGGCAAGCGCGTTGAAATCGTCGCCGTGTCGGGATACGGACACCCTGAGGACGTGGCTCACTCAGCGGAGGCGGGGTGTGATACGCATCTGGTCAAACCCGTCGATATCGAGGAACTGCTCGCGATCATCAGGCGGATGACCGGCGAAAAACGTAAACGCGAGCCGTGACCCGCCGTCAGTACCCCATTTCCAATCTGCGACAATAGCCCCGATTCCCGTCCAGGCCGATCGTGAAATGGAACTCAGACAACTACGCTATTTCCTCAGCGTCGTCGAACACGGCAGCATGGGGAAGGCCGCGCTCGAACTCGGCGTCGTCACTTCCGCGCTGAGTCAGCAGATCAGCCGCCTCGAAGGCGAACTGTCGACGCGCCTTTTGCAGCGCACCTCCAGCGGCGTCGTGCCGACCGATGCCGGTCTCGCGTTCTGGCGTCAGGCGCAACTCGCGCTGCGTCATATCGACGACGCGGCGCTCGCCGCGCGCGCTGCCCGGCTCTCGGGCCACGTCAGCGTCGGCATGGCGCCCAGCACCGCCAGCGTGCTCGGGGTGCCGTTCATGCAGGCCATGCGCGCGCGCTATCCCGACGTGCGGCTGCGCATCGTCGAAAGCCTGTCCGGCTATCTCGCGTCGATGCTGAGCGCACGCCAGATCGATCTTGCCGTGCTGTTTCGCCCGGAGCCCGCGCAGCGCTGGAGCGTCGTGTCGCTGCTCGACGAGCGGCTGTTCGTGATCGGCCGGCACGAGCTCGAAGGCATGCCGTCGGGCGCGAGCGTGCGTCTCGGGCAACTCGGCAAGCTTCCCCTCGTTCTTCCGAGCGGCGCGCACGGCCTGCGCTCGCTGCTGTCCGCCGCGTTCAAGCGGGCCAAATATGAACCGAACATCGCGGCCGAAGTAGACGGCCTCGCTCTGCTGATGGACGTCGTGCGCACGGGCATCGCCGCGACCATCCAGCCCGGCGCCGCACTCGCGCGGCCGGAGAACGCGGTGCTGGCTAGCGTGCCCGTGTCCGAAAGCTTCGCCGTGCGGCCCAATATGATCGCGAGCATCTCCGACGACGAGCTTTCACCTGCGGGGCTCGCCGCGCGCGTGGTGCTCGCCGACGTCGCGCGCGAACTGGTGCGCGAAGGCCGCTGGCCCGGCGCGCGCCTGCGTCAGTCGGAGGGCTTCACAAAAACTGAAGGCCTGTTGACGGCCCGCTGATGGCGGAGGACGAGCGCGACCTTTAGAGTGCGTCCGAAAGGAGGCCCACAAGATGGTCGACGTACTCGTAATCGGAGGAGGCAATGCGGCGCTCTGCGCGGCATTGATGGCGCGCGAAGCCGGCGCGTCGGTTGTGCTTCTCGAATCGGCGCCGCGCGAATGGCGCGGCGGCAATTCCCAACACACCCGCAATTTGCGCTGCATGCACGACGCGCCGCAGGACGTGCTCGTCGATGCCTATCCGGAAGAAGAATTCTGGCAAGACCTGCTGAAGGTCACCGGCGGCATCACGAATGAGCATCTCGCGCGTCTGACGATTCGCGCGTCGTCGTCGTGCCGGCCCTGGATGCAAAAGCACGGCGTGCGCTTTCAGCCGCCGCTGTCGGGCGCGCTGCATGTGGCGCGCACCAACGCGTTTTTCATGGGTGGCGGCAAGGCGCTCGTGAATGCGTATTACCGCAGTGCCGAGGCGCTGGGCGTCGAGATTCGCTATGACACGCCGGTCGATTCGCTGGAACTGGACGGCGGCCGTTTCGTCGCGGCCAGGAGTGGCAGCCAGCGCTTCGAGGCGCGCGCCTGCGTGCTGGCGGCGGGCGGCTTCGAATCGAACCGCGAATGGCTGCGCGAGGCCTGGGGGCAAAACGAGCGCGGCGAATGGCCCGCCGACAACTTCCTGATCCGCGGCACGCGTTTCAACAAGGGCGTGCTGATCCGCCACATGCGGGATGCCGGCGCGGACATGATCGGCGATCCGTCGCAGTCGCACTGCGTGGCCATCGATGCGCGCGCGCCGCTCTATGACGGCGGCATCTGCACGCGCATCGACTGCGTGTCGCTGGGCGTGGTCGTCAATCGCGAGGCCGAGCGCTTCTACGACGAAGGCGAGGACTTCTGGCCGAAACGCTATGCGATCTGGGGACGCCTCGTTGCGCATCAACCGGGACAGATCGGCTACTCGATCATCGATTCGAAGGCGATTGGCCGCTTCATGCCGCCGGTGTTTCCGGGCGTGAAGGCCGACACGCTGCCCGAACTCGCGCGCCAACTGAAGCTGCCTGAAGCACGCTTCGTGGAGACGCTGTCGCGCTACAACGAGTCATGCCGGGTCGGCACCTTCGATCACACCTCGCTCGACGACTGCCACACGGAAGGCGTCATACCGCCCAAGACGCACTGGGCCCGCCCCATCGACACGCCGCCGTTCTACGGCTACGCATTGCGTCCCGGCATCACGTTCACGTATCTCGGGCTGAAGACCAACGACCGCGCCCAGGTGCACTTCGGCGGCGAGGCGAGCGAGAACCTGTTCGTCGCGGGCGAGATGATGGCGGGCAACGTGCTCGGCAAGGGCTATACAGCGGGTGTCGGCATGTCGATCGGCACGGCGTTCGGGCGCATTGCCGGCACTCAGGCCGCGCGCGCCGCACTGCAGACTACGGAGGTTTCCTGTGCAGCAAACTGACACGCTCGCGTCCGAACGCACGCGCGCCGCGGCGTTCGAATCGAAGCACGACATGCAACGCACGCGCGGCGGCTCGCGCGTGATTCCGATCGTGCCGCTGACCGCAAGCGAAGGCGAAGTGGCGCGCCAGATGCAGATCTGCAACGCGTGCCGCTATTGCGAAGGCTTCTGCGCGGTGTTCCCGGCGATGACGCGGCGCCTCGAATTCGGCAAGGCCGACGTCAACTATCTGGCCAATCTGTGCCATAACTGCGGCGCCTGCTACCACGCATGCCAGTACGCGCCGCCGCACGAATTCGCGGTCAACGTGCCGAAGGCGATGGCGCAAGTGCGCCTCGAAACCTACACCGAATACGCGTGGCCCAAGGCGCTAGGCAAGCTGTACAAGCGCAATGGCGTGACGCTGTCGGTCGCGCTGGCGGCGGGGCTCGCGCTGTTTCTGCTGCTCGGCACCGCAATGCATGGCGGATTGAGCGGCAACGTCGCGCCCGCGAACTTCTACGCGATCTTCCCGCACAACCTGCTGGCGGCGATGTTCGGCGCGGTCTTCCTGTTCGCGATCGTGGCGCTCGGCATCGGCGTGACGCGCTTCTGGGGCGACGTGTCGCCGGGAACCGCGAACGCGAGCACGCCGGCCGTGACGGAAGCGGCGAAAAACGCGCTGACGCTCAAGTATCTCGACGGCGGGCATGGCGATGGCTGCAACGAATCGAACGATGCCTTCACGCTCGCGCGGCGGAAATTTCACCACTTCACGTTCTACGGGTTCATGCTGTGTTTCGCGGCAACGGTGGTGGCGACGCTCTATCACTACCTGCTCGGCGAGGAAGCGCCGTATCCTGTCTTCAGCTTACCGGTATTGCTCGGCACGGCGGGCGGGATCGGCCTGATCGTCGGGCCCTTGGGGCTCCTGTGGCTCAACCTGAAGCGCCATCCGGAGCAGGGCGATGCGCGCCAGCGTCCGATGGACCGTGCCTTCATCGCGCTGCTGTTGCTCACCAGCGCGTCGGGCCTCGGGCTGCTGGCATTGCGCGAAACGGCGGCGATGCCGTGGCTGCTGGCGGTGCATCTTGGCATCGTGATCGCCTTGTTCGCGACGCTTCCGTACGGCAAGTTCGCGCACGGCATTTTCCGCTCGGCGGCGCTGCTCAAATCGTCTATCGAAAAGCGCCAGCCCAATACCTTGGGTCTCGGCTCGGACTAGGCGCGACACGCGCCGCATATTTGCATAACAACAGGGGACATATTCATGAACGCTAGCGAACCACTAGCCGGCACGCCGGTCGGGGCGCGCTCGTCCAAAGCCGCGGCCGTACTGCGCGTGACGAGCGGCAACTTCCTCGAGCAGTTCGACTTCTTTTTGTTCGGCTTCTACGCCACGTCGATCTCGAAGATTTTCTTTCCGGCGTCGAGCGAGTTCGCGTCGCTGATGCTGACCTTCGCCGTGTTCGGCGCGGGCTTTCTGATGCGTCCGTTGGGCGCGATCTTTCTCGGCGCCTATATCGACAAGGTGGGGCGGCGTACCGGCCTGATCGTTACGCTGTCGATCATGGCGAGCGGCACGATCCTGATCGCGTGCGTGCCCGGTTACGCGACCATCGGCCTGCTCGCGCCCGCGCTCGTTCTGCTCGGGCGGCTGTTGCAGGGCTTCTCGGCGGGCGCGGAGCTGGGCGGCGTGTCGGTGTATCTCGCGGAAATGGCCACGCCCGGCGCAAGGGGTTTCTACACGAGCTGGCAGTCGGCCAGCCAGCAGGTCGCGATCGTGATGGCGGCGGCGCTCGGCTACGGATTGAATCACTGGATGAGCGCGCAGCAGATCGGCGCGTGGGGCTGGCGCATTCCGTTCTTCATCGGCTGCGCGATCGTGCCGTTCCTGTTCATGCTGCGCCGCTCGCTGCAGGAAACCGCCGCGTTCGAGGCGCGCCGGCATCATCCGCAGACGCGCGAAATCTTCGCGATGCTGCTCAGCAATTGGCGCACGGTGATCGCGGGCATGCTGCTCACCGCGATGACGACGACCACGTTCTATCTGATCACCGTCTACACGCCAACTTTCGGCAAATCCGTTCTCAAACTGTCGACATCGGATAGCCTGATGGTGACGTTGCTGGTGGGCGTGTCGAACTTCGTCTGGCTGCCGATCGGCGGCGCGCTGTCGGACCGGATCGGCCGCAAGCCGATTCTGCTGACCATTGCCCTGCTGGCGATCTTCACCGCGTATCCGGCGCTGTCGTGGCTCGCCGCGGCGCCGAGCTTCGGCCGCATGCTGAGCGTGCTGCTGTGGTTCTCGTTCTTCTTCGGCATGTATAACGGCGCGATGGTCGCAGCGCTCACCGAGGTCATGCCGGCGGAGGTGCGCGTCGCGGGTTTTTCGCTGGCGTTCAGTCTCGCGACGGCGCTGTTCGGCGGCTTCACGCCGGCCGTGTCGACCTTCCTGATCGAAACCACACACGACAAGGCCGCGCCCGGCTACTGGCTCAGTTTCGCCGCGCTATGCGGGCTTGGCGCGACGCTTGGGCTCTATCGGCGGCGAGCGGAGCGGGCGGCTTCTTCGTCGGCGTGAGGCTTTTAGCGCGTTGCCGTTGACGTGCTGAGCTGTATGGAGAGGGCGCCGCCACGGTTGGCGGCGCCCTCTCGCTCATTCCCGATACGACGGATCGATCCGATCCAGCTTGCGCAGCAGCGCCGGCCATTCCATCACACCGTACGGGCGACGCGTCTGCGGTTGATAGTTCATGTAGGTTTCTTCGAGCACGTCTTTGGGCACACCGGATTCAACTCCGTGTTGCCTGATTGCGGACGCTTATCTATCGCGTTACGGGTTGAAGGCCATTCGGCTGACGGACGAATGGGCACGGCGCCAGTTCTTCCTCTGGATGTCGGCAAGCGACCATCGCGCGATGCGGCCGGCCCTCGGTGCTTTCCTTGAGCATCTACTTGGTCGGTATCGACGCCGGGTCGTTCATCGTAACAAAGCGATTTCGTCTGCTTTATCGCTTCATTCCATCTGCGCTGCGTCTGTCCAGGGACGTCACGGTGCCTTCGTCAGCGAGACCGGAAGGAATGTCTTCATCTTTGTGTGAGGTGACGTACAAATGGCTATATTGGCGCGCGCGTATGCTTGTAAAAAAAGTGACATATAGCACCATCAGACCGAAAGCGTCCTCGAATATAGCTGCGCGACAGCTTCCTTGAGAAACGTAAATTTCGGTGAACAGAACAATTCGAGAATACCTTGCGTGGAGGGTTCAAAATCAACCTTCCGAGGTTTCGATGACTGTGAGCGACCGGATGAACACTGGCATCTCGCTTATGCGTCTGTGGGGTGTGTGGCTTATTGCGACCGTGGTTGCGTCGGTGCCATTCCTCGTCACGCTATATCCGCCTCTTGGGCAACACTTTTACAATATCGTCAGGGTCGATATCCTTTCTCATCCGGCTTCGTATGCGAGAAACTTTGTGGTTCATTGGGATGCCGTGCCTGACCTTGCGATGGATCTGGCCCTCCCGTGGTTCACGAAGCTCATACCGGTAGAATGGGCCGCCTGGCTATTTACCCTCGCTGAACTCGGGCTATTGACGTCGGGCTGCCTGGTGTTGAGCCGTGTTGCCAATGGCCGCTGGTCATGGTTGCCGCTTGTCAGCTTCCTGCTACTCTATAACTGGATACTCATCCGCGGCTACGATAACTTTCTGTTCGGTCTTGGCATTTCCTTTTGGGCGATCGCCGCGCATGTGGCGTTGCGCAGAGCCACCCTCGCGCGGATCGTGGTCTCGTGCTGCAGTGCCCTTGTTATTTATTTTTGCCATCTGTTTCCACTCGCCGTTTTCGCTCTGGTCGTAGGCACGTGGGAACTTGGCTGTCTTCTTCGCGAGGGGAAGATCTCGAGTCAATCAATTGCTCGCCACGCGGCCGCGAGCGTCGTTCCGTTGCTGCTTCCTCTTGCACTGTTGGTCCGCAGCACCACCGGTGGCCTTCACGGGTCAACTCACTTCGGCCTTATCCACGTACTTTCGAAGCTCGCTTTCTGCATCGATGTCTTCTCGGTGGGCAATCGTGCGGGCGATGTGGCGATCGTGGCGGGTTTGAGCCTGTTCGTGGCCATTGGTCTCGTTCTGAAATGGTGGACGTGCGAGCCAGAGTTCCGGATAACCGTGTTTTCACTTCCACTGGTAGTCCTACTCGCACCGTTTGACGCATTTGCTTCCTACGGTGTGATCGAGCGATGTGCGATCAGCTTCGCGTTTTTGCTGACTGCGTTGGTCGGCATACGGCCCTCGGTGGCGCCACGTTTTCAACGTATCGGCGCAGTCGCGCTCACGCTTGTCTTTGTTTTCCGGATCGTGACTGTGACTGAAGACTGGCGTGGCGACAGGCCTGTCATTCAGGCTTACCGCGATACGTTCGCGTCGCTGAAGGCCGGTTCCGTGTTGTTCCAGTACAAGCAGGACACCGCCGACCGGTCTCCATGGAAAGACCCCCACCGCTGGAATCCATATCTGGACAAGGTGGTGGCGCTCGCAACGGTGAATGGCGTTCTGGTGCCGGATTTGTATCTCAAACCGGGGCAGCAACCCGTGCTTTACCGGAGCGAGAACGTAGCATTGAGGGAGTTCCAGGACGACAGCTCCACCCGGAAACCGAATGTCTTGGCAGATGGCGAGATGTTGCGCGCCTGGTCGACTGAACTGCTGGATCGTTTCCCGGACCTTCAAAGCCGGTTCACGACGGTCTATCTTGCGGTGCTCGACCCGTACCGGCGTCTACCCGAGACGCTTGATGGTTGGCAACTGGTTGCGACTTTGCCGGAACATCGGCTCTATGAATTGCGCCCCCGCTGAGCTCGTTGTTCCTTGATCTCTTCAGGTAGTAGGCCATCCTCATAAGTTTGCGATGAAATTGTGCAGTAGAAGTTGTCGGTGAAAGTAAGCGTCGTGAAATGTGGCACATCCAATGGACCATGCTGATTTCCGATGGGACCAGCTCGATATTCTTACAAGACAATGAACAGCATCGATTCATCTATCGAAACATATCTATCCAACATCCACTTCGGGAATCTCACGACCCAAACCATAGAGGTCATTGCAGACCTCTACACGTTCAAAGGGCTCGTACTCATACCGTTGCTGTGGTGGATGTGGTTTCAGCGTGGCGATCGCCGCGAATGGCGGCGGGAAATGGTGCTCGCGACGCTTCTCAGCGGCCTCCTGGCGCTCTTCGTCGGAAGGCTGCTGACTCACTGGTTACCGTTCCGAGTGCGTCCCGTCTTTAGCAGCGAGTTGCATCTGCGCTTCGCGGGTCGCGTCATCGACGACGCACAGCTGTCGACATGGAGTTCCTTCCCAAGCGATCACGCAATGCTATGGATGGCGATCGCGACTGGCATCTTCCTCGTGTGGCGGGCCGTCGGTGTGCTGGTGCTTATCTATGCGGTGCTGGTCATTTGCGTGCCGCGCGCCTATCTCGGCTTTCACTATCCGTCGGACTTGCTGGTGGGCGCGCTCATCGGCGCCGGAATCACCTATCTAATGACGCGAGATGCGATTCGCGTGCGCTACGCTACTCCGGCGCTGCGTTGGATGGAGCGTTACCCGGGACCGTCAGCATCGCTGGCGTTCATGCTGTGCCTCGAACTCGCCACGCAGTTCGACGAACTGCGCAAGCTGGCCGGCAGTGTGATCAGACACCTATGAATTACCCATCCTGATTCAATCGGCAATGCGTTTGAAACTGGCAGAGTAATCGTCGGCGTAGTAGCAGGCGTCGTGCAGTGTGGCGAGCAGCATCGAGTTGAAAGCGGTTACGACGCTGCGCAGTCACCGCCCGCAAGCGTTGCTGATGGCCACGTCCAGCCCAGAACAGCCGGATATCAGAACGCGGTGCGAAGGCCAACTCGTGCAATGGCTTGCGACGTCGTGCTAGACGATCCGTTGGGACCCATGATGCCGTTGATGGCAGCCTGCGAACCTGCGCTCGCCTTCTGATAAACGCCCTCCGCATAAACCATGCTCCGCTTGGAGAGCGAATAGTTCAGCGTTGCACCAAGCTGATGCGCGTGGTTGTTGTTGAGTTCCTCGTTACCTTTCAGGTACATATAGTTCCCGCCGAACGACCACGCGGGAGTGATCTGCCAACTGGCGCCGACTTGTGCGGCAAAGGCCGCGGCGCCGTTGAACGAGTTGCGCACGGTCGTGAAGTTCGCGACCGTGTAGACGGGTCCGATTACATAGTGAGCGCCGAAACCCCAGTTCGTGATTGGAATCTGCGGCGAGCTGTTGCTGGAGCCCGGATATTTTGCTTTCGTGTAGGCGGCCCCGACTCCGAATGGACCGGCACCGTAATTCAACCCGAAGCTCATGGTTGAATTCGACCCGAACGAACCAGCCACTCCGCCGAGCGAATACATTGCCCCAGCGGACAAGCCCGCAAACACCGGCGATTGATACTTGATCGAATTGGCCGCCGGGATGCCGCTCATGCGGCTCCAGTCGAACCAGCCGGTCGGGTTTTGCGGAATGTTCAGTTTCTGGAACGGGCCGGCCGCGAAGTTGTACAAGCCGCCAGTGAACACGGCAGGAGCATTGCCCGCCTCGGTCAGCGACGTCGTCATGAAATCGAAGACATTGCCGAAAGTCAGCTTGCCGAAGCTGGCACTATCCAGACCGACGTAAGCATTCCGCCCGAAGATGCCCGGCTGCACCGTCGCGCCCGTACCGAGCTGAAACTGGTTCTCCAACTTGAAAATGACCTTGTTTCCACCGCCGATATCTTCGGCGCCCTGCAAGCCGAACAGGTTCGGCGTATAGATGCCGTCGTCAAACTTCGTGACCGAATGCCCACCCTGGTTCGTCACATAGGAGACGCCCCCGTCAATCAGGCCGTACAGCGTGACGTTGCTCTGGGCGAACGCGTATCCGACAGGCAGGAATCCAAAAAGAATTGCAATGGAATGTTTTTTCATTCCAGTCTCCAGATAGTTTATTTGATCGATCTTTTGTGCAGCCTCAATGAGGCTGCTAGTCCGCGCGCTTCAAGCCTGGCGTGCCTGCTTCAAGTCGAGTGCGACATCGACGATCATGTCTTCCTGGCCGCCGACCATGCGGCGCTTGCCCAGCTCGACCAGAATGTCGACGGTCTTCAGGCCGTACTTCTTCGCGGCCACTTCCGAATGACGCAGGAAGCTCGAATACACGCCCGCATAGCCGAGCGCGAGCGTTTCGCGGTCCACGCGCACCGGTCGGTCCTGCAGCGGACGCACGATGTCGTCGGCGGCGTCCATCAGCGTGTAGAGGTCGGTGCCGTGATTCCAGCCCATGCGCTCCGCTGCCGCGATGAACACTTCGAGCGGCGCGTTGCCCGCGCCCGCGCCCATGCCCGCGAGCGATGCATCGATGCGATCGCAGCCTTCTCCGACCGCGACGATCGAATTCGCCACGCCGAGCGACAGGTTGTGGTGCGCGTGCATGCCCGTCTGCGTTTCGGGTTTCAGCACGGCCTTCACCGCGCGGAAGCGGTCGCGCACGTCGTTCATCGTCAGCGCGCCGCCCGAATCGACTACGTAGATGCAGGTCGCGCCGTAGCTCTCCATCTTCTTCGCTTCGATGGCAAGGTTCTCCGGCGTGGTCATGTGGCTCATCATCAGGAAGCCGACGGTGTCCATGCCGAGTTCGCGCGCGTATTCGATGTGCTGCTTCGAAATGTCCGCTTCCGTGCAGTGCGTCGCCACGCGCACTACGCGTGCGCCCGCGTTGTACGCAGCCTTCAGGTCGTGAATCGTGCCGATGCCGGGCAGCAGCAGCGTCGCGATCTGCGCGTGCTCGACGACATCCGCGACTGCTTCGATCCATTCGAGGTCGCTATGCGCGCCGAAGCCGTAGTTGAAGCTCGAACCTTGCAGGCCGTCGCCGTGCGCGACTTCGATGCTGTCCACCTTCGCGCGGTCCAACGCGCGTGCGATGTCCTGCACGTTCTGGATCGAGTACTGGTGACGAATCGCGTGGCTGCCGTCGCGCAGCGTCACGTCGGAGATATACAGTTTCTTGTCCATGCGGGAAGTCTCCTTAAGCCTCTTATGCCTCTGATGCCTGCACGAGCGCCTGCGCCATGCGCTCGGCGGTCGCGAGCGCGGCCGAAGTCATGATGTCGAGATTGCCGGCATAGGCGGGAAGGTAGTGCGCGGCGCCTTCGACCTCGATGAAGACCGACGTCTTCAGGCCGCTGAAGCGGCCGAGTCCCGGAATGTTGAGTGGCGCGTTCGCGGGAATTTCGTCGAACTGCACCTTCTGCTTCAGGCGATAGCCGGGCACGTACGCCTGCACCGCGGCGGCCATCTGCTCGATCGAAGCCTCGACCTTCGCGCGATCTGCGAGGTCCGACAGCGTATAGACGGTATCGCGCATCATCACCGGCGGCTCGGCCGGATTGAGCACGATGATCGCCTTGCCTTTCGCCGCGCCGCCGACCGCTTCGATCGCCTTCGACGTGGTCTCGGTGAATTCATCGATATTCGCGCGCGTGCCGGGACCGGCCGACTTGCTGCTGATCGACGCGACGATCTCCGCGTAATGCACCTTCGCCACGCGCGACACGGCCGCGACCATCGGAATGGTCGCTTGTCCGCCGCAGGTCACCATGTTCACGTTGGGCGCGCCGATATGCGCGTCGAGATTGACGACCGGCACGCAGTACGGCCCGATCGCGGCCGGCGTCAGATCGATCACGCGAATCGAAGGCTTCAGCTTTCGCAACAGCGCATCGTTCTTCACGTGCGCGCCGGCCGAGGTCGCGTCGAACACGAAGTCGATGTCATTGAACACCGGCAGACGCGTCAGACCTTCGACGCCTTCATGCGTGGTCGCGACGCCAAGCCGCGCGGCGCGCGCGAGGCCGTCGGAGTTTGGATCGATGCCGACCATCGCCGCCATCTCCAGATGCTGGCTGTTGCGCATGATCTTGATCATCAGATCCGTGCCGATGTTGCCCGAGCCGATGATCGCGACCTTCAGTTTTTTGGAAGCCATATAGAGTCCTGATTCAAGCGATAAACGTGGCACGCACGCTGCCGAGGCCTTCGATCTGCGCGCAGTAAGTGCCCGGCTCCTTGACGGCGACCATCGGGCCGAGCGCGCCGGTCAGCACGACGTCGCCGGCGCGCAGCGGCGTGCCGAGCTGGATCATGCGATCCGCGAGCCACACGGCGGCGTTCAGCGGATTGCCGAGACACGCCGCGCCGCTGCCGCGCGAGAGCACTTCGCCGTCGCGCGACAGCGTCATCGCGCACGCGGCGAGGTCGATCCGCGAGAGCGGCACCGGCCGGCTGCCGAGCACGAACAGCGCGCTCGACGCGTTGTCCGCGACCGTATCGACGAAGCGGATGTCCCAGTTTTCGATGCGGCTGTCGACAACCTCGATCGCGGCCAATGCGTACGCACTGGCGCGCAGGATGTCGACGAACGTGTGCTTGTCGTGCGTGAGCTCGTGTTCGAGCACCAGCGCGATTTCGGCTTCGACCTTCGGCTGGATCAGCTTCGACAGCGGCATCGGTTCGCTGTCGCCGTAGGCCATGCCGGCGAACAGCGCGCCGAAGTCGGGCTGATCGACGCCAAGCTGCTTCTGCACGGCAACGGACGTCAGACCGATCTTGCGGCCGACGATGCGCTCGCCGTTCGCGACGCGCAGATCGACGTTCGCCTGCTGCACTGCGTAGGCGGTGGCGACGTCGTCGAGCGGGATGCCGCCCGCAGCGATGTCGCCGCGTACGGGCGAGATGGTCTGGCGCATCGCTTCAGCATTGCGCAGGCGCGAGGCCAGCGGGTTGACGACGGTGGCATCATGCATGTTCATGTTTCTCCCTGGTTTGAGGCGTGTCAGGCAGGTACCGCAAGACCGCTGACGTCGGCGGAGGCGACGAAGCGATCGGGGCGCAGTGCGACTGCGCGCGCACCGTACTTGCGCAACCATGGGCGCAGTACGCCGTCGAGATCGACGAATTCGTCGCAGCCCTTGGTGTGCTGATCCTGTTGGCGCAGCGCGATGTAGCGGGCGCCGAGCTGGTCCCACGCCGCTTTTTCATCGGGCGTGAGCAGCGTGGCGGGATCGACGTCGTCGCCGAGCAGCACGAAGCCGTCGCCGAGCAGGTCATCCAGCCGTGCCATCACCCCGCGGTTATCGCCCACGACGGGTTGCGGGACCATGCGGCCCACGATGCTGTCGTGAGCGAGCGGACCGCGCAGCCAGCCGGCTTCCAGCACCGGCGGCGCGATGAGCGGCTGCTCCGGCGCGTCGGGCGGAGGCGGTGCATTGAGCGCGGCCTGTTCTTCTTCGGAGAGTTCCTGTTTGATGATGCGGCCGAGTTGCACGGCAAGGCCGGTGTAGAACGCCGCATTGGGCCGACGTTCCGCTTCATAGGTGTCGAGGAACTGCTCGGGCAGCGTGCCCTTGAGCACGCCCGCGAGCTTCCAGCCCAGATCGAACGCGTCGCGCATGCCGGTTTGCATGCCCGCGCCTGCCCAGGGCGGCATCAGATGCGCCGCGTCGCCCGCGAGAAACACGCGCCCGACACGCCACTTGTCGGCCATCCGCGTATGGTGGCGATAGAACGCATACTGGTGGATTTCGACGTCGTCCTCGGTGACGCCGAGTGCCTTAAGCAGCGGCCAGACGTCCTCGTTCGTCGCGAAGTCGGCTTCCGACTCGGTAGGCTTCAGCGGCAGTTCCCAGCGGTGGTTGCCGCCAGACAGCGCGATGTCCACCACCGGCCGTTCCTTGTCGGACCAGAACGTCAGCAGGTTGCGGTCCGGCCACCAGCGCTTGACGCGGCAGTCGATCACGATCCACTGCACGTCGAGCGTATCGCCCAGCAGTTTGACGCCGAGCTTGCCGCGCGTGGCACTGCTGCCGCCATCGCAGCCGATCACGTAGCGCACGCAGGTCTGTTTCGTTTCGCCAGTCGCGAGGTCCCTTGCGGTCACCGTGACGCCGGTTTCATCCTGCTCCAGCGACACGACTTCGAAGCCGTAGTGCACGTCGATGCATTCGGCGTGCTTCGCCGCGCATTCGCGCAGTGTGGACTCCATCGTCGGTTGATAGATGTTGAAAAAGCGCGGCTTGATGCCGAGTGTCGAAGGCGGGTGCTCGATGCGCAAAATCTCGGTGCCGTCATAGCGCATCCAGCGTAGCGCGCGTTGCGGATCGATCTGCTTAAGCACCGGTTCGTCGACGCCGAGGTTCTGGAAGATGCGCATCGTCCAGTCGTTGACGGTGACTGCGCGCGCACGCTGGTAAATGTCTTTGTGTTGCTCGAACGCGATGGTGGAAATGCCGTGTTTGGCGAGGGTCAGCGCGGCGATCACGCCGGTCGGTCCATAGCCGACGATGGCAACCTCGGCGTCGTACTCATTGGTCATATCTTGTCTCCACTAGATATTCTGGATGTTCAACGTGGCAGCGGGATGCGCGTATTCGCAGCGCAAGGGCCAGCGCGATGACGGCGACCGCCGCCGTCGCCCGTTTTTTAGTTATTCAGGAAGTCGATGACGAGGCGGTTGAACTCGTCGGCGTGTTCCCACTGAGCCCAGTGGCCGCACTGCGGCAGGATATGGAGTCGCGCATCCTGCAAGGTATTGATCATGCGCAGGCCGTGATCGAGAGGCACGAAGCGGTCGTCGCGGCCCCACGTGATCAGCGTCTTGTGAGCGATTTGCGGAAAGCGTGCGGACAGGTCCCATGTGGTCACGGGGCAAAGCTTCGAACTCGCGATGAAGTTCTTCAGGTGGTTCAGGTTCGACTCGATGTTGTTCCAGCGTCCGCGACGCAACTCCTCGGTGATGGCGCCAGGCCAGTACACGAACACTTCGAGCATGGCCTCGAAGTTCTCATAGGTGGGTTCTGCATAGAGCTTGAACATGCGTTTGATGCCTTCGCCCGGCTGAGGCTGGAGGATGCTCGGACCCTGAGCGCCAGGTCCCATCAACACCATGCGATCGAGGCGTTCCGGATACTCCAGCGCGAAGCTCAATGCCGATGCTCCGCCCATCGAGTTGCCGACCAGATGCACGTTGGCGATGCCGAGCGCATCGAGCACCCCTTTGGTCGCGCGCGCGTTCAGCAGGTTGCGGGGCACGTCGCTGACGATCTCGCCTGATTTATTGAAGCCGGGGCTGTCGATGAGCAGCACTCGAAATCCCGCGTTCACCAGCGCGTCGACATTGCGGTAGTAGTTGCTCCAGCCGCTTGCGCCGGGCCCGCCGCCGTGCAGCATGGCGACGGCCGGGCCGTGGCCGGCGTCGTTGAAATGGATGGTGAAGTTCTCGAGACCAGGTTCGTTGATCGTCACGAACTTGCTGGTGCTGGCTTCGGTCAAGGTCATACTGTGGCTCCAGGAATATGGTCTTGCAGTCAAGCTATGTGATGAGTCGGGATTCAATGCGCGTTGGGGGCGGGCGCGCCGGGCGGCGGATTCAGTTTGTGTCCCCAGTCGCTGAGTTCGGAGTAGCGCTTGATTTCCCATGTGTCGTTCACCACGATGCCGCCCGCGCCGAATTCGATCGCGAAACCGGACGGCGAGATCATGTAGAACGAAAACATCTGGTCGTTGGGGTGATGACCCAGTTCCATCAGGATCGGCACGCCGGTCTGCTTGCAGCGGTCGTAGGCGAGACCGACGTCGTTGGCGTCGGTGCACTCGACCATGATGTGGTGGATACGTTTGGGGACCGGGAACGGCACTTCCGCGACCGCCATCGAGTGATGACGTCCGCTGCGAGCGTGAAAGAACGTGACGTCGAGGTTCACGCCCGGTGCGGCTTCGCCAGTGATGGAGTCGCTGAGCTTCAGGCCGAGCACGTCCTGGCAAAACGCCTTGGCGCGCGCACTCTGCTTGGGCACCGTGACGAAGTGACCAGCACCCAGGCGTCCTGTGCTGAATGCTCCGCGCAGTACCGAAGAGCGGAATGCGTCGCGTGTGTGAGCGCGGAACGCGCAGCTATAGAACTCGTGGCTGATGCCGTCGGGATCGTGGCACACGAACAGGCGGGCTACGCGGCGCTGCTCGGCGATTTCACGATCCGCCTCGACGATCCCGGCTCCGCGGGCACGCGCCTGATCGACGAACGCGTCGAGCTGCGCATCCGTTTCGAATTCCCAGCCGGCGGCGAGGAAGTCGTCGAGCTCGCTCTTGACCAACAGGAAGCGCTGCTCGTAATCATCCATACGCAGGCCGAGCGATTCGCCGGCGACGCGCCTGCCCACCTGCAAACCCAGTACGTTGACGGCGAACCCCTCCCATGCCGCCAGGTCGCTTACGCCAAGGACCATATACCCCAGTGTCGACACGCTGTGCATAGCTCTCCTTATGTTCAAGTTCTGATGACGGGCCATTGGCCCGGAAATGTTGCGAAGCACTCTCCGGTGCATGCTCGTGTCCGAATCGGGCGATGAGGAACAACGCCCGATCCGGACGCTGGTCTGGCTCATTCCCACAGTTGGAATTAGTGTACCGATCGGTCCAATCGCGAACAGCCAGGGCAAACCAGTAATGAACCGATCGGTCCAATACGGTAGAAAAGGGGGCGAAGCGGTATACTTTTGGAATGGAAACCACACAGCAGATTGGCAATCGACGCGGCCAGAGATCGCGCCAGGAAATCCTCGACGCAGCCGCCCGCGTGATGTCGGCCTATGGCTACACCGGCACCTCGATGTCGGCGCTGGTCGAAGCAACCGGAATCCCGAAGAGCGCGATCTATCATCATTTCGGCTCCAAGGCCGGGCTGTTGGCGGAGGTGATGGCCCAAGGCGCGCGGGGCTTCTTCGCCGCGATGCGTGAAGCTCACCAGAATCCCCCGGAGGGCGGCACGTCGCGCGAGCGTCTGGGCTGGTATCTGAAGAAGACAGGGGAGGTGTTCCAGCACCGCGAGAACTTCCTGCGCCTGTTGGTCGTCATGGTGATGAGCAACGAGGCCGCGGAGCCGGAGGCGATCCAGACGGTGATCGAGGTGCGCAACGAAGGCCGCGACTATATGCGCGAGATGATCCGCAGCGCGTTCAGCGCTGAAGGCGACGCCGCGGCGTCAGCGGTCGCCGACGAACTGGCGTATTTCGGCATGCTCGGTTTCGACGGCGCTTTCGTCTCCTTTCAATCTGGCGACAACAGATCGATGGAAACGCATATGGCGCAGCTCACCGATGCGCTGATTGCGCTAGGCGAAGCGCGTGCCGCGTCGTTCCGGGAAGCGACACGGGCAGCGGGCCGCAAGCGTGAGGCTAAACTGGCGAAGGACTCTGTCCGGCTGGCGGAGAAGCGGCCGAAAAGCAAAGCGGTGCAAAAGGGCGGCATCGCTGGCTAACTCAGCCTCGCGCGGCCACGTTGAACGGGCAGGGCTGGCGTTGCGCGAGTCCCCGCGCGAAGCGCCTCTGAACGATGCTTACAGGTTCGCGCCCCGCAGATCGACGACGCGTTTCGCCTTGCCGGTGGCGGTCATTGGAATATGTCCGGCAAGCGCGACCGAGACCGTCGTCGAGACGCCGACCATCGTCTTGATGCGATGCTGCAGTTCGCGCGCGAGCGCTGTCCGATCGTGGTCGCTCAACGACTCGCCGACCTCCGGCCGCGCTTCGACGCACACCGCCAGTGAATCCAGATGCCCGTCGCGTTTGACCGTCAATTGATATTGCGCGCTCAGCTTGGGAATCGCGAGAATCAGCTCTTCGATCTGGCTCGGAAACACGTTGACGCCCCGGATGATCAGCATGTCGTCCGAGCGTCCGGTGATCTTCGCCAGCCGGCGCATCGCGCGGGAAGTCGGGGGCAACAGCGAGGTCAGATCGCGCGTGCGATAGCGGATGACCGGCATGGCTTCCTTCGTCAGCGAAGTAAAGACCAATTCGCCTTCGCTTCCATCCGGCAGCACCTCACCGGTAACGGGATCGATGATTTCCGGGTAGAAGTGGTCTTCCCAGATCACCGGACCGTCCTTGCTTTCGATGCACTCCGCCGCGACGCCGGGGCCCATCACTTCAGAGAGGCCGTAAATGTCGACCGCGTCGATTCGCGCCCGTGTTTCGATTTCGCTACGCATGGCCTGGGTCCAGGGCTCGCCGCCGAAGACACCCACCTTCAGCGACGATTCGGCCGGATTCATCCCTTGGCGCGTCATCTCGTCGATCAGGTTCAGCATGTACGACGGCGTGACCAGAATGATCGACGGTTCGAAGTCACGGATCAACTGAACCTGCTTTTCCGTCTGGCCGCCGGACATCGGCACCACCATGCAGCCGAGCCGCTCCGCACCGTAGTGAATGCCCAGGCCGCCGGTGAACAGGCCATAGCCGAACGCGTTGTGCAGCGTGTCGCCGCGACGGCCGCCGGCAGCGCGGATCGAACGCGCGACGATGTCGGCCCAGGTATCGATGTCGCGTGCGGTGTAGCCCACGACCGTCGGCTTGCCCGTGGTCCCGCTCGATGCATGCACACGCACCACCTGGTCGCGCGGTACGGCGAAAAGACCGAACGGATAGTTGTCGCGCAGGTCCTTCTTCGTCATGGTCGGAAACCTGGCCAGATCGGACAGTTCCTTCAGATCGTCCGGATGCACGCCAGCGGCATCGAACGCCTTGCGGTAATGCGCCACGTTGTCGTAGGCATGGCGGACCGACCATTTGAGGCGAGTCAGTTGCAGAGCCTGCAGCTCGTCGCGGCTGGCGCGTTCGATCGGTTCGAGTTCGTCGGATTGGGGGGTGCGTCGGACCATCGGAGTCTCCGGAATACTGGAATTGGATTGATTCGAGTCAGGCTGCGCTGTCGATGGCAGCGCGGGCATGCCATGACGCACGCGACCACGAAAGTGCGGCTAGTAGCGGTGAAACGCGGTACCGGTCTTCACCGTAATGGGTGCAGAGATTGCTCAGTACCGTAGAGAACAGAGCGACGCCCGCGTTATCCGCCCACTGCAGCGGGCCCAACGGATAGTTGACGCCTTTTTCCATCGCCAGGTCGAGATCCGCGGCCGTGCACACGCCCTGATTGACTGCATCGGCCGCTTCGTTCACCAGCATCGCGACGGTCCGCATCACGATCATGCCGGCCACATCGGCCATCGGCACGACCGAGTAGCCGGCCGCCTGCATCGCGCCGACGACGGCCGCATAGGCCGAATCACTGCATTGCCGCGCACGGGCGAGCGCGACCGTGCTGCAGCCGGCGTAGTCGAGTGCGAGGTCGACGAGCACCACGTTGTCGTGATCCATGTCGTGAGCGCATTGAGTCGCCGTGCGCCCGTCGGTCAGTCGCAGCAGCGCGTCGTCGATTTGCGCGACCACACCGTCGACGCGTTCGGTTTCCGGCATCGTCGCCGTAACGAGCCCGGCATCCAGCAGCCTTTGTTGAAGCCGCGCGATCACGCCGGACTGCGGAAACAGATTGACGACCCGCGGAGAATCCGCGGGTGGCGCAAGCCGCGGGCTCGGGCGCGTGGCGTTCGGACCATATTCGTAGAAACCACGTCCCGATTTGCGGCCCAGAAAACCCGCATTGACCAGCTCCTGCTGGATCAACGACGGCGTGAACCGGGGATCGTTGAAATACGCACGAAACACCGACTCGGTGACCGCGAAATTGACGTCGTGTCCGATCAGGTCCATCAGCTCGAACGGTCCCATCCGGAAGCCGCCTGCCTCGCGGATCACCTCGTCGATCGACGCGGCACTCGCTGCCTGCTCGTTCAGAAGCCGCAGACCTTCGGCGTAAAACGGACGTGCCACGCGGTTCACGATGAAGCCGGGCGTCGAGCGCGCGTAGACGGGCGTCTTGCCCCACGCGGCGGCCGTTTCGTACACGCAGGTCGCGACGTCCGGCGATGTGGCGAGGCCGCTGACCACTTCGACCAGCGCCATCACGGGCGCGGGATTGAAGAAGTGCATGCCCACGAGGCGCGACGGAATCTTCAGCGTCGCACCGATCGCCGTGACGGAAATCGACGAAGTGTTGGTCGCGAGAATGCAGGCGTCGTCCACGTGCTCTTCGAGCTCGGCAAAAATCTTGCGCTTCACTTCCAGCCGTTCGGCGACGGCTTCGATGACGAGCCCCGCATCGCGCATCGCGGCCAGCTGGCCGACCGCAAACAGCCTTCCGTTCGCTTGAGCGGCAGCCGTCGCGTCGAGGCGGCCTTTGTCGACGAGCCTCGCGAGATTCGCGCCGATGCCCTTGATGGCCTTTGCGACCGTAGCGGCATCGAGATCGAATAGGGCGACCCGGTGTCCGGCGAGCGCGGCCACCTGGGCGATGCCCGCACCCATCGCGCCCGCGCCGACGATGCCAACGATCGTGGAAGTCTTCAATACGTTCGACATGCGAGTGGCTCCGCTCAAACGCGCTCGATCGCAATCGCGATGCCCTGGCCAACGCCGATGCACATCGTGCAAAGCGCGAAGCGTGCGTTGCGGCGTTCGAGTTCGTAGGTCGCCGTCGTGACCAGCCGGGCACCCGAAGCGCCGAGCGGATGGCCCAACGCGATCGCACCGCCGTTCGGATTGACGCGGGGATCGTCCTCCGCGACGCCGAGACGGCGCAGCACCGCAATACCCTGCGACGCAAACGCTTCGTTCAGCTCGATCACGTCGAACTGGTCGAGCGTCATGCCGAGGCGCGCAAGCAGCTTCTCGGTGGCCGGTGCCGGTCCGATGCCCATGATGCGCGGCTCGACGCCCGCCGTAGCCATGCCCACGATGCGGGCACGCGGCGTCAAATGGTTGCGCTTCGCTGCCTCTTCGCCTGCGATCAGCAACGCGCAAGCGCCGTCGTTGACACCCGAAGCGTTGCCCGCCGTCACCGTGCCGTTGGGGCGCACCACACCTTTGAGTTTCGCCAGCGCCTCGAGCGAGGTCTCGCGCGGATGTTCGTCGCGATCGACCACGAGGGGTTCGCCCTTCTTTTGGGGAATGCGCACCGCGGTGATTTCCTGGGCCAGCGTGCCGTCCGCCTGAGCGCGCGCGGCGCGTTGCTGGCTGCGCAGCGCAAAGCGGTCTTGCGAGTCGCGGTCCACGCCGAAGTCGTCGGCCACGTTTTCCGCGGTTTCGGGCATCGAGTCGACGCCGTACTGGCTGCGCATCAGCGAATTGACGAAGCGCCAGCCGATCGTCGTGTCATGGATTTCGGCCGAGCGCGAGAACGCCGTCGCCGACTTGCCGACCACGAAAGGTGCGCGCGTCATGCTTTCGACGCCGCCCGCAATGTAAAGGTCGCCATCGCCCGCCCGGATCGCGCGCGCGGCGCTGCCCACCGCGTCCATCCCCGAGCCGCACAGGCGGTTGATCGTGGAGCCCGGGACGTCGATCGGCAAGCCCGCGAGCAAAGCGGACATGCGCGCGACGTTGCGATTGTCCTCGCCGGCCTGGTTCGCGCATCCGTAGAGGACGTCCGCGACCTGCTGCCAGTCCACCGACGGATTGCGCTGCATCAGCGCGTGAATCGGCACGGCGCCGAGGTCGTCCGCGCGAACATCCTTCAGTACGCCTGCATAACGTCCGAACGGAGTGCGAATGGCATCACAGATAAAGGCTTCGGTCATGGTGTTTTCCGGTAGAGAAATTGAACGATTCAGGCTTTGCATCCGCAACAGGGTTGCGCGGTGCGATCAGACATGAGCGGCTTCGCGCGGCGGCACGTGACGCCGTACCGACCGTCGGTGCTTGTTGAACAGTGAATGAGACATGAGATGGAACTTTGATCGAAGACGGGGGTGTGATGCGCTTGCGCTCAACGTTCGTCGTAACTGACGACAACCTTCTCGCTCACCGGATGACACTGACACGTCAGCACGAACCCGTCGCGAACCTCGTGTTCTTCGAGCGTGTAGTTCTTTTCCATCTTCACTTCGCCCTCGAGCACCTTCGCGCGACACGTGCAGCACACGCCGCCCTTGCACGCATACGGCAGCGCGAGACCGGCGCGCAGCCCGACGTCGAGCACGCTCATGCCCTGATACGGCAGGCGCAGCCTGCGCCGCTTGCCGTCGAGCACGATCTCGAGGTCGGCCGCCGGGGTGTCCGCGGTGATCTCGACGGGCGGCACGCCCGCCTGCGGCAGCGGCGTGCCGAAGCGCTCGACGTGCACCTTCGCGGGCGGCACGCCGGCAGCCTTCAGCGCCGCCTCGGCCGCGTCCATCATCGGCGCGGGGCCGCAGATGAACGCCTCGTCGATCGCGTCGGCCGGCAGCAGCTGGTCGAGGAACGCCGCGCACTTCTGCTGGTCGAGCACGCCGTTGAAGAGCTCGACGTCCTGCAGGTCGTCCGACAGCACGTGATACAGCACGAAGCGGTTCATGAAGCGGTTCTTCAGATCCTCGAGCTCCTCGGCGAACATGATCTGGTCGACGCTGCGGTTGCCGTACACCAGCGTGAACGTGCTGCGCGG